>NZ_JBHTJT010000073.1:0-918 GCF_042676185.1 Tropicimonas aquimaris | reverse complement strand
GATGGAAGCATGCTGTGGCGCCCATCACATGGGCCGGTCGTTGGCGGCACTGGGACACGAGGTTCGGCTGATGTCGCCGGAATATGTGCGCCCCTATGTCAAGGCGCAGAAGAACGACGACCGTGATGCCGAGGCCATTGCCGAAGCGGCCACGCGCCCGACGATGCGGTTCGTTGAACTCAAAAGCGAGGAGCAGCTCGACGTCCAAACCTTGCACCGGGTGCGCGACCGGCTCGTGGGAGAGCGCACGTCGCTGACCAACCAGATCCGAAGCCTGCTGCTCGAACGCGGTCATATCGTGGCGCAGGGCCACGCGAAACTACGGCACAAGTTGAACGAGTTGCTGGGTAGCAGCACCGAGACGTTGAGCCCGCGCATGGCCTTCCTGCTCGAGGACATGTTTTCACGCTGGGCGGATCTGGACCGACGCATCAAATCGTTCGATGCCGAGTTTGCAGCCATGACCCGATCAGACGAGCGAGCCAGGCGCCTGACCGGCATTCCCGGAATCGGAGCGCTGAACGCGACGGCGCTCGTCGCGGCTGTCGGCAACGCAGCCACGTTCTCGAAGGGCCGAGATCTCGCCGCATGGCTCGGCCTCGTCCCGCGCCAGTCGACGACTGGCGGCAAGCCCAGGCTCCTTGGCATCACAAAGCGAGGCAGTCGATATCTGCGCAAGATGTTGATCCAGGGGGCGCGCGCCGCCATGCCCGTTGTCTGTCGGGAGGACACTGCAACCGGCAGGTGGTTGCGCGCGCTGCTTGCCCGTGCCCACCCCAATGTTGCCGTCGTCGCTTTGGCAGCGAAGATGGCACGCACCGTCTGGGCGCTGCTTCACCATGGGCGGAGCTACGAGGCTGTCCGATAGCGGCCAGCCAAACATAAAGAACTGGCGCCCGGAACGGCATCTGCCGCCGG
>NZ_JBHTJT010000072.1:0-540 GCF_042676185.1 Tropicimonas aquimaris | reverse complement strand
TGCGCAGACCGAACGGAACTGGCGGGCGCTGGTCGTCGGCGATGGCTGCACGGACGACACCGAATCCCGGATCAAGGCGTTGGGGGACCACCGCATCAAGTTCATCAATCTGCCCGAAAGGTTCGGCGAGCAAGCGGGGCCGAACTCGGTCGGGATGAAGTTGGCCGAAGCGCCCTATGTCGCCTTTCTCAACCAGGACGACTACTGGTTCCCGAACCACCTGGAACTGGCCGTCGGCGACCTCGAAAGATCGGGCGCAGACATCTATTGGTCGCGGGCGGCGTTCTTCACCAATCGTGGCGCATGGGACGACAGAGCGTTTTTCTGCGACGCATCCCCCAATGGCCGCCGCTTCGAAGATCTGTACGATGGAAACTTCCGTCTTGCGGAACCGATGAGCGCCTGGGTTGCGCGACGCGACTCTCTGGATCGGCTGGGCCCGATGAAGCTGGCGAGCCAGACCGCGCAGATGCCCATCGTCGAGTATAGCCAGCGCGCGTGCCGGACCGGCATGCGACTCGAAGCGGGGGAGGAGGTCAC
>NZ_JBHTJT010000071.1:0-2285 GCF_042676185.1 Tropicimonas aquimaris | reverse complement strand
AAAGTCGTCCACCTTTGCCCTTCTTGATTTGACGGAGGGAGGGCGGGAGGATCTTCACCGTGGATTTGTATCGCATGGTTTGTCTGGCGTGCGCGGAAGGCATGAGTCAGCGTGAAGCGGCCCGGCATTTCGGAATATCTCGTGACAGGGTTCGCAAGATCTTGGCGTTTTCGGTTCCGCCGGGTTACCGGCGTTCAGCACCGATCAAGCGCCCGAAGCTGGACGGGTTCACCGGGATCATCGATCAGTGGCTATCGGAGGATCGGGAGCGCCCTCGAAAGCAGCGCCATACGGCCAAGCGGATCTTTGAGCGGCTCCGTGACGAGCACGGGTACGCGGGCGGTTACACCATCATCAAGGACTACGTGCGGGAACACGGTCGGCGGCATCGCGAAGTGTTCGTTCCCCTGACGCACACGCCGGGTCATGCCCAGGCCGACTTTGGCGAAGCGGTCGTGGTGATCGGAGGCGTTGAACAGAAGGCCCACTTCTTCGCGCTGGATGTGCCGCATAGCGATGCCTGCTATGTCCGGGCTTATCCGGCGGCGACGGCGGAAGCTTGGATGGATGGCCATGTCCACGCCTTCGCGTTCTTCGGAGCTGTGCCGCAGTCGATCCTTTACGACAACGACCGCTGTTTGGTGGCGAAGATCGAACCGGATGGGACACGCCGCAGAGCAAAGCTGTTCAGCGAGATGCTGTCCCACTACGTGATCCGGGATCGCTATGGGCGGCCTGGGAAGGGCAACGACAAAGGTGCTGTAGAGGGGTTGGTCGGCTATTCCCGTCGCAACTTCATGGTGCCAATCCCGACCTTCCCGACCTGGGACACCTTCAATGACTGGCTCGAAGAGCAGTGCCGGAAACGCCAGAATGACAAGCTGCGCGGGCACAGCGAGACGATTGGCGAACGTCTCCAGCGCGATCTGGAGGCGATGGCGCCGCTGCCAGTCACTCCCTTCGAAGCCTGTGACCAGGCGTCCGGGCGGGTCAACTCGCTCGCCTTGGTGCGCTACAAGACCAATGACTATTCGGTGCCGGTTGCCTTCGGATACCGGGATGTCTGGATCCGCGCCTATGTCGACCGGGTAATGATCGGATGTGGTGGGGAGGTTATCGCGCAGCATGGCCGCAGCTACGACCGCGAGGACATGATCTTCGATCCGATCCATTACCTGCCATTGCTGGAGAAGAAGATCGGCGCCTTCGAGCAGGCGGCACCGCTGGCAGGATGGGATCTGCCCAAGGCGTTCGCCACCCTGCAACGGCTGATGGAGGCGCGCCTGCTCAAGGCGGGACGGCGCGAATATGTGCAGGTCCTACGGCTGTTGGAAACCTTCGAGATGGACGAGGTCCATGCTGCCGTGAAGACGGCGCTCCAGATGGGCGCGATCAGCTTCGACGCTGTGAAGCACCTGGTGCTGTGCCGGGTCGAACGGCGACCACCCCGGCTCGATCTGGATGTCTATCCGTTCCTGCCAAGGGCCACGGTAACGACGACATCTGCGGCCAGCTACATGTGCCTGACAACCCGTGGCGCGACATGACGGAAGCGCCGCAGATCCTACTGAACCATCAGCTCAAGAAGCTGAAGCTGCCGACAATCCTGCGGGAATACGATAAGCAGGCCCGGCTCTGTGCTGCCGAGGGTCGTGACCATGTCCAGTTCCTGGTCCGTCTGATCGAACTGGAACTCATCGACCGGGAAAGGCGGATGATTGAACGCCGGATCAAGGCCGCAAAATTCCCAGCAACCAAGAGCCTCGACAGCTTCGACTTCGCGGCAATCCCGTCTCTCAACAAGATGCAGGTGCTGGAACTGGCACGCTGCGAATGGATCGACCGCTGCGAGAACGTCATCGCTCTCGGTCCCAGCGGCACCGGCAAGACCCACGTGGCCCTCGGCCTCGGCCTGGCCGCTTGTCAAAAGGGGATGGCAGTCCGCTTCACCACCGCTGCCGCCATCGTTCACGAGTTGATGGAAGCACGAGACGAGCGCCAACTCCTGCGGCTTCAGAAGCAACTGGTGAAACAGAAACTCCTGATCATCGACGAACTGGGCTTCGTACCTCTCAGCAAGACCGGTGCCGAACTGTTGTTCGAACTGATCTCCCAGCGATACGAGCGCGGCTCCATCCTGATCACCTCAAACCTCCCGTTCGATGAATGGACCGAAACCTTCGGATCCGAGCGCCTCACAGGGGCCTTGCTCGACCGCCTGACCCACCATGTCTCAATCCTGGAGATGAACGGCGACAGCTTTCGGCTGGCACAAAGCAAGGCCC
>NZ_JBHTJT010000070.1:0-1489 GCF_042676185.1 Tropicimonas aquimaris | reverse complement strand
ATGGCAGGTTTCATCGAGGGTATCGACCGGAGTCAGACGGTGCTCTTTCCGGACCGATTGGAGGACTGGATTGGCGAGGATCACCTTGTTCGAGTGGTTGATCTCTTCGTCGATGAACTGGACCTGCCGGGTCTTGGTTTCGAGCGTGCGGCCCCGGCGCGAACAGGTCGTCCGGGTTATCACCCCTCGGTCCTGCTCAAGCTGTTCATCTATGGCTATCTGAACCGGGTCCCGTCGAGCAGACGGCTGGAACGCGAAGCGGGTCGGAATGTCGAGGTGATGTGGCTGACCGGTCGGCTTGCACCCGACCACAAGACGATCGCGGACTTCCGACGCGACAATGGCCCCGCGATCCGCCGGACCTGCGCCCAGTTCGTCGAGCTCTGTCGCCGGATCGGGGTGATGAAGGGCGACTGCGTCGCCGTCGACGGCAGCAAGTTCAAGGCCGTGAACAATCGCGACCGCAACTTCACCAAGCGCAAGATCGCCAGCCGCCTCGCCCATCTCGAGGCAGACGTGGAGCGGTACATCCAGGAGATGATCCGGATCGACCGCCAGGAGGAAGGCGAGGCTCGGGCGGAAAAGGTGTCCCGTCTCGGCCTTCGGTACGGACGCATCCGGCAGGAGATCGAGCGGCTGAAGGCGATGGACGAGGCATTGGCGGACGCGCCGGACGGCCAGATATCTTTGACCGATCCCGACGCCCGCGCCATGGCGACCAGCGCCCACCGAAGCGGCCTCGTCGGCTACAACGTCCAGAGCGCCGTCGACACCGGGAGCCACCTGATCGTGACACATGAGGTCACGAACAAGGGCTTTGACCGCGATCAACTGAGCCCGATGGCGACGGCGGCAAAGGAAGCGCTCGGCCGCGAGGATCTGCACGCCATCGCCGACAAGGGCTATTTCAGCAGCGCCGAGATCCTGGCCTGCCACGAGGCAGGCATCACCACGACCGTTTCCCGGCCCGAAACCTCAGGCAACCGCAGCAAGGGCATGTTCGTGAAGGCCGACTTCCACTACGAGCCTGACCGGGATGTCTATCGCTGCCCCGCCGGCAAGGAACTGACATACCGCTACACGCGGGAAGAAGGTGGCCTGAAGGTCGCGCGCTACTGGATCAACGACTGCCAGCATTGCTCTCTCCAGTCTCGATGCACCAGCGGCAAGGAACGCCGGATCACCCGATGGGAGCACGAGCACCTGGTCGACGACATGCAGGAACGCCTGCGCCGAGATCCCGACCCGATGACGCTCCGGCGGTGCACGGCCGAGCACCCCTTCGGGACCATCAAGGCCTGGATGGGCGCCACCCATTTCCTGACGCGGCGGCTGAAGAACGTCCGCACCGAGATGGCGCTGCACGTCCTCGCCTACAACATCAAGCGGGTGATCTCACTGATCGGCATCCGGCCGCTGATGGAAGCAATTCCGGGCTGATCCCGCCCGGCACCCGCGGCGGGTCGGTACGGTTCCTCCGAAATCATGG
>NZ_JBHTJT010000069.1:0-1512 GCF_042676185.1 Tropicimonas aquimaris | reverse complement strand
GTGTCCGGATGCCCTGATATGGTTGCCCAGGCGGTCTCCGCCGTCAAGAAGCGGTCTCTCCCATAGCAAACACAGGGTACGCGCGATGGCGGCCCTCACCGTCCTTAAGACGAGATCCAAAATCCCAAGCGGAAGACCTGAACATTATCTACGAGGTCAGCGAGCTGCCTCCACGGCTCTTATCAGACAAGGGTCCTTCCGCCTGGGCTCACCCCCTCGAAGAAGGGGCGATAGGGTTCGCCGTGTTTGACCACGGCGTGTACGGTGCGCGCCATCTTGGCAGCGATTGCGGTGTAGGCCTTGCGACGCAGATGGGCGTTGTGTCGATCCCGCGCGATGTAGCGTTCGAACTTGTCGCGGAAGCTGTTGGTGCGTTTGAGAACCGCGACCTGGCCGGCCATCCAGAAGGTTCGGCGGAGCCGGGCGTTGCCGTATTTGGATATCCTGCTCTGGCCGCGGAACATTCCGGACTGCACGGTGGCGAGATCCATGCCGCAGAACTTCAGAAACTGTCGGTGGTGCCGGAACCGGCGCAGATCACCGGCTTCGGCGAGAATGGTCAGAGCGTTTATCGGGCCGATCCCCGGGACGGTGGTCAGGAGCTGGTAGTCCGGGTGATCGGAGAGAAGCTCGACGGCCCGCGCCTCGATCTCGTCGCGCTGTCGAACCAGACTACGCCCTTCGGCCAGCACGAGGCGGAACATGCGAACGGCATCGGAGTCCGGGTGGACGGGCAATCCCACGGAGCCAACCGCCGTGGCGTAAATATCTGAAAGCAAGCGTTCTTTGGACACCTTGCGGCCGACTACCTGCCAGGCATCGGCGATGAAGGCCTCGCAGCTCATGGCAGAGATCATGTGTGGTGACGGATACTTCTCCAGGAAGGCCAGGAACCAGTCGGTGCGCGAGCTGCGGTGAAAGCGTTCGGCCTCGGGAAAGTAGAGCGGCAGGTAGTGGGTCAGGATGCGATGCCACAGCTCGGTCTTCGAACGCGAGACGATCTCGTGGGTCTTCGACAGTTCCTGGATGTCGGCAGTGCCGGTTACAAGCGGATCATGGAAGAACTGAACAGCCCCGATCTCGAGCATGTGCAGGATGACCTGGGCGTCCTTGGGATCGTTCTTGTCCCAGCTGTTGTGCAGGGCTTCACGCGTCCGGGCCAGACCGACGGAAGAGACGAGCTTCAGATCGAACCCGGCCTGGCCGAGGTGGTGCGCCAACGGCCGATGGTAGTTGCCGGTCGCCTCAAACCCGATCCGCACCGGCAGATCGTAGCTGGAAAGCGCCGTGGCCAAGCGCTGAAAGTCGTCCAGCGCGTTCGTGATCGTCAGTCGGCGACGGCGCTTCTTGCCGGGGACGCCGATCAACACTTCATGGCGATGCTTGGAAATGTCGATGGCGACCATCAAGGTCGAGGCGGTAGTATCGGTGGCGGTCATAGCCGGTCTCCTCGGCGGTGTGGTTCATGCAAAACCACTGTTGAGACCTGAGACCCGGTTATGGCCACCCGCT
>NZ_JBHTJT010000068.1:0-1946 GCF_042676185.1 Tropicimonas aquimaris | reverse complement strand
TTGCGCGATCTCGTCGGCGAGGCCGAGCGAGGTCAGAAAGCTCACGCATTTTGATCCTCCGCCCCAGATCGCAAGGCGCCTGCCGTCCTTGTGCCGGCTGGTGACGAAGTCGTACCAGTGGCCCATGACCTCGGCGACCCTGGTCGGGAAAGCGGTTGCGAGCGCGGCAAGCTCATCTAGCGACTCTTCGGCCGCGAATGGCGGCAACGCCGCGCCACGCCCGGCCCGAGCGTTCTGGATGATGTATTGCTCGCCGTAATCGAGACGCAGCGCCGTCACCTCGTAGCCCGCCGACCGGAAAAGCCCTGCGTGAGTGCTCGGTGTGAAATAGGAGCAATGCTCGAAGTAGATGTCCCAGAACGCGCCTTCCCGCAGCACCCTGCCCACGTCCGGCGTCTCGAAGAAGACCCCGGCATCGGGCCTGTCGGAGACCAGCGGCAGGATAGCGTCGACGAAATCCTTGACCTCCCCGATATGCTCGAGCGTATGGCGGCAGATCACGAGGTCCGGGCGCATCTTCACGGTCGCCGGGTCGAAATACTCCCGCTGAAACCGCAGCGAGCCGTCGTGTGGCGTCTCCAGTCGTTCCTCGATGAATCCCGGATCGATACCGAGCGCCCCGCAGCGCACGGCCAGGCACAACTCGTGTAGGAAATCTCCCTTGCCGCAGCCGATCTCCAGCACCTTGCGCCCTTCGAGCGGCCAGGTCGCGACGATCTCCTGCACCAGCTTTCGGGCAAAGGCGTTGAAGGTCCCGGAGAAATGCTGCGTCTCTTCGGTGACCGAGGCGTAGTCGATCAGCCGCTCGTCGAACGCGGCGTTGAAGATGAACCCGCATTCCTCGCAGAAGGTCAGGCGCATCTGGTGGCGCGGGAAGCCGGCGCCATCGGCGGCGCTGTCCAGCAGGATGCAGCTTTGCACCGGGATCGCCGGCAGATGCAGGAGCTCTTTCAATGCGCCTCCGCCGCAGGCCGGACAATCTGTCCTCGGCGCACCGAGGGCCGCGATGGGCGTATCGATCACTTGGAGACCACCTCCAGATCGGGGATCGGCACGATGAAGCGACCGCCGCCGGCGAGATACTCGTCTTGCTGGCGAATGATCTCGTCGCGAAAGTTCCAGGGCAGGATCAGCACGTAATCCGGCCTTTCCTCGATCAGGCGCTCAGGCCCGCCAATCTCGATGGTGACGCCGGGCATGAACTTGCCCTGCTTGTGCGGGTTCTTGTCGACCACGAAGTCCAGGACCCGTTCGTCGAGACCGAGGTAGTTGAGCAGGATCGTTCCCTTGGCCGCCGCCCCGTATCCGGCGATGCGCTTGCCCGATGTCTTCAGGCCCAGCACAAGCCCGCGCGCCCGTTCGCGGAAGGCGTTCACGGTCTCGCCAAAGCCGCGGTAATACTCGAACCCGTCCATCCCGAGCGCGGCCTCTTCGGCAAGGATCTCGGCCAGCGCAGGCGTCGGATCCGACACCGTCCCGAACCTGAGACGAAGCGATCCGCCGTGGA
Organism: Tropicimonas aquimaris; assembly: GCF_042676185.1. Lineage (NCBI taxonomy): Bacteria > Pseudomonadati > Pseudomonadota > Alphaproteobacteria > Rhodobacterales > Roseobacteraceae > Tropicimonas > Tropicimonas aquimaris. The sequence continues at coordinate 439 of NZ_JBHTJT010000068.1, read as the reverse complement.
TCGGCACGCGTTTCACATCGTTCAGGAAGAGGCCGTGCCGATGGAACAGGTTCTTCGCGCTGGTCACCGAAAAATAGCAGCGGTGCTCGTGGTAGATCGTGTCGAACTCGTTCTTCTCCACCAGATCGCGCACGTAGGGAAACTCCACCACGACAGCACCATCGTCCCGCAACAACGCCCGAATGCCCGCGACGAAATCGTTCTGGTTCTCGACATGGGCCACGACGTTGTTGGCGATGATGAGGCTGGCGCGGCGCCCCTCGTTGGCCAGTGACCGTGCCAGATCGAGGCCGAAGAAATCCGACAGCGTTTCGACACCGATCGCGCGAGCGGCTTCGGCCTGCCTCTCGGCCGGGTCGATCCCAAGCACGGGCACGCCGGCCGCGACGAAGTTGCGCAGCATGTAGCCATCGTTGCTGGCCAGTTCGACGACGAGGTC
>NZ_JBHTJT010000067.1:2500-5610 GCF_042676185.1 Tropicimonas aquimaris | reverse complement strand
GAGTTATGGATTTTTTCTAGGTTTGGCGGTGACCTACTCTCCCACGTCTTGAGACGCAGTACCATTGGCGCGCCGGCACTTAACGGCCGAGTTCGGGATGGGATCGGGTGTTTTGCTCGTGCTATGACCACCAAACCGAGGAAAAATCCATGTTCGGCGCTTTGCGTTGCAAAGCGCCGGGTGGCGGAAGCGATTGCGCTTGCGCAATTGCGTGCCACACCTGCGTAAGCTGGGCGCGGCTTTTGCCACCAACATCAGGTTTTGTCCAAGTCTGACTTCCGACTTATTCCAGTCTTGCTTTTACTGGATCAAATCAAGCCTATCGGGCAATTAGTACCGGTCAACTGAACGCATTGCTGCGCTTACATCTCCGGCCTATCGACGTGGTGGTCTACCACGGCCCTCAGGGATACCTTGTTTTGAGGGGGGCTTCCCGCTTAGATGCCTTCAGCGGTTATCCTTTCCGGACATAGCTACCCTGCACTGCGGCTGGCGCCACAACAGGTCCACCAGTGGTCCGTTCACCCCGGTCCTCTCGTACTAGGGGCAACTCCTCTCAAGTATCCTACACCCACGGCAGATAGGGACCGAACTGTCTCACGACGTTCTAAACCCAGCTCACGTACCTCTTTAAACGGCGAACAGCCGTACCCTTGGGACCTGCTCCAGCCCCAGGATGAGATGAGCCGACATCGAGGTGCCAAACGGTGCCGTCGATATGGACTCTTGGGCACCATCAGCCTGTTATCCCCGGCGTACCTTTTATCCGTTGAGCGATGGCCCTCCCACTTGGGACCACCGGATCACTATGGCCGTCTTTCGACTCTGCTCGACTTGTCAGTCTTGCAGTCAGGCTGGCTTCTGCCATTGCACTCAACGAGCGATTTCCGACCGCTCTGAGCCAACCTTCGCGCGCCTCCGTTACGCTTTAGGAGGCGACCGCCCCAGTCAAACTACCCGCCACACAGGGTCCCGGATCCGGATAACGGACCGCGGTTAGACATCAAGCAGAACAAGGGTGGTATCTCAAGGAAGGCTCCACAGAGACTGGCGTCCCTGCTTCGAAGCCTACCACCTATCCTGCACATGTTCGGCCTAATGCCAGTGTGAAGCTGTAGTAAAGGTGCACGGGGTCTTTCCGTCTAACCGCGGGAAGCCTGCATCTTGACAGGCAATTCAATTTCGCTGAGTCGATGTTGGAGACAGCGGGGAAGTCGTTACGCCATTCGTGCAGGTCGGAACTTACCCGACAAGGAATTTCGCTACCTTAGGACCGTTATAGTTACGGCCGCCGTTTACCTGGGCTTCAATTCGGAGCTCTCACCCCTCCTTTTAACCTTCAGGCACCGGGCAGGCGTCAGACCCTATACGTCGTCTTGCGACTTCGCAGAGCCCTGTGTTTTTAGTAAACAGTCGCCACCCCCTGGTTTGTGCCCCCGGATCCAAGTTGCCTTGAACCCGGGCCTCCTTCTCGCGAACTTACGGAGGTATTTTGCCGAGTTCCTTCAACATCGTTCTCTCAAGCGCCTTGGTATGCTCTACCAGTCCACCTGTGTCGGTTTAGGGTACGGTCTGATGGAGGGCTATTTCCAGGAACCGCTCAGCAGCAAGGTCAATCCGATAAGACCTCACTACACCTGCGATCCGTCACATCCTCCTGGCCTAGGAATATTAACCTAGTTCCCATCGTCTACGCATTTCTGCCTCGACTTAGGGGCCGGCTTACCCTGCTCAGATTAGCTTTAAGCAGGAACCCTTGGACTTTCGGCGAGAGTGTCTCTCACACTCTTTGTCGCTACTCATGTCATCATTCTCGCTAGTGATCTCTCCACCGGATCGCTCACGCGCCGGCTTCACAGAAAACTCCGAGCCTCCAACACTCCCGAAGGAGTCAAAGAGGCGTGGAGTTATATCACACTACGCTCCGCTACCACTGCTTGCGCAGTCCTCAGCTTCGGCTCATGGCTTGAGCCCCGTTACATCTTCGCCGCAGGACAACTTGATTAGACCAGTGAGCTGTTACGCTATCTTTAAAGGATGGCTGCTTCTAAGCCAACCTCCTGGTTGTTTTGGTCGTCCCACCTGCTTTCCCACTTAGCCATGAATTAGGGGCCTTAGCTGGAGGTCAGGGTTGTTTCCCTCTCCACGACGGACGTTAGCATCCGCCGTGTGTCTGCCGCATAGTACTCCTCGGTATTCGGAGTTTGGTTAGGATCAGTAAGTCTGTGGGACCCCATTACCCATCCAGTGCTCTACCCCCGAGGGTATTCGTGCGACGCTCTACCTAAATAGATTTCGCGGAGAACCAGCTATCTCCGAGTTTGATTGGCCTTTCACCCCTAGGCACAACTCATCCCGACCTTTTTCAACAGGTGTGGGTTCGGACCTCCAACAAGTGTTACCTTGTCTTCATCCTGGTCATGCCTAGATCACTCGGTTTCGGGTCTGATCCAACATACTCGACGCCCTATTAAGACTCGCTTTCGCTACGCCTACACCTATCGGCTTAAGCTTGCATGTTAGACCAAGTCGATGACCCATTATACAAAAGGTACGCCGTCAGGACTCGAGGTCCCTCCGACTGCTTGTAGGCGCCCGGTTTCAGAAACTGTTTCACTCCCCTCGTCGGGGTGCTTTTCACCTTTCCCTCACGGTACTGGTTCGCTATCGGTCAGCAAGGAGTACTTAGCCTTCGAGGGTGGTCCCCCGATCTTCAGACAGGATTTCACGTGTCCCGCCCTACTTAATACATCCAATCGAGCTTCCAATACGGGGCTGTCACCCGCTATGGCCGTGCTTTCCAACACGTTCTTGTCACTCTCATGGCTTGGCTGGTCCCCGTTCGCTCGCCGCTACTAGGGGAGTATCAATTGATTTCCTTTCCTCCGGGTACTTAGATGTTTCAGTTCCCCGGGTTTGCTCTTTGAAGCCTATGTATTCAGCCTCAAAGTACCTGGTTCAGCTTCATAAAGATAACCGAGGCTATCTATATGGAACTGTCAGGTGGGTTGCCCCATTCGGAAATTCCTGGATCAAAGCTTATTCTCAGCTCCCCAGGACTTATCGCAGAGTATCACGTCCTTCATCGCCTCTTGCTGCCAAGGCATCCA
>NZ_JBHTJT010000066.1:0-1184 GCF_042676185.1 Tropicimonas aquimaris | reverse complement strand
GGGCGAGCGCCATTTCAGGCCGGAGTGTGGGTGGTTGTCGTTGTAATCCTCGATCCAGGTGTCCAGCAAGGGCAGGACGGTTTCGGCGTCCGGCAGTGGATTGACGCGAACGTAGTCGCGCTTGAGCGTCTTGACGAATGCCTCCGAGATGCCGTTCGACTGCGGGCTCTTCAGCGGCGTGAAGCAGGGTATGAGGCCGAGCTGTCGGGCAAAGATGCGGGTGTCTTTCGCCGTGTAGGCGCTGCCGTTGTCGGACAGGAGCTCGATCACCTCCGGCGCACGGTGAGTACCGAAGCGTTTCTCGACGGCCTCCAGCAGCATGTCCCGAACGTCGGAACCGCTGATCCCGGCATTGACGACGGCCCGCCAGGCGATGATCTCCCGGTCGTGGGCATCGATGAGGAAGGAGGCCCGGACGACGTTGCCGTTCCAGCAGGTGAACTCCAGGCCATCACTGCACCAACGGAGGTTCGAGCGGATCATGATCACCTTGCCGTCGTGGGTGCGCTCGGGCCGTTCCATCCCGGAGCGTTCGAGCAGCAGGTTGCTGTTCTTCATGATCCGGTAGACGCGCTTGTGGTTGGCAGGGTCCAGACCCGCGGCCCGAAGTTCCCGGTTCAGCAGCGCCGCGATCCGCCGGTATCCGTAGGTCGGGCGCGCCGCCACCAGCCGCTGGATACGTGGCAGCAACGCCGCGTCTTGAGCCTTGTGATAGCTCCGACGCGGCTTCGCGCTCCCGTTCAGCCGCGCGTGCAGGTTCGACCGGGACACGCCCAGGGTGTCAGCCACGGCCTTCACCGGGAACCCTCCTTCAGCGGCGACAGCGCGCGCAACGTCCGTTTTTTTGACTGCGCCTTTTCCAACGCCTCCCGAAGGATCTCTGCCTCGAGCGTCTTGCGCCCCAGCTGGCGCTCCAGCTCGCGGATACGCTCCTCCATCTGCCGCACAGTCCGGTTGCTCGTCACGTCGTCGTCACCAGCCACTGCGACACTCCCTCCGTCCAGCATCAGCCGACGCCAACGATAGAGGAGATTAGGCGCAACGCCATTGCGGCGTGCCACGGCGGAAATGCTCTCGCCGTCATACAACGTCTCCTCGACGATTCGGACCTTCTCGGCGGCAGACCAACGGCGACGGCGGCCACCGTCGGTGATGATTTCAATCTCAGACATAAGCATGTGCTC
>NZ_JBHTJT010000065.1:0-1413 GCF_042676185.1 Tropicimonas aquimaris | reverse complement strand
GCGTCCTCTTTTCAGGCGCTTTGCGGTTTCTGCGGTGCGGCAAAGACCTTAGCCAGTTTGCGGAGGTTCTGGGCGGTTGCTGCGAGGAGGAATTCGTCGTTCGCGCCGTTGGGACCGCGTAATCGGAGGCGGCGGAGACCGAGAATGCGTTTGAGGTGGGCAAAGAGCATCTCGACCTTCTTTCGGAGCTTCATCGAGATTTCGTACTGTTTGGTCTTGGCGATGTCGCGGGCTACCTGCCGAGCGTCTTCATGTTCCTCGCGGGTGATCGTTCGCGCTTCGGCATTCGGACAGCACTGCTGCTTCGATGGGCAAGCTTGGCAGGTCAATTTCAGCGCCCGATATTTCGCTCTGCCTTTCCCGGTCTGACCTCTGGACGGGTCCGAGTAGTTGCGGCGGAACTGCTTCAGGCCGTGGCCTTCAGGACAGATGAACTGGTCATTCGTGGCGTCCCACTCGAAGTCGTCTCGGGACCAGGTGCCGTCCGTTCTTTCGCTCTTGTCGATCACCGGGATATGCGGTGCGATCTTGCGGTCAACCAGCCAGCCGAGCATCGGCCCCGATCCGTATGCCGTATCGGCGATCAGACGTTCAGGGTGCAGGTCAAACCGGTCCTTTGCCCTTTCCAGCATGGTGCGAGTTGCTCCAACCTCCGCCTGGCGGATGGATCGCGTCGCCTCGACTCCGACGATCACAGAGTAATCCGTGTCGATCAGGTAATTGTCGGAATAGGCGAAGAATGCCCGTCCTCTATGGGCGGCCGTCCATTGGCTTGCAGGGTCCGAATGCGAGATGCGCTTCGGTGTGACCGCCGTTGCGGCGCCAAACGCCGCCTCGTCCAGCGTATCGAGATATTCTCGTACCGCGCGTGGCGCCGCTGCTGGATCGATCTGGGAGACGTCCCACTCTTCCTTCAGCGTCGCGTTCTTCTTCCTGGCGTCGGCCCCGATCATGCTGGCATCGACTGCAAAATTGCGGCCGCCCACCAGACCTTCCTTGATGCAACGCGCTACCGTGCCCTCGAACAGATGACGCAGGAGTTCGCTCTCTCGAAACCGACCATGCCGGTTCTTGGAAAACGTGGAGTGGTCAGGAACCTGATCCATCAGATCAAGCCGACAGAACCACCTGTACGCCAGATTGAGATGAACCTCCTCACAGAGGCGCCGCTCGGAGCGGATGCCGAAGCAATAGCCGACAATCAGCATCCGGATCAGCAGTTCGGGATCAACCGACGGGCGTCCGGTATGGCTGTAGAAATCCGCGAGATGCGAACGAATGCCGTCGAGATCCACAAACCGATCAATCGACCTGAGCAGATGATCCCGTGGCACGTGATCCTCAAGCGAAAACTCGTAGAACAGTGCTGCCTGAGCTTCCTGCTTCGATCCCATCATCGCGCGTCGCCTCCAA
>NZ_JBHTJT010000064.1:0-3304 GCF_042676185.1 Tropicimonas aquimaris | reverse complement strand
CGCTTCGAGTGCGCCGTGCATCTTGGAAACGCATTGGCCGCGCGCATGGGGTTGTCGTCACCTTTCATTGCCACCCCTCCCCCCCGGTATCTACATTGCCGACAATTGCCTGTCCGCCGTCACTGACGTTGACGTGCTGAACCGTGACCGTCTGCTTGCCTCCGCTGCGATGCTTCCGCAGGGCCTCCATCTGTGCGGTGTATGTCCTGGCCAGCTTGTTGAAAGCCCGCTCGTGGGCTTCGAACTGCGGAAGCTGTTCGGCATTCGCCATTCGGCCACCCTGACGGATCAAGGCGACATGGGTTGCCGCCATCTGCACCGCCAACATGCGTTCTATCGCGTCGCGGGGTTCAATGTCGCGAACGATTGCCGGGAAAAACCCTCTCACGTCGTTTGCGCCTGGCTCAACCTCCTTGGGATTGAGAGTCATATACCCCTGGTTGAAGAGACCGTCGTTCACGGCCGGGCTCTTGCTGCCGTAGATCCGCTCCAGGGCGTCTTTGCCGTGCTGGGTTACGGCGACGGTATTGCCATCGTTGGTGAAGCTGAACAGGTCATATCGCGGCTGATCGGGCTTCTTCGGTTTCGTCTTGGCCTTCACGTTCTAAGGGACCATATCGTTCATGGCTCGGCTCCAATTCTGATGGAATGACGGACATGCACTTCGGGGTGTCCGACCACTTGCCCACTGCAGACGGAGGCAACTGGCCCGCGAACCGGGGGTCCATACATCCCGCAAAGGGCAACGGACTGTTCTAGTTCCGTGATGAAAGTACCGGTGCCGTGCATGTCAGAAATCCATGTTGCGGTCGGCGGGCTGACGACAGCTCCGCGGGTGGATGGCGATTGCAGTTGCGAAGCCGGAGCCGTTCTGCCGCTGCCAGTGCAGAACCACCGCGCCGCAGGCGCTGGGCAGAACCGAACAACGCTCGAAACGGGTCAGCGTGGCGCCTTCGCGCTCGGTGCCGAGTAGGGGGATGCGTTCAAACTTGGTCATGGGGTGCCTCGATGGCTGGGGGGGGGAGAGAGGGGAAATGTCGGGTGGGCGGTTCCGGCCGTGCCAGGAAGGCGGGGGATTGGGACCGCGCCCGCGTCGGCTTCTTTTGGCCATCGCGGGGGGGGGCTTGTCCCGGTGTGTCCCATGCCCCCGTATCTAGGGATACGGGGGGCGGGACAAATGAACACTTGTCCCACGGGACGACTTGCGCGCGGGACAGCGTAGGCCATTGATTTCAAAGGCTGCGCAGGGATTTGTCCCACTGTCCCAAGCTGTCCCAAAAGTGTCCCAGACAGGTGTCCCAAGGGGGGTGTTTGTCCCAGGGCGTTTTGGGACAGTTGAGCGCTACACTTCTGCATCGTGCAGCACCTCCAGCCCCTCGTCGGTCAGCTCAAGTTTCCGGGCGTATTTCTTGACGAGGCCTTCGGATACGAGGCTCGCCCTGATCCGCTCAGCGCTGCCCCTCGAAACTCCCAACTGGTCGGCCAACCCTCGAACGGAGATCTTCCCGTTGGCATGGATGGCCCGCAGTGCGTCAGTTTCCTTCCGCATCGCCTCCTGCGCCTTGCGGCGCTTGTCGCTCTCGAAGAGGTGGGTAACGACGGAGATCGGGTGCTGCCGGCCCTTGGTGTCGGCCAACTCGGGAAACGTCTTCTCCGGCATCGCGAAGTCCAGCGGCTCGAAGTAGCTGCCCCGGTGCTTGCCCTGCCAATGCATCGTGACGATCTCGTCTTCGCGCCAGCAGGTATAGTTGCCGTCGATCTCGTTCATGAAGGCACCGCCGCCGCGGGGGACGAGGTTACCCTTGTCTGCCTTCTTGCCTGCCGGGTGGGCGGGAATGATGACTGTCGGCTTCCCTGCCGCGCGCGACAGGCTGCGGAAGTTCCGGGCCGCGTTGAGCATGGCCACGTTGTCGTTATCGTTGTCGCCCTCGAAGAAGGCTTGCAGCGTATCGCCAATGATCAGGCGGAGATTGGGGATCTTGGAAGCTTCGGCTTCGAGCGCGTCCTGGCTTTGACTGATGCGGAATGCGCCGTCGTGCCAGAACACGGGCAGGTCGTATCCGTCGATGCCGTGGGCAAGGCAAAGTGCGCGCCACTGGCGCCGCACGTTGTCGGGGTTCTCGCCTGCGAGGAACAGGACGCTGCCTTGCTCGACTTCCTGATTGGCAAACGGCTTGCCGGTCGCAACCTGCAACATCAGGTAGAGCATGAGACTGCTCTTCCCGTGGCCGGTAAAGCCGGTGATGGCGTAGGTCATGCCCTTCTCGCAGATACCGTCAACCAGGTAGTCGGACGGCTCCAGGCGAGCCATGAAGGCTGCGTTTGATTCCAGACTGCCGAAGCCGCCATTGCGCGGCGCGTCGGCCTTCTGCTCGCCCTGTCCGGCCTGCTGTCCGGGATCGCACCGGCTGCCGACACCCTCGAAGGGATTGCGCCAGTCGGTGTCTTGCTGCCTAAGCCCGGCTTCCTTGGAGTAGCCCCGCACGGCGGCCGTATAGTCGCCCCCGTGCTCGTGGTAGACGAAGAGGTCGAAGGCGTCGCCGGTCGAGTAGCCCGCGGCGGACTTGCGCCCCACGTCCTCCATCGCCGAGCCCATGTAGACCCAATACTCGCCGTAATCCCGCAGGGCGAAGCTGCCGCTGGTGGAGTCAGGGGAACGCCAATCCCGGCCGTTGCCACGCGCGGCGTAGCCGTAGCGCCCCAACAGGCCCTCGATGCTGTGCGCCTTGTTGAAGTGGTCAACCGGGCTTTCGAGGCCGGTCGTGTGGAACTTGGCCCGCCGCTCGGCAGACTTCCAGGCCCGCTCTTCCTGCGCAGTCCGCTCCGCCTCCAAACGCGCCGCCCGGTTCGCCTCACGGCGTTGAATGACCGGATGGTCTGGCGTCAACTCCACGGGGGCCAGCCCCTTGTGCGAGGTGCGGTAGTGGTCGCCGCGGTTCGGCAAGAAGATCAGTTGCCCGGTGCGCTCCAGCGCCGGATCGGGACGGAGGCCATGTTCCTCAAGTAACTGGTGAACGGCTTCCATCGTGTCGGGCCAGTCGCGGCCGGGGATGTAGTCCGCCAACGGCAGGATCACCCGCGCCTTGGGATTGGCCTCCGTTGCCCGGCTGCTGCTGTAGTAGAGCCGGGTGGCGTCCTCGCCGAAGACAGCCCGCAAGGCGGCGCCGATCTCCTTCGCCGAGTTGGCGGGCTGCTCGGCTGTGCCGTCGAAGTCGAGGCCGATCAAACCGAACTCGCCGCGGTTTCGCTGCACCTCGAACACGCGCCCATCCCATCCGCAATAGCGGCTCGGGATGATCCATTG
>NZ_JBHTJT010000063.1:0-960 GCF_042676185.1 Tropicimonas aquimaris | reverse complement strand
GGCGCCCCTGCGACAAGGTCGCAAGGGCAGGAGACGAAAGCGCAGATCGACCGCGACACCGGGTTGAACCTGTCAGAGATCGACAAGGCGGCGCGCAAGCTCTCGCCGGTCCTTCTGAACTGGCTCCTGAGGAACCGGACGGGCGCGACACTTGGGCACCAGCCACGGCTCGAAGACATGGTGTCCTACGCCCGCGGTGTGATGCAATGACGGATGAGGCGAACGCGATCCGGAACTGGCTCGGCGAGGTCCGTGCCAACAGTCATCTGCTGCTTGACAGGGTTGCGTTGCGTGAATGCTCCCGATGGCTCTATCGCGACGGGGAGCTGCATCACGCCACCGGGAGATTTTTCTCGATCGTCGGGCTCGCGGTGAACAACGTCGGGATGGCAAGGCACGGACGCCAACTCGCCATGATCGACCAGCCAGAGGTTGGCTGGCTGGGCTTCATCATACGACGCACCTCTCACGGGATAGATTGGCTGCTTCAGGCCAAGACCGAGCCCGGCAACATCGATGCGACACAGCTCGCTCCGTCACTCCAGGCCACCCGCAGCAACTACACCTGCGTCCACGGCGGGCTCCCGACCCGCTTTCTCGACCTGTTCCGTGGGGCGACGGCCTTCGTGTCAGACGGGCCGCATTCCGAGCAAGGCACCCGGTTTCTCTGGAAGTTCAACCGAAACAGCGTTCTGATCCTGCCGGAAGGTGACACGCCCGACGTCTCCGGGCTGGAGCATTGGAACTGGTGCTCCTCCGGCTCGATCCGAGACCTCCTGGCTGAAGACTACAGCGTGAATACCGACGCGCGCTCGGTGATCGCTACCGCGCCCTGGGCCTTGCTGGCCGAGGGTGGGCTCCTGTTCTCCGCCCCGGTCCTGGCCGCGTCCTACGGGCAAGCCGTTCAGCCGAAGGAAATTGACGCCCTGCTGGACCGGATCGCCCCGATCCCGCAGGCGC
>NZ_JBHTJT010000062.1:0-1402 GCF_042676185.1 Tropicimonas aquimaris | reverse complement strand
TTCTCGGCCCCGGCGTCGTGGCCTGCAAAAGGGGCGTTCTTCCGGTTCAGCGCGATTGGGCGGATGGTGCGCTCAACGGTGTTGCTGTCGATCTCGATCCGGCCATCGGTCAGGAACAGGCAGAGGCCGTCCCAGTATTTCACGATATAGGTCAGGGCTTCGCCGAGAGGTGATTTCCTCGTGACACGGGCGTGGTTCTGGGTAAGCCATGTCTCAAAGTCGCCGATGATCGGCGCTGAACGTTCCTGTCTGGCAGCAAGGCGTGCAGTGGGATCGAGACCCCGGATGTCGGCATCGATGCGATAGAGCTCGCCGATGCGCTGCACGCCATCCACTGCGATCGGCGCGGGGCCGGTCCGGGTGATTTCCACCAGTTTGCGCCTGGCATGCGCCCAACGGTAGGCCAGCTGGATCCCGGTCTCCTGCTTGAGAAGGCGGTTGTATCCGGCATAGCCGTCGACCTGCAGGATGCCCTTGAAGCCTTGCAGGATCTGTTCGGCGTGCTGACCGCCGCATCCCGGCGCATAGCTGAAGGCTACACCGGGTGGCGCGTCGCCACCCCAGGGACGATCATCTCCCGCCAAGGCCCAGAAGTAACCGGTCTTCGTCCTCCGCCGCCCGGGGTCGAGAACCGGGGCGCGGGTCTCGTCCATGAACAGCTTGGTCGAACGCTTCAGATCCGCGATCAGTGCATCGAAGACTGGCCGCAGCTCGAAGGCGGCCCGCCCAACCCAGTCGGCCAAGGTGGAACGGTCGAGATCAACCCCCTGTCGGCTGTAGATCTGCGCCTGGCGATACAAGGGAAGGTGGTCAGCGTATTTGCCGACCAGCACATGTGAGACCGTGGCCTCGGTCGCTAAGCCGCCCGGGATCAACCGCGCAGGTGCCGGGACCTGGACGACTCCGTCGGTGCAGGCGCGGCAGGCGTATTTCGGGCGCCGGGTGACGATGACGCGGAACTGCGCAGGAATGACGTCCAGCCGCTCCGAGGTATCTTCGCCAATGCGATGCAGGCAGGGCGGCAATATCGTCAGGAAGATCGGCGGCGTTCAGCATGAGGGCGGCCTACCAGATCGGCCCTGTGGGTGCCCGCGCAAACCCGCACCCGAGTCACCCTGCCGCAGTCATTCCACCGCCTCGGGCGCGCGCGTTTCGATGGCCCGGACGCGACGCCAGTCGAGCCCCGAGAAAAGCGCCTCGAACTGAGCGTGGCTCAGCGCCATCAGCCCGTCCCGGATCGCGGGCCAGGTGAATCTGTGCTCCTCCAGCCGCTTGTAGGCCATCACCAGCCCGGTGCCGTCCCAGTACAGCAGCTTCAGCCGATCTGCCCGCCTGGCGCGGAACACGAAGACCGTTCCCGTGAACGGCTCCTTGCGCAGCTCGTTCTTCACCAGCGCCGCCA
>NZ_JBHTJT010000061.1:0-1070 GCF_042676185.1 Tropicimonas aquimaris | reverse complement strand
TCACGGATGGCGAAGCGCAGCTTCTCTTCCATCGCGATCGGGGCGATCAGCTCCACGGTGAACGACACGTTGTCGCCCGGCATCACCATCTCGGTGCCTTCGGCCAGCGTCACCGTCCCGGTCACGTCCGTCGTGCGGAAGTAGAACTGCGGACGGTAGTTGGCGAAGAACGGCGTGTGACGGCCACCCTCTTCCTTGGTCAGGATGTAGGCTTCGGCCTCGAACTTGGTGTGCGGCTTAACCGAACCCGGCTTGCAGAGAACCTGGCCACGCTCCACGCCTTCACGGTCGATGCCGCGGAGCAGCGCGCCGATGTTGTCGCCGGCCTCACCACGATCCAGCAGCTTGCGGAACATTTCCACGCCCGTGCAGGTCGTCTTCTTGGTGTCGCGGATGCCCACGATCTCCAGTTCGTCGCCCACGTTCACAACGCCACGCTCGACGCGGCCGGTCACAACCGTGCCGCGGCCGGAGATCGAGAACACGTCCTCGATCGGCATCAGGAACGGCTGGTCGACCGGACGGTCCGGGGTCGGGATGAACTCGTCGACGGCCGCGATCAGCTCGCGGATCGAGTTCTCGCCGATCTCGGGGTCGGTGCCGTTCATCGCGGCCAGAGCCGAGCCCTTGATGATCGGGATGTCGTCGCCCGGGAAGTCGTAGGAGGAGAGCAGCTCGCGGATCTCCATCTCGACGAGCTCCAGCAGCTCCTCGTCATCGACCTGGTCGACCTTGTTCATGTAAACGACCAGCGCCGGCACGCCGACCTGACGGGCCAGCAGGATGTGCTCGCGGGTCTGCGGCATCGGGCCGTCGGCGGCCGAACACACAAGGATCGCACCGTCCATCTGGGCGGCACCGGTGATCATGTTCTTCACGTAGTCGGCGTGGCCGGGGCAGTCGACGTGCGCATAGTGACGCGCGTCGGATTCGTACTCGACGTGCGCCGTCGAGATCGTGATGCCGCGGGCCTTCTCTTCCGGCGCGCCGTCGATCTGGTCGTAGGCCTTGAAGTCGCCGAAGTATTTCGTAATCGCAGCCGTCAGCGTCGTCTTGCCGTGGTCAACGTG
>NZ_JBHTJT010000060.1:0-300038 GCF_042676185.1 Tropicimonas aquimaris | reverse complement strand
CAGGGCTATCCCTAAGCCTCCTGGGTCAAGCCCAGGTGTCCGGTCGAAATGGGGGCCAGTTCAGTCCAATATCGCGTCCTTAGAGAATGTCTCCTTCGACGCGCCGCAATGCGGCGCTGGGCAACCAGATCCAAAGTCGGCATTGGGCCGTTCATGTCGGTCTGAAATCATGCTGCGCTCACGAAGTCCGTTGCTCGTCCAACGTCCGGTGAGCGCAGGTATCGACAACCAGAGCGGAACCTCAGCGAGCGCAATCTGTCGTTCCCTGGCTTCGAAAAGCCCGGCGAGATTGCGACCTTCGAGCTATTCGGCCGGTTGAATACACACTCGCCCGTCTACCTGCGCCTGCGCAAGGCTACTTCAGAATTCCACTTGCAGCATTGCCGATGCCTTTGACCGCGCCGTGAGAGGATTTTGCATACGCGCCGATGCCAGCCCCGCCGCCCTTGCCCAGTCCGCTACCGCCCGAATGTCGCATCACCCCTCCAGGACTGCCGAGGAAATAGAATGCTCCGGACGCAATCAGCACGCCGATCAGGAGTTTGCTCATCTGCCAATCCCTGTCTGGTTGTTGTCGGGGATCGTAGCGGGAGATTGTGGTCATTTGGCGGCGCGTTGGCAGGCGCTGCCGCACGTGTGCCAGGACGATGGTGCGCCAAGCCCATCGCGTACACCTGGTTGGATTGGTCTCCAGAGGCAGCCTGCTTCTGCTGGCTTACGACACCGCCTCCGACGGCCAGGTGTTGCAGGTCGCGTGAGCCACAAATCAGCACTGAACTTGAGAAGCCACCCGGTATACTGACCGCTCGGAGATGCTCAATTCCGCAGCGATGGCCCTCTTGGTCATGCCAGCTTCAAGCAAGGCCTGCACTTCGCCGGCCTTGGCGCGTGCTGTTGGCTTGCGACCCTTGTAGCGGCCTGCCTCTTTTGCCTTCTGAATTCCTTCCCGCTGCCGCTCCAGCATTATCTGGCGTTCGAACTGCGCCACTGACCCGAGGACGTTCAACATGAGCTGGCCCGTAGGCGTCGAGGTGTCAAGGTTGAGGTCCAGAATGCGAAGGTTGGCCTTCCGGGCTTCCATCAAATCGACGATCTCTCCCAGGTGGCGGACAGACCGTGCCAGCCTGTCGAGCTTCGTCACGACAAGTGTGTCGCCCTCTCGAACGAAATCCAGTGTGTCCTCGAGAGCCTTCCTGGTTGCCACCGAGGAGACCTGCTCCGACCACACTCGTTCGCAGCCATGCTCTTTCAGGGCATCAACCTGCGCTGCAAGCGAGCGCTTCTGTTCGAGCGTCGAAGTCCGGGCATATCCAATAAGCATTTTCATTGCCTCCATCGGCCAATCAATTCTGTGACTTTGTGGCAGGGGCTCTGCCAAATGCGAAAGGCGACCCTATTGGCGGGTCAATCTCGCCAGACACAAGCCTGCAAATAGGCCTTGCCCTAGTGTCAGGATGGCATTCCCCTGACACGGCGCGTTCGCGGCACTGCCTGATCCTCAAGAAGCGCGTTCTGGACACTGTTCCAACTCCGCCTCTGCCAGCGCGTCGACCTCACGAGCCTCACGAGCCAGCTCGTTGATGTATTTTCGGACCTCGGTCCATTCGCGGGACCGCATGCCGTGCTTCCACGACGGGTGTGTCGGCCCCGCCTTGTGACCACCTCCTGCCCCATGCATCCGGCAGACCTTCCAGCCGTTAACGGCCGGGGCCTTGCAGCGCTCCCCCGTCCGCTTAGAATGCGCCTTGCACCTGGGCGCCTGATTGGCCGCGTGCATGGGGTTGTCGTCATCTTTCTTCATTTGCCCTCCCCCCGGTTTCGACATTGCCGACGATTGCCTGCCCGCCGTTGCCGACGTTGACGTGCTGAACCGTGACAGTCTGCTTGCCGCCGCTGCGATGCTTCCGCAGGGCCTCCATCTGCGCGGTGAATGTCCTGGCCAGCTTGTTGAAAGCCCGTTCATGGGCTTCGAACTGGGACAGGTGCTCGGCATTCGCCATGCGTCCGCCCTGACGGATCAGGGCGACATGGGTCACCGCCATCTGCACGGCCAACATGCGCTCGAACGCGTCGCGGGGATCGATATCGCGGACAATTGCCGGGATGAACCCCCTCACGTCGTTTGCGCCCGGCTGGACCTCTTTTGGATTGAGGGTCATGTACCCCTGGTTGAACAGACCGTCGTTCACAGCCGGACTCTTGCTGCCGTAGATCCGTTCCAGGGCGTCTTTGCCGTGCTGGGTTACGGCGACGGTATTGCCATCATTGGTGAAGCTGAACAGGTCATATCGCGGCTGGTCGGGCCTCTTTGGTTTCGTCTCGTCCTTAACGTTCTCAGGGACCTTGTCGTTCATTGGGTTACCCTTTTCTGATGGATTTGCGGACCTTCCGGTCACGGTGTCCGGCCGCGTCCGTACGGCCGATGGATGCAGCTGGCTCGCGGACACGGCGCCCATACCTGCCAGAGAGGTGGGCACATTCTTCGAATTCCGTGATGCGCGCTTCGGTAACCTGCATTTCAGAAATCCAGGTTGGGGTCGGCGGGAGGCCGGCAGGCCCGCGGGTGGGTTGCGATGGCGGTCTTGAAGATCGCGCCGTTCGGCCGCTGCCAGTGCAGGACCATGGCGCCCCGTGGGCTGGGAGCACTGATGCATCGCTCGATGCGGATCAGCGTCGCGCCGTCGCGCTCGGTGCCGAGTAGCGGGATGGATTGGCATCGAACCATCGGTCAAACTCCGTATGCTGTGAGAGAGGGGAAAATTCGGGTGGGCCGTTCCGGCGCCGTCGCGTTGCCGGGCATTGGGACCTGCTCGGCGAAGGCTTCTTTCAGCCATCGCGGGGGCATTCTCCCCTACCCCCAAACCTATAGGTGTTTGGGGGTTTTGGGGGGCGTGCTTTGCCCAAGCACTCAAAACCCTATTTGGGGGATTTTGGGGGTTTTGGGGGATCATATCGCAGCCCTTCGGATGACCCAGAGCTTGCCGTCGTTACGGCCGATGAAGCCCTTGCTGCAAAGGTCGTCCATCGCGCGGCGGATGTGCTCACGGCGCTTGTCCCTCCCGCGTTCTGGTGGATCGATCAGCCCCAACGCGGCGGAAATGGCCGCTTCGGCCTCGACCACGGCGAACTTGCCAATCTCTGGCCAGCCCGGCCCGCCGGGGTTGCGTTGGCACCCGGGTTCTGCCGCCAGGATTTCGACGGAGCGAAGCACCTTTTTCTGCACGCGGCCGAGCTTGTTGCGCTCGCCCGATGCCTTGACCTCCGCAGCATCAGCCGGAACGGGCACCAGCGAGCCGACCTGCTTGCCCTTCGGCGTGGTGCCGAGGGGAACAAGTTCCAGGTTGAAGGCGAACTGCAGACCGTCCTCGCCGTCTCGCTGCTTGGTGACGGTCAGGAGGCGCCCCACGTCTCTGCGCTCGATCTTCAATTCGGCGTCCACCGCCCCCAGAAGAGAGCTGTGGCCGCGCATCCCTGCGGCGAGATCCTTGCCGCTATGGTGGATCACCAGCGCCGCCACGCCGGTCTTTCCCCGCAGCGCCTGCACCTGATCGACGAAGCTGCCCATGTCTTCGGGGCTGTTCTCATTGCCTCCCGCGAAGGCTCGGTTGAGCGTGTCGATGATGATTAGCCGGATCGTTGTTCCGGTTGCGGCTTCCAGCTCTTCTGCTGCCTTTGCGATCAGCGGGCCGTGGCCGTCCTGCGTCCGCAGATTCAAGCCGACGCTGACAAGGTGGAAGTTTTGCAGTTCCGCCGCCGGGTCAATCTTGTGATGCTTGCAGTAGGCCGCGACGCGGTTCGAGAACCTGCCACCACCCTCCAGGGCGCAATAGATCACGCCGCCCTTCTCAACCTCCTGTCCGAGCAAGGGGACGCCCCGGGCGATGCTGAGTGCCGCCGACAGCGCCCAGAAGGACTTGGCCGAGCCGGGGGCGCCGTAGAGTGCCGAAAGACCGTCAACGGGCAGAATCTCGTCGATCAGGTAACCGTCATCGAGGTTAAGCGTTGCCGCCGCGCCACCGCTGCGAATGCCGAGCGCCGCGGTGGCTGCCCCATGCGGGGGCTGCTCGCCGCTGTCGGCCTTGTGATTGCTGTCTCCCTGGCCAGCCTGCTGCTGCCCGGAATCGCACCGGCTGCCGACACCCTCGAAGGGGTTGCGCCAGTCGGCCTCTTGCTGGTTTAGCCCGGCTTCCTTGGAGTAGGCCCGCACGGCGGCCGCGAAGTCGCCCCCGTGGTCGTGGTAGACGAAGAGGTCGAAGGCATCGCCTGTCGAGTAACCGGCCGCCGACTTGCGACCGACGTCGTCCATTGCGCTGCCCATGTAGACCCAATACTCGCCGTAGTCCCGCAGGGCGAAGGAGCCGCTGGTCGAATCCGGCGAACGCCAGTCGCGGCCGTTGCGGCTTGGGGTGTAGCCGTAACGCCCCAACAGGCCCTCGATGGTGTGCGCCGCGTTGAAGTGATCCACCGGGCTTTCGAGGCCCTTCGCATCGTAGCGGGCGAAGCGCTCTGCCTGCCTCCAGGCCCGCGCCTCCTGCGCCGCCCGTTCGGCTTCCCGACGCTCCGCACGCATCGCCTCGCGGCGCCGAATGACCGGGTGGTCAGGCGTCAACTCGACGGGGGCCAGCCCCTTGAGCGAGGTGAAGTAGTAATCGCCGCGGTTCGGCAGGAAGACCAGTTGCGCGGTGCGCTCCAGCGCCCGGTCGGGGCGCAGGCCATGCTCCTCGAGCAGGTCATGGACGGACTCCATCGTGTCGGCCCAATCGCGGCCGGGGATGCCGTCGGCCAGCGGCAGCATCACCCGCGCCTTGGGGTTGGCCTCGGTCGCCCGGCTGCTGCTGTAGTAGAGCCGCTTGGCGTCGTCGCCGAAGATTGCCCGCAGCGCGGCGCCGATCTCCTTCGCCGTGCCGGCGGGCTGCTCGGCCGTGCCGTCGAAGTCCAGGCAGATCATGCCAAACTCGCCGCGCTCCCGCTGCACGTCGAAGACGCGGCCGTCAAAGCCGCAATACCGGCTCGGGATAATCCATTGCGCCTGCGCCTTCGGGGCCTGCGGCGGATTCTCGGCCATCGCCACGATGTCCGCAAACGAGATCCTGCCGTATGGTTCGCCGGCGTCCTTGTGCGTGTCGTGCTGCCCGCAGCCGGTGCAGAACGCGAAGGCCGGGGGGGTGCCCATATCCATCACGAAATCCCCCGCTTGTAGGCGACGGAGCCGTGCAGATTGCGAGCGCGGGAGCTGGCAGAAACGGTTGCGTTCCCGACCCAATCCACGTTATATTGTAACAGGTGCCTGACCGCGCCTTTTGTGTTCTTTACGCCGCCCAGGTCCCCCGCCTGAGCGGCGTTTCTACTAGGTGGTAGAACACTGCTGGCGTGTCCCAGACGGGCTGCTAACCCATTGGCGTAAAACGCCCTCGAAACGCCGCCCGTGTCCCGCCGGCTGCATTGATTTTGCTGAGGAAATGGTAGGGTCCCGGCGTCCTCGTGGGATCGCCACTATACAGCAGTAAGAAACTGAATTGTAATAATAAAACTTGGAAATCGGAATTTAGTTCCCCCGTTTGTTCCCCCAGTGGAGCGAAGTGGCTAGGAACCGTTGGTGGGCCTCTAGTTGCACCAAGGCCGGGGTAGCCGTGGGCAAGAGGTTCGACCACAGATGAACTTCGCCGCAAGTCCCTCGGCTATGAGCGTGGTTCCCACATCGGTTCCATCAACACGAAGGTAGGCGCAGGCGCGGCCATAGTTGCACCGGTTGGTTCCCTGAGTCCCGGGTTTGCAGGCGCATGGCACGAATTCGACCTCCGCGAACTCGGCGTTGGTAAGCAGATCTTTCAGGCGCGCGGTGGCTTGCTTGCCAAGTTCGTATCCCTTTGCGCACACTGGTTCGTACGTCTCGGGTGTATTGAAGCCAACGAGCCGGATCCGCTGTCCGCCGGAACCCAAACGAATTGTGTCGCCGTCGATGACCCCAATTTTTGAGGGGTCAACCGCCGAGGATGGCCCGGAGGTACTTCTCCGCTGGGAAAGCTTTGGCCTGGGCGAGACGGATATTCCGGCGCCGTCCTTCTGTACCACGGATGTTCCAGCATCCACGCCGGCAGTAAACTTTACACCGGAGACGGCATCGAACAGTCCGTCCAAGCTGACGTTGTCAAAAAGTTGCCAGGCCGAGAGCGCCACAATACTTGCGGCGACCGTAAGCAGAACCCATGGGTGCCATTTGTCTCGCCAAGGGGGAAAGGTGGTCACCTGCCGCTGGGTTCCTCCACGTTGCCGGCCAACATCACGACGGTGTTTGCTGGTTGCGCGTTGCTGCTTTGTCCGAAGATCTATCACAGTGCCGTCTCGGGTATCGTACTTGGAAAGCGTCTCCTGCAGCTTTGCGAACTGACGCGCACTGAGCCGCGAGCTTCCCCAGGACTGGGTTAGCTTCCGGCGAATGTCGGTAAGGAACCTCCGCTCCCACTGGTTGAGCTTGGCACTGGCGAGCGCTCGCTCGATCCGCAAGAGCGCTTGTTTTGCTTGTTCTTCCGTCACGGTCCAATCTCGCGCATCAAATGGTGCGCATTTCGAAAGCAATAGGTCTGTCGAATGGGCACATAGCATGAAGTACGGACATTGGGCACGTCACGCCGGTGCGCGACATTCCTTCAACAAGAAGAAGTCTCGTCCGACGGTCGGACGGCAGATCAAGCGAGTGCCGAATGTTTGAATTGCGGATGCATCCAAGTACCGAGCCGGCCGGTCTCCATTTCGTGCAGTGCGGGGATCAAGACGCCCCCCCAAAAAAAGACTGGATCCTCGGAGTGTAGTGGTCGATTGCGGGCTAACCGCTTCGGGACGGCGGCTACTGCGGTCAGGTGGCCCACGGCAATGTCACGGATTGCGCCGAACCCGGAGTGATGGGACGTCCGATGATGTGTTTTGCCGAATGGGAAAACTCACCCCGCTCCGCTTGGCCATTTTCGCCACACTCTAAGCGAGAATACTTGACCCGGCTTCCAAGGTTGGCGCGCTGAAAATACCCTGCCGTCATGAGCTGGAGAGCGTCCTTTCTGAAAGGCCTAGTGCCATTGCTTTGTGTATGGTGCGGCCCATCTTGGGCTGGGGATCTTTTCGGTCCCGAGGAGTGCGCGATTGTTGTGGCATCGCGTCCCAACACGGTGGAGGCACGAGCCTTCATTGAGCAAAACGGCCTACAAGAAAACGCTCGCGTGTTCATGAGTGAAAGCGGGTGGCTCGCAATTGTAGTCGGCACGGTTCCGACCGAGACCTCGGCAGCGCGGATTAAGGCGTTGGCTACCAGCGGCAAGATTCCCGCCGACTCTTTCTGTTCGTCTGGGCGGGGTTTCACTCAGTCGATTGATTGGCGTTCTGACCCTCCCACGCTACAGCGAGCAAATGCGGATCTAGAGGCCCCATTTGATGCCAGGCCGTTGACTTGGGACGAGAAACGGTTTCTTCAGGCCGGCTTGTCATTGCTCGGCTATTATAACGGCCTGCTTGATGGTGCTTGGGGACGTGGCAGTCAATCAGCGATGGAGGTGTTCGCCTGGGAAGTCGCCGAAACCGAACCCTTTAATGCTCACGCTGCGATTCTGGCATCGATCACCGAGCAGGCACTAAAAAATGGAGGGTGGCGCATCCGCTTCTTCCGAGATTTTGGCGTCTCCGTGGCGGTTCCGGATGGGAGCGTTGTTCGCACTCAACGAAGTCCAACGACCGAGGTGTGGCGAGACACTCAAACAGGCATCGAGTTCGGGTTCGGGGTGTTGAGCCAAGCCCAGGCTGAGCGCTTGCACTCTGACATTCTCTCTGAACACGTTGGGAATAATGAGCCCTATGTCGTTCGTGTTGAGGGCGCGGCGGTCACATCGGTCGATACGCAGGTTGGCATGAAATATGTCAGAAGCCGCTACATGGAAGGGAAATGGACTTCCGTCTCGGTCTTGGTCCCTCCAGCTCATATCGAGGTTGGGGATTTTGTTGTCGCGACGATCAGTTTCGGACCCCAGGCGCCATTGAGTTTGCCGAAAGGAGGCTACCTCGACAGGTTGGCCACAGAAATGTCAAAAGCTCTCGATGAGCCTGTCCCACCTGCAACCGTTAGTCAGGAACCCCGGTCAAATGAAGTCACACGCCAGCCTGTTGTGCGTGGATCTGGAACGGCGTTCTTGATCAATGACCAGGGCGTGGTACTGACGAACAACCACGTTGTTGAGGGATGCAACTCCATAACAGTCAACGGACAGCCTGCCAGCGTAATTGCGGCAAGCGAAGAGTTCGATCTGGCAGCAGTCAAGACAAGCATCCCGATGGGTGCGTACCTGGTGTTTGCAGAGAAGGCCGGCGGCCTGAATTCTGACATCACCACAGCCGGCTTTCCGTTACACGATTTCCTCGGTGGCTTGAACGTGGAACGTGGGACTGTCTCGTCGCTGAAGGGCCTTGGGGGCGACCTGAAGACGATGCAGATTTCGGCGCCGATTCAACCCGGAAACTCGGGTGGGCCGGTGGTCAACTCGCGGGGTGAGGTCGTGGGAGTTGTGGTCTCTAAGATCAAGTTGGACTATGCGATGGAGGCCTACGGAGTGGTCCCGGACAATGTCGGTTTCGCGATTAGAGGCGAGGCTGCAAAAATGTTTCTTGGCTCCAACGGTGTGGCTTTCGATGAAGCTGCCGCAACTGAGCCACTGCCTCCAGAAGCATTGGCTGAACGACTTCAAGCGGCAACAGTTCTCCTAGAGTGTGAGTAGTCGCCACTCGTGCCGTATGGGTCTGAAAAAGCCTCCATGGAAGGCAAGTGGCGCTAGCTAGTAGTCGCTAATACAGAAGACGTTGCCACTCGTGGTATTGAGAATGCAGTTCGCTGGACCGGTCTGGGGTACAGACGTGGCGGGGCTGCCATTAAGTCGAAATGCTCCCGAAAAATCGTCGTCGCGTGCTTCGATCTCGACCACTGTGCGAGAACCCGAAGGCCAGTCGAACAAGTGCTGAGAGCGTGGTCCCTTGCCGTCGCGAATGAGAAGGACTTGCTGGATGCAGGGATCGTCGTCGACTAGAGCGCCGTCTGAATCGAACACTTGGCAGTGCCGCAGTTTTACTGCCTCTGGAGCGTTGCCCGCTATCAATGGGAGCGCGCGCAGTTCCGTTGCCGGGTGATAGAAGGCAAGAGAGGCGAAAGACCAGCGGCCGTAAGGCGTGCCACATTCACCGAGTCGGATATTGGTTTGCTCGTCGGTTCCGCAGACCATCGCCGAACCACCGGAAGGCACTACCTCACAGGTCACATTGCTATATCCACTTCGAAGGCTCGTGACTTCGAAGGCTTCTGATTGCGGGTCCCAACGCACGCCGTCTACAGCAGCTTTGATGGTGTAAGGATTGACCGGTGCGAGTCCGAATATCTCATTGCCGACAAGACCGCTCCCAGCGAGTTCCGTCGTAAGAGAAACGCCTGCGGCCAAAGCGTTCTCGCAGGCAAACAGCAAGTGCAATGAGCCAATTTCTTTCGGTTCAGTTACTCCATCGATCCCGATGTCCCAGTGCAAAGCATGTTCAACGGTGGAGATGTAGAAAAGGTCGTCTCCTGGCGTGCCAGTAATTCTCTGCATTAGGTCCGGCTCGATCATTCGGCCAGGTCCCCATGGCTCTCGCTGGTTGGCGAGTGTGAGGAATTCGAAGATAGTGCTCACGCCAAAGTCATAGCTGTCTTCAATCTCGCCCGACGTGAAGGAACCAGCTTCTTCAAGTGTTAGATACGGGCGATGAAACCCAAGTCGGGCTGTGGCATGCATTCTTCTGCTTAAACCTGCGACCTCTGAGCCCCGGTAATTGCCCATCATAAACATTATTGCGCAGATTGAGTGGCACTCCGCACCTGCCCGGATTCGCGTGCTGACCCCCTTCTCAAGAAAGAACGCAGCCATCTTCAGACCTTCTGTTACACTCCCGCCAGGGCTATCAAGGCAGACCACAGAGTCGCTGGTGCTTTCACCGTCTTGCACCACAAGGTGTTTCTCAAGCGCAGATAGCTTCTCAAAATCGCCGCGCTCGATTGGTCCGGAAATTTCAACCCGACACTCAATGTCCTGAGAGCGCGTAACTTCTGCCGCCTGCGCGGTGGCCGGGAGCGTCAGAGCGGAGATTACAACGACGCCGAGATGGAAAAGATTTCCGTCCTTCAACACATTCTCCTCGGCAGATTGGGTAGGACATTCACAACCGTTTCCATCCGCCAAATCAACGTGGATGCTTCAGTTCGGTTGGGCTGTGTCACTCCGCCGCCACCGTTTCCGTTGCGCCTCGGCTATCCGCAGCCGCCCTTCCTCTGTCTTCGGTCCCGTCGACATCCCGCCATGGAACCGGCAGCGCTTCTTCCCCGGCTCGGACTGCGCCTTGCATGGCGTGCCCTTCCTCGTTTTGGCGCCGCAGGCGACCCTTTGGTTGCAAGCGCCATGGAGGATATTGCCTTTGCTGCCTGAGTACAGGCGGTTGAGGTTTGCGGTCTCCTTGTCTCGGTCTAAGACCCCGTGACGCGTGCGCGCGATTAGTGTGCGCGCGATTAGTGTCTGAAAATCCCGCCACCCAAGTGCATCGGCTATCCGCCCTATCGCCCAAGAACGATTGTCGATCTCGGCCTTGGCCTCCCAGTAATGGACAGTCGTGCGGTCGACGCCTGCGCGCTGAGCAAGTTCGCGCTGGCTCCATCTCATCTCTCGCCGCGCATTCTTCAAATCGTCGCCCGTCATTGCCTGTTCATCCGCCGTTGGCGCGCCGCACGCTTCCGGCAGCCTTCGCAACAGAACCTGGCGTCGGCCCGACGGTAGAGCGGGATCGGCTCGCAGCACCAAGCACACTTCCATCCGGTCCACCTGATGTTTCGGCTGATGGCCTGCATTCTGGCGATCCGGTTGGCGCGGTTGCCGTGCGACCATACCTCGCAAGTGATGGTGAAGCCGCCGTTCTCGTGTTCCTCGATGTCGAGGCCGAATGGATCGGGTCCGGGCATCTTGATCTTTCTTGATTGCCACAGGCGGGGCAGGGGATTGAAATCAATTGATCGACTGGAGGTAATATAATACCACTCTTCGGGTGGAGCAAGATTGGCGACCTCAACTTAGTGGCAGTGGTCTTGATTGCTTGATGCACGTGTCCGATCCACCGCGGTTTCATGCACATGTCGCCTTCCTGCGCAGAGCCGACATTGGACGGGTTTCTGGCGAAGTCCGTAATGGGATCGGATTGTGTGCCTGCGCTACGCAGTGGTATGACCTGCGTCAACCACTACTCCAAGGTCTACTGGTATCATATTCGGCACATTTCTACTGTCTGACGCCGAGGAGTGTTGCCTTGAAACAGCGTTGGGGAATGACGGTTGCCAGTTTTCTGGTCGGCGCGCTCACGCCGGTTGTGTGGTCGGTTGTTTGGTTCTTTGGCGCCGCCATCGGGGGCCGGCCAGATCAATCAGTGATCGGCTTTTTGTCAGTGGTCCTTGGTATGACTGCCGCATCCTCTGCACTGAACTTTCTGCTGGCTTGGATTGCCGTTCGCGTGTTCGGTTTCGTCAAGGCGCTCTGGTTTTTCATCGGCCTTGTTTCCCTGCATCTAGTCGGGGGATCAGGAAGTGCCTTTGGATTGTCGACAATCTTCATCATTTTGACATTTCCAGCCCTCGGCACCGTTGCCCTCTTGGGGCAGCAACGTCCCAGTGGCAAACCCGCACCGCTGTTTTCGGGTCGATCCGCCAATGCAATCCTCGCCGCCTGCATTGCCACCTTTGCTGTTGTTCAAATTAATTACGAACCACGTCAGTACACGAAACTGCATTTCTTGGTGGACGATAGCCCACCCGATTTACGGGCCATCGAACGGACAATCGCGGATGGGGCGGATGTCCACGCGCGCGCCCCGGGTTACGGCTACACGGCACTACATCGTGCAGCGGCGAGCGATAGCGCCGAGGTGGTACGGTTGCTGCTCGACGCTGGGGCCGACATCATGGTTTTGGACGACCTTGGGAATACGCCACTTCATGACGCTGCGAGTAGAAGCGCATCCGTAGAAGTAATTCGTGAGTTAATTGAAGCGGGGGCAGACATCCATGCCACCAATGAAGCAGGTTGGACACCGCTGCACCGCGCGGCATTCGGAAAAAACGAACCGGAGATTCTACAGGTTCTCCTCGATGCAGGGTGTGATCCCAATGCGCTAGATGAGGGCGGGTTCACGCCGCTGCATGAAGCCGCAGGCCGGAAAAATTCGGCACCGTTGATTGTCGCGTTGGTCAAAGCGGGCGCAAAAATCGACTTACGCAGTAAGAGAGAACGAGGACTGGTCGCCCCCATACACCGCGCGGCTCAATACAGTACCGCTGATGCGGTTGCGGCACTGATCGACGCTGGAGCCGATGTCCGTGTTCGAGATGCCGAAGGCCAGACTCCATTGCACTACGCCGCCAGCCGCTACCTCCATTTCAGAAGTACTGTGAAGCCTGCGGATACAGAAAGGCTTGAAGAGGATGCCTTGATCATCCAGGAGTTGATACGAGCCGGCGCGGATCCAAATGCTCAAGATGACCTAGGGAACACTCCTCTCGATTTGGCGCTTGCCAGTCACAAAAAATCAATCGTTCCAGATGCACTTCGGTCCCTCGGAGCTGAGCCAAGTGAGCCGGGAGGATAAGCCGTCAACATTGTGTGTCGACCGGAACACCACTCGCCGGGCCTTCGGCCAGAGCAGCGGCAAGATGCGTCCACGGGTCTGACCCGGATTTGGACAAATCGTTTTTGGCGACGGCTCCACCCTATAGCGGACATCCGACCGATTTCGTCGAATGTCTGCGAAGTCGGCAAAGCCGACTTGCTGGCGACATGGCCGCTCGGTGTCTGTGTGCTCGGTCCGACAGGTCCGATGACTGCGCTTAGCCGCCGTTGGCCCGATATCGGGCAAGGTCTGCTCAGCGAAGGAAAAACCAGCCAAAATCATCTCTCTGTCAGAAGCAATGACCTAGATCAGAGCTGTTCCTACTTGCGAAATCTACCTTTTCACAATGCCTGAGGGAGAATCGAGATGTTGGATTCCAGAGATGTAGGCCGTTGCCTGCTGGCGACGACACTGTGCGTATTCACCGTTCCCGCGGCGTTGGCACAGGATACGACCTTTGGCGAGTATCTGTTCAAAAAGAACTGCGCGGTCTGCCATGGCGCTGCCGCGGCGGGCGACGGCCCAGTAGCCGAGTTGTTCCAGACCAAGCCGAAAAACCTGCAGCTTCTTTCCCAGGAGAACAACAGTGCGTTCCCATTTAGTGAGGTGTATCGGTCTATAGACGGGCGGAAAGAAATCGCCGGCCACGGAACTTCCGAGATGCCCGTGTGGGGCGATCTGTTTTATGCAGAGGCTGTTCCGGACACGTTCCACCCGGGGATGGACGCCGACGAAATAGTTCAGGCGCGGATTCTCGCATTGGTGTACTTCCTTCAGACTGTGCAGCAATAATTCTCCGACCGCTCCTTTAAGCGGGAGCGATGATGTGCACGCTTCGGCATTTCCGGCTCGCGGCGGTGGTAGCGGTTAGCGGTTGGATCGGGCGCGGCGAATGTCCGGTCGCTCGGCAAACTTGTCCTTCCGGCGCGCGCGCCAATGCTGGTGCACCGTCGTCGACGACGACGCAAGCGAACTACGCATTCCCGCCGTTAACGATGCCTGAGCGCTTCACAATCTCATCATCGCCAATGCAATCGTCGTCTGCCGGAAACCGCCTTTTGTGGTCGGCGCGGCGAACGACTGTGATAACCCAAGACCTACGAACGTTGACGTGGCCAACGCGGACCGCGCTTGTACTTATCGGTGTCCGGAACCAAAGGAGAAGGTGCCCTGAATAATTCCCTCAATAGGCATGCATCCATTTTCTTCGAAGTAGCGCCAACTTGTAGCCGCGAATTCTCGAGGTGCAAATGAATAGACGAAGATATTAATGTTGTCGCGAGTTGCCTCCCAGTCAGCGCTAGTTTCATCGAGAAGGCGTTCCCGGTATTGGAGAGGCATGCCCGCGAACTCCAGTGCGGCGGCCACGAACTCATGGTCGACTAATTGGACGTCTCTTTCCTTCAGAGCTTGCTGTAGCAGCGCGTGAGCCATTTCGTGTCGTAGGAGAGAGTTGAACACGATTGCCCCAGACAGCACGGCATAAGGATCGTCGGATTGGAGCTTTTCGATCAGAAGCTCCGGTCGAACAATTTCGATGCGATTCCCTTCGCAGATGGCAAGGCATCGCTTGACAGGGTGGGCTGGGGTATCGACGAGCAATATCTCGATGGGCTCTATCTGAGCGAGAGCGCAAACCGAAGCTGCATCGCGTGCGGCGCTAGCCGCGTGACAGACACGCTCGAGTACTGCCTGACCCGGCGCGTCAACCCGGAGCATCGGGTCGGGGCAGGGCACGGGATCGGCAAGCGTCCCGCCAGGAGATACAAAGGCCACGAATACAGCGGCGAGAAACCGATGGAGGGGCACGCTCTCCTCCCAAATTATCGTTAAGTGATGGTCCGCGGGGAAGCAAAGGTTGTCATTGCGCCAGATCAACCGGTGTCGTTCAGAGGCGGTCCAAATCCGGCAAGAGCCCTCATGATAATGGGCTTCCGCCCAAAGAGTGTCTGAAATGTCTGCTGACACAAAGTCGGCGGAGTCCGTTTTGAACGTCCGGTCTTCGCTCACCCGTTCGAACACCGAGCACTGTCTCCACTTCAGACGGCTTAAGCAGCGACTGGCGACAAGGTTGGCAAATTTGACCTTCGGCCGTAGCCGTCAGGCATGCTTACGGTCAAGCCGTCAAGCTTCGCCGCATAGGGCCGCGCCGTCGCGCTTATGTTCACTCGGTGATCGACGGGTTTGAGGGAGACAAAGCCATGGATGGACCGAAGGCCGGACAACGTGTGCTGAACGACTGGAAGAATGCTCGGCTAGCTCGGAGCTACTTGGTCTCACCAGACCAAGTTTTCCCGCTGATCTCCACTGAGACCGCATAGCGACATCAACGCCAACCTAACAAAGATGAGCTCGGACGCCGCCGGGTTGCTCGCTTTCAGGGCGCTCGGAAAGATTTACTTTGCATGAAAGTTCGTCGCCCTCATGTTTTTGAACAAAGTCAGGAGGACCTAACCTTCTCCGCAATCACCTTTGCCGATTATATCTGAGTATGTGCAGTTCAACTTCTCGCATAGTCTTGGCAACTCTTCAGCATAAAGCCTTTGACGTCCGAGTTCGATTTGATTGATCCTGTACGAGCCCTTGTGTCCGAGAAAAGCTGCCAATTCACATTGCGTGAGCGCCAGTTCTTTGCGCCGACTTCTCAGTCGCGCGCCAATCTCACGTCGTTCCTTGAACAGTTCGAGGTCGCCCATAAACATAAGAATGTTTGAACTCGACGTATGGTCAAGGACTAATGTGTCATAAGCTCAAGCCCTCATCTTAAACGAGACTGGAAATGGACACGCAGGCCTTCTGTCGGATGACCGCCGAGTCGGCAAGGCGGAGTGATTCGACCGGACAGTCCGGCTTTCGCGGCCGCGTAACAGTCCGGAAGCCAGGGTAGACAGCTAGCTGCGCAGTGTTGACCTCTGGCCGGATCACTCAATGTCCGGTCTGGAGGAATCGAGGACCGTTGAGGCAGATCATAGCACTTACCCAGCGTCAGGTTTAGACTCTGAATTGCATCAAGGAATTTCGACCTGAAAGGAGGGCGGATTTGTGTGGTGTGCTCGGAGAGCCCGCTTATATGCAATAGAATTTCTTGCACTGGCGATTCTCGCCAATGGTACGGTTTTGTTCGCGGAAGAGACACCTTGCGTCACGTCTATGGCAATCGTGGACACCAACGACGAATTGCTACAGGAGCGAGTTTGCGAAATCGTTGCGTCAGCTGTTCCAAAGCTAGCCGAGTGTGGCCTGAACCTGATGTCCCCCGTAGCGATCAGTTTTTCAAACAAACTGGACCACTCTAGTGGAGTGCATTTCGGAATTTATCATCTAGGCAAGAATCGGATTGAACTGCTGGACCCGAAGACATTCGAACAGGCATTCAGAAGATCGGAAACTTGGACTGCAGTTCCCTTGGCCGAACACTTCGAAGCAGTTGTTGTCCATGAATTTGCCCATGCGCTTGTCGACCAGAATGCTGCAATACAGCGGGCTTGCATTGCTGATGATGAGTATATCGCCTACGCGATGCAGATTGAGAGCCTATCGGAATCCACCCGATCAGTTCTGCTAGCTGAAGTTGGTGCATCGCCTCCAACCTCAACACAAGAAATAAACTCACTCGTTCTGGGGTTCTCGCCGGCTGACTTTGCTGTCCGGTCATGGCTGCATTTTGCGGAGCCAGAGAATGGATGTGCTTTCGTGGAAAAGATCATCCAAGGAGAAGTGACGTTTTTCTTCCTGCCGGAATGAGATTGAACTCAGACAGCAGCGCACCATGTTTTTGTTCGGTCGAGCAACCCCGCC
This sequence comes from Tropicimonas aquimaris, assembly GCF_042676185.1. Taxonomy (NCBI): domain Bacteria; kingdom Pseudomonadati; phylum Pseudomonadota; class Alphaproteobacteria; order Rhodobacterales; family Roseobacteraceae; genus Tropicimonas; species Tropicimonas aquimaris. The sequence continues at coordinate 283,538 of NZ_JBHTJT010000060.1, read as the reverse complement.
GTTATCGGACGATCCAAACCTAACTCCAAACACCCGTACCGGACTACCAATCGCTGCTTTAGTGGAAGAACTTCGTAGCGTTCATTGTCTTTTCGCCGCGATTGCGACTGAGTGGCTTGATCCGCCTCAGCGACAGTCCCTGCCTTTGGAGTGACTATGCCCCACTTAAGCGGAGACCAGCCCTTGAGACGGAGAGCCTCCATGTAAGTCATTGTCTAGCTTGTCGTTTATTTGTCGTCCTCGACGGTCCTCGTGGCAGAAGGCACCATCTGCCCGAGAAGTGACGTGATCGCGTTGAGCGCCGATGAGAGCGCTGAGGGTATTTGTGAAGCGGCTTTGGTGGGGTCAGAGCAGCTGGCAAGCTGCATTCTGACGGTACCAAGCCCGGTGACGGTCGAGATCACGCATTCGATACCAGGCAATTGAGCAGTAGGCCACATGGGCAGCGGAAGCCCGGTCGCTGCGCTGAGCGGACGCTGGGCTGTTCTAGACAATGTCCGTTTTGGCGTACTACTCTCGCTCTTCGACTTTCATCTCGATTTGGACCGCGAGGTCTCGGCTTGAATGACGACTCAGAAAGCCTTCGCCCGATATGCAGGAGAAAAGGCCGTTCTCTGGATCGATCCTTCCCGGATCGACACCACCATCGGGACCAAGTGGCCTGTGGGAAAGCGCAAGATCCGGCAGTTGAGAAAGTATTTGCATCCCTCCGTTTCAGATCTCGCCCGTCCATGGTTCAAGCATCGCGAACCGTTTTGCATCCCAGCCAACTCCTTTGGATCACCGACTGCAATCATTTCGACGGAGCGTTACCAGCGGATTGCTGAGTTTGTTCACCATTCTGGCAATGTGCGAGAAACGCTGTGGTACGAGATGCTCATGAACGAACTCAAAAAGGATGGCATCGCTCGGCACAAAGAAATCGAGATGCTGTGCGAGGACGATATCGTGGCATTCCTACAGGGATACGCGCGTGACCTCGTCTCGAGCATCTTAGACTATGGCTTCAAACCAGATTTCACTGGCTATGAATCCACTGCACTGCTCGGCCCCGATGGCACGCTCCACAAGTCTGGGTCCGGCAACCACCGTTTCTATATCTGCAAGGCGCTTGGCATTTCGAAATTCTCGCTACGCGTCGTGGGGGCACACGCCGCATGGCTCGTGAGCGCCGGTCTTTCTGCCGATATCGCGTCCGATGCGACTCTAGAAGCGTTGCAGCGGGTCGAAGCGAACCACAGATAGCTTGGCAACACGGAAAAAGGTCAGAATTTAGAGCGGTCATCTGATCATTTTACTCAGATGTCTCCATGCTCGGCAAAGCAGTCGCTTGTTGTGGATTGCGGCAAGTTGGCGGCCAAGCCCTCTCAGAACAGGGAGCAGGCTGCCCCCTTGATCCCAAAGCAATCATGGTGCTGTATTGCTTTCGAACAAATCATGAACAATGGCGAGCCATGCCCAGACGCGCACGACCCGGAAGCATCAACGACCTTCTGCCGGACGATATGGTGCCATGGGCACGGGAGGTCTGGCAGGATCGCTATGACGTTGCCATGCTCGACAGTGGCGCTTGGATGCTGAGGACCGCGGCCGACGCGCTGGGCATCGACCAGCTCGAAGTTGACAAGGTGTTGAAGCGTTCAGACTGAGTCTTCCGGAACCACCCATCTCTGCGTGCTCCCGTTCCAGACCCTTCCGTTCGGTCCATGCCTTTGCCAATCCGAGAGCCGTCGGTACTCGTCAATGGATACGACGCGGCCTGTCCACGTGCGCGGGCGACCCGCGGCAGACAGGCCATGCTGGCAATCGGTGGGAGTCGAGAGCGGCGCTGCCGTTTCGGGATTTGGAACCTCTGGCCGTGCTAAACGTGCTAAACGTGCTAAACGGTGCGGCTCGGTTGGGGGCGGATTAGCACGATTAGCACGTTTAGCACCGGTGTGGGTGTCTGAGACCGGGTTTTCGTCAGAGACAATTTCCGCCAATGCGCGCCTCGCATCAAACAACATGTGATGGCCTCACAATCCGATAGGCTTCCTTGCGAGCGGTCCCGCGGACATCCGTCCCTGGTTCCAGAGGCACCAGCCAGCCGGCTTCGACCAGAGTTGTGATTGCTCTCTTGGCCGCTGGGCGTTCCCTCAACGCCCGAACAGGTGCCCTTTGCAGGATGTCTCCCGGAAGCACCTCTGGCTCGGGCCAGTCGCCCAATAGCCAAAGGCGCAACCGTTCGGCCATGTCGATCTCGGCCGATACAGTCGCTGCGTCCGCGAGCCTGACGGCTTCGCCCAGGTAGAACTGGGCCAACTCGATGCCATCGGCCATCGTTTCGCCAGTCACCTCCGGTGCGTGCAGGTCATGCCAGAGCGTCAGCACGCCAGCTATTCGTGCCGCCTGTTCTGCTGTCTTCGAGGCGGTGCCTCCAGCATGGGAGAACTCGCCCCCTGGCGCTTGTGCCTGCTCGACCAGATCCGCGAACTGGACCAGGAGTGCTCGCGCCCTGGACGACAGCGGAAGCACGCGCGGCTGCAACTCGCGAGTTGTAGCGTCCATGGGCAGCGGAGCCATAAGGATACGTCGCAGGTTCGTGGAGAACTCAGCCAACGCTCGGTCATCCCGCCGGGAGTGCGCATGCAGGCGGGTGCCGATTGTGCTGGGCGGCTCGCAGACGAGAAAGCGGGCGAGGAAGCCGGTGTCTGCCGCCATGGGGTCTGCCATGAACGTTCGGGCCACACCGGGTTGCACCATGAGGTGGGCCGCCAACCTACGTCCGTACAGCGTGAGCGAGCCATCACCCTTGCGCGTGCGCCGGATAGGGTTGCCCTGCCAGAGGTCATTGAGGGCCGCGAGCGTCTTCTGGCGGTTGTCACTGTTCATGGCGTGGCCGCCGAGAAACTGGCCGGCCTCGTCAGAGAAGATGCCGAGGCTTGGCTGGCCTTCCGCGAAGAGGCGCGTGAGGCCTTCGAATGTCGGCTCGGTCACGACGCGTTCGGGTGACGCTGGTGCTGGAGGTTCAGAGCCAAGTGCATCGAGATCGGCGCGCGCTGCCACCCGTTTCTCGCCCTTGCCTTTTTTAGCGTCCGCCAGGATGCGGTCGCGCTCGCCCTTCCAGATGGATTGCTCATTGTTCCACCGGGTCATCTCGTCCTGATATGCTTCCGCCTGTTCCTTCTCGAACTCCCGCAGTTCGGCGATGAGAGGGGCATAGCAGGCGGACTTGCGTTCGCCAGACTGGGCGATGGTCAGGGCAAAGAGACTTGTCGGCCTCTTCCCCCCAAGGGTCTCCACGTCCGCATGTCCCTGCACGGCCAGCGAGGCGACCGTCAGGGCAGATTGCGCCGGCAGAGCGATGGGCGCCAGCGTCATGCCCTGGACGGCATCCACTGCCTTCCTGAGCGCGCCCAGTGCCTCGACGGGGTAGGGGAGGCCGGACGGCATTTCGCGCACCAGCGGGTGCGGACCTTCGGCGCGGTGGGGATTGGGCTTGTACGCGTTCATTCTGCCATCTCCCGTTGAAGGACGTCATTGAAGTCCAGCCCATCGCCGGGGTCTACGGTCGAAACCACCCAGCCAAGGGCATTCGCGCGTTCGGCCAGGGTGTACGCCGCTTCGCGTCCGGCCGCGTCGCCGTCGCTGGCGACCACCAGCTCGTGCGATCTGTCGGGCAACCTCAACCCCGCCATGCCGGAGGCAGACAAGGCCGCCCAGACAGATCCACAGCGCTCGAGGATGCCGCAGGAGAGGCTGAGAGCGGTTTCGATGCCCTCTGCCACGACGAGTGGACCTGTTCCCTCAACCAACCGGACGGCGCCGCCTTTGACGCTTCCGAGCATGGCCTTGTTGGGCCGCACGTCGGATTTATCGGGGGTCAATGACTTCAGATAGATCCGGTGAACGGCGAAGTATATTTCGCAGTCAATACGCGCGACCAATGCCGGCAGGCGCTTGCCCGTTGCGTGCCAGCAGGTGGGATGGAACCGCAACGTATCCGGCAGGGCGCAGGTGATGCCCCGCTTGCGCAGGTAAGCCTCCGCCAGCGTGCCGCCGATTGGCACGGTCTCCTTCCAGCAGAACTCGGCCTGAGCGGAGCGTTTGACCGCTTCCGCCTCAATCTCGGCCTTCTGGCGAATGATGTCTGCCGCGCTGGGCGGGCTATAGGTGCCGTGTCCCGCGACAACGCCCAACCCTTTGAGGCTGGACAGGATGTCGGAGAACACGCAGCCCTTGAAGCACCACAGCAGGAGCGAACCGTTGGCACCCTGTTTGATGGAGAGAGACGGATTGCGCTTGTTGGTGCCGTTGCAGGCGGGGCAACAGGCACGGCCGTATCGACCGTACCATTTTCCGCCCAGCGCGCGGGTGATGGTGTGCGCGTCACTCATATCGCGCCCTCCGCATCGTTTCGGGCTCTGGGAGTGCCAGATTTTTCCGCCTCCCGGCTCCCCGGTAGGGTCGGGTGCCGAGCGCCGGTCTCTGGAAAATCGGCCTCCTGACGCGCCTGATTGAAGCCCCTTGGCACCATACCCATTCGGAGCGGCCAGAGCGGGCAATCCGTCTGGACGCACTTGCGGACTTCTTTCGCGTCGAACGCGCAATCGAGGCACTTGGCGCGGATGGCCTTCAGTCCGATCAGGAACGGGTTGCCCCGCCAGTCATCGGATTGGATGTCTCTCGGGTCTCGGCCAATCACGGCGCCGCCGTCGCTGGCGAAGGGAGAGACCTGCAGGAGCGGGTTGACGAAGGGTATGCTCATGCTTTCACCTTGCGCTCAGGCGCTCCGAACGTGACCATCTCCATCGGATCGTAGAAACCTGCGCCCTCAATGCGGGCGAGCGCCCGCCCGCTGTCATCGCGCAGTACTCGTACCGGATCGCAGTGGCAGGGATGACCCTCGTAGATCCCGCACCAAGGGTCGTGCTGGACTTCGTAATGGTAGAGATTGCCGCGCTTGATAAGTCTGCGGCAGGCCGCGCGCCATTTTCGGCGTTGGTGGCGTGTATTCATTGGCTGATACCCCTTGGGGAACAGGGGCGCTGCGGATATATTGCGAGCATTGCCACATGCCGCAAACCTGTTCCGCCCGCGCCCGATTGTTGGGTGCGGGTGAATTCAGGCGGTCGTGCTTTCCCGGCTGTTCATCCAGTCGATGATGTCGCTCTCGCGCCATCCGACCGCGCGCTTGCCGAGCCGGACTGGCTTGGGAAACTCGGGGTCGTGGTGTGGGCTGCGCGGGTCCATCTTGGCGTAGATGGTGGAGCGGGAAAGGCCGGTGCGGCTTTCGACATCAGGTCTGCGGAGAATGAACTGAGGCATTCTGGATACTTTCGCTTCGGCCACTACAGGATTGTCGTGGCTTCTTGCGGAAAACTATCCGGATCGGGAAACCCGTCTACTCAGGTGACAATGAGGAAAGTAGCCCCATATTCGTCGTTTCTACATGCCGCAAATCGGCTTCGGTGATTGCGGCAATTGCGGCTTCCGCCGGCCCTCTCAGGTCCGTTGCATGCCAGCCGAGGGCATCAAAAACCGAACGCAACGCGGGGGTATAATCTCCGGACAATCCATCCGCACCCGCTGCGTAGGTTGGGCGCTTTCCTGTTACTTTCGCATATAGAAGCGCCAGTTCTCGGGCGACCGCGTGCGCTGCTTCATTCCTAGGGCGACCCGGCCTGTGTTCACGTCTGGATAGCTCCTCGTTCAGCGCCGACACCTGCTTTTCTGCGTTCACAGCAAGTGCTTTCGCGGCAATGAAACCCGAAGTCACCGGTCCAATTTCTGCTATTAGCCGTTCCTCCAGTGATGCAATGTCACCTCGAAGTGCGTTTTGGTTCAGCCAGTTTTCTTTTGTGGCCAGTCTCTCTCGGTCGAAGTAGGTCATGTCCCTGAGAGCTTCGGCCAGTGCGTTTGAACGAGACACGATCTCAGTGTAGGCTGAAATTTTTCGTTCAATCTCAGTCTTATGCTCTATTAGCGATGCGGTCGCGACCTTTCCAAGCGGATCTGCGGAAAACATACCAATTGGGATTGTCCCAACTTGCTTGCCGTCACGCACCAACGGGATTGGATCGCGCCGTTTCAACTGAATTCCTGTCCAACGACCAACCTCTGAAAGAAGTACGTCCTTTGCCCGGTATATTGCATGCTGTTTTTCCGCAAGTTCTCGAGCCTCCCGTTCGATTTCGGCTCTGAGCGTTTCAGCAGAGCGGGTTTTGTTCGTCTTTCGATTCAAGTCTGTCATCTCAGTCTCACGATCAGGGAATCACTCGTAGCCAGATGAAGCGCCCAATTCTCCATCAACTTCCGCCGCTTCTCGAACAGGTCGGAGCGGGCATAGGCCTGCTCGACCGCATCGCCGGTCTTGTGGGCCAGCGCCGCCTCGGGGACTTCACGCGGGAAATTGGTGCGCTCCTGCGCCCAGGTGCGGAACGAGGTGCGGAAGCCATGAATATCGGCCTCGAAGCCGAGTTCCTTTACCAGCTTGGAGAGCGTCATGTCTGACAGAGGCTTGCCTCGTATGCTGGGGAATATGAGCCCGCTGTCGTCGCGCAGTTTCTCAGCTTGCCGTAGGATTTCCAGCGCACGGCTAGACAGGGGAACCCGGTGCGGGCGCTTCATCTTCATCCGCTCGGCCGGAATCTCCCATGTCGCGGCGTCGAGATCGATTTCATCCCAGTGGGCCATTCGCACTTCTCCCGAGCGGCTGGCGGTCAGGACCAGGAACTCGATCGCGAGTTTGGTTGCCGTCCAGGCCCGCGAGGCATGAACGGCCTCTAGGCAGCCGGCAACATCGGCGTAGTGCAACGCTTTGCGGTGTTTCGGCTTCTGTTCGACGCGGGGCAGGGCCAACGCCTGTGCGATGGACGGGTTGGCGGTGCACATGCCCTCGGCGATGCCCCATTTGAAGACGAAGGAAACCCGATAGATGAGCTTCTTTGCCACCCCCGGCGCCTTCTCCCGGGCGGCGAGGATGGCTTGCCGAACATCCGCGCTCGTCACCTCGGGAAGAGGCACGGAGCCGAAACGCGGGAAGATGTAGGTTTCCAGCGTCGAAAGGAACGCCGCACGGTCCTTTGGGTTCTTCCATGTCGGCGATAGCTCTGCGTGCGTCCTCTGTGCTGCCTCCTTGAAAGTAAGGACAGCACGCGCCCTGCGCTTCTCAGCCAAAGGATCGCCGCCTGATCGTGCAACCCTCTTGTTGTTCAGCGCTTCTTCACGGGCTTCAGCGAGCGAGACGACAGGCGGGCTGCCCAGCCCCAGTTCCCGGCGTTTCCCGCGAATGACAATACGCTGAACCCAGAAGCTACTGCCGTTGGGCTTCACCAGGAGAAAGAGTCCGGTGCCCTTGGCGTCGTGATACTTCCCGGGTTCCTTGACGGAGTTAACAAAGGCCGCGGTGAGAGACTTCTGCTTCGGCTTGGGCAGAGAGGTCATAAGTTTCCCCCAATCGTTCCCCCATAAAATCGTGGAACATGCCGGAACATTCAAGCCATTCTCGGAGTCATGTTGTAGTAAAATATATTTATATCAACGGCATTCAGGTGCGCGCCGGAACGGCTGGGAAAAACATATGGCGCGTCGTGGGATCGCCAATCACGACAGGTTCGAGTCCGTGCGCGACCATTTCTTCGTGAGGGCGTTTAGGACTGGTCGGATTTACCGGGAAGCGCGCCTGCGCGCCCGCGCAGATGATCGGCCAGACGCAGGGCCAGGGCGACGATGGTCAGCGTCGGGTTCACGTAACCGCCGGTCGGGAAGACCGAACTGCCGGCGATGAAGAGGTTCTCGATCTCGTGGACGCGGCAATCGGGGTCGACCACGCCGCGGGCCGGGTCCGCGGACATGCGGGTCGTGCCCATATGGTGCTTGCCGCCTTCCATGCTGGCGGGAAAGCCGTCGGCATCGCGCGCACCGTGGAGCGAAAGCTTCCCGATGCCGCCGTCGGCGAACAAGCGCGCAAGCCCGGTTCGGAGCCGTTCGAGGCCGCCGAGGTCTGCCCCGGTCAGTTGCCAGTCAACGGTGACATGGGGCATTCCGAAACGGTCGCGCCGACGCGGGTCTAGCCTGACGCGGCTCTCGGGGTTCGGCAGGGCCTCCAGCGTGAAGCGGGCGGCGAGGGTGCGTCGCTTCGAGACCGCGCCGCGGAGCCGCTCCAGCGTCGAGCGGCCGACCTCGCCGGGATGCGTGAGCAGGGCGGGCAGGTGCCGCCCCAGCCGGCCATCGGGCAGTTCGCGGTGCATCAGCACGTCGAGCACCCGGGTCATCGCGACGCCGCCGGTGGATAGAAAATCCTCGGAGGACTTGTGCGCGGCGCGCTCGACAAAGAACACGGCCGCCCCGTTCAACCCCTCGTCCCGTCGCAGGCCCTCGCCGAGGGCGAAGGCGCCGTGCCTGCGCTGCGCGACGCCAGCCTGCTCGTAGCCCTGCAGCGCGTCGACGGCCTCGGGCCTGACGCCCGGCGCCAACTCCAGCGCGCCGCCGAAGAAGAACGGATGGTCCATGAAATAGCGCCCCACCAGATCCCGCTCGTTGGCGAGTCCGTTCGGCGAGCCAGCGGTCGAGGCGAGCAGCAGGCGGGCATTCTCGATCCCGCCCGTGGCCAGGATGTAGTCCCGGGCCGCGAAGTGCATCCGGCGTCCGTCGGGCCCGGTGGCCTCTACATGGGAGATCTTTGATCCCGCCTGAACGATCTCGGTGGCGTGAGTGTCGAGGTAGACCTTCACCGTATTCGATCGCGCGAGCCTTGGTCCGTAACTCACTGCGAAGTCGACGTTGTGGCCGTGCCGGTACCGGACCGGCGTGGCGCCATCTCCGGTGTTCAGGCCGGTCAGCGCCGGCGGGTCGAAGCGCCAGTCGTCGAGGTCGCAGACCTCCGCCGCCGCGCGATACCAGGGCGCGAGGGTCTCTGCGCCGATGGGCCAGCCGGTGTCCGGCAAGCCGGGGCGTGGCTCGAAATCTACCGGGTCGAGGGGGCGGCACTGACCGGCCCAGCGGGTGGTCGAGCCGCCGAACATGCGAAACCGCGCCTTGCCGGGGGCAAAGCTTTCACGCCCGATGTTGCGACCATGATAGAGCATCTGATCGCGGTGCCGGAACTGCTTGCCGCCGCCGACCAACATCGCGATGCTGAGCCCGCTGTCGGCCAGCGCGCAGGCGATCGCGATGCCGGCCGCGCCAGCGCCGATAATGCAGAGATCGGCCTCGATGGTGGCGCCGGGGTCGATATCGGTGGCGTGCAGGAAGGTCATGGATCAGGACTCCCGAACAGGGGGCGACCGCGCATCGCGGCGGGCGGCGTCAGTCCGAGGCGGCTGAGCACCGTCGGCGCAAGGTCGATGATGTCGCCGCCAGGGCCGGTGCCGGCCGGCAAGCCACAGCCGCAGGCGAGGTAGAAGCCCCCGGCGCGGTGGTTGCCGGCGCGCCCGCTCGGGTGGCGGCCGGGAGTGGGCCAGGTGATCGTGCCGAACTCCGGCGAGACAACGGCGCGATGAGACGCCGCCGGGCTCTCCGCCCAGTCGACCAGCAGGTCGGGCAGCAACCAGAGGTTCTCGCCGGGGGGCAGGACATCTTCGATCCGGGCAGTACGCCGGACCACCGGGGTCCCGGTGTCGGCGTCCACGAAGCTCGCCAGGCCATCGATGATGCGCTCTGAAAGGTCGCGAGCCTCTTCCAGTGAGAGCAGTCCCTGGCTCTCCCTGTCGGCGATGTTGAGGCGCAGGTAGCCGGTCAGATCCGCCACCTGGGTCAGGACCGGGGTGCTCTGCCAGTCGCGCCCACCGGTGCGCCAGAAGCCGGTCAGCCTGTCCTGCAGAGCGGTTGGCAGGCTGTCCTTGACCCGGTGCCGCAGTTCCGCCGGCACCGCCTGCCGCAGTCGTTCGATGCCGCGCATCGGTCCGGTGGCGTCGCCCGCGCCGCCGAGCACCCGGTGCAGCATCTCGTCGAGGATCTCCAGCCGGCTGGTGTTGGGGCCCATGCCGTGCAGCGAGAACAGGATCACCTCGTCGGGTTGCGCCGCATCGAGCACCCGCCCGAGGGCGGCGTCGGTGGCGGCGTAGACCTCGGGGAGCGCCTGTGCCAGTTCGGCCCGTTCCGCGGAGGTCGGCTCGGAAGCGAGGCCGGTCTCGTCCCAGAGCCAGTGGCCGCCCCGGTGCAGGCCCGGAAAGGTCATCGCCAGCAGGTCGACGCGCTCGCGCGCCAGCAGGTCCTCGGCGATCTGGGCCAGCATCTCGGCAATCGCAATCTGCTCGTCGCGCAGCTTGCGCAGCGCGGCCATGGTTTGCAGGGCATGCATCTCTGCAACCCGGGGCGAGGGGCCGTGCCGGGCCTCGATCTCTTCCAGCAGGCCGGGCGGGTTGGCGCGCGGCGGCTCGAGGCTGTCGAGTGTCGCCCAGCCGGTCAGCTCGGTTCCTGAGGCCGGGGCGGGCGCGAAGGGCATGTCGAGTGCGATCACCTTGCCGCCCCCGGCCGTCACATGGCGCCAAAACGGCGTGCCGACCTGCGCAGGGTCCGGCCGGCGCATCGACATCTCGTCGGGCGACCATTGTAGGTAGTGGTGGAAGCCCGTCTGGGATGGCGGCGTGGAGGTGAAGAAGGTGGGCCAGACCGAGCCGGGCAGCCATCCGCCCAAGGAGGACAGCCTGCCAAGCGCACCTTTGGCCTTCAGCCCGCCAAAGACGGGCGCACGGCCCTCGTCGACCAGCCGGTCGAGCAGGTCCAGATCCGCCGCGTCGAGCGCGATCAGGGCAACGCGCGCGCCGGTGCTCATGGCCGGGCCTCCCCGCGGAGCAGTGCGGAGATGGGCGCGCCGTGGGTTCCGGCCGGTGTCGGCAGGCCGAAATGGGCATGGATCGTGGCGGCGAGGTCCTGCACCGAGTGCTCTTCTAATGTTTCGTTCCCGTCGCCAGGCCCGCGCGCCATCGCCCATCCCTGGGGCTGATGGTGGCCGGAGCGGCCATCCGGCGGGTTGGCCTGCCAGCGGTTGAGAAAGGCGCCGTAGCGGTCCGACCGCAGCGCGCGGAGCCCGACGGCAGAGCGCCCGGCCCATTGTGCGAGAAGATCGGGCAGATCCTGCCGCTCCTGCGCATCGGGCCAGAGCTGTGCGGGGCGCAGCACACGCGCAATGACGGGCGCGCCGGTGTCGGCATCGACGAAGCCGGGCAACCCTTCGGCGATCCGGTCGCACAGCGCCTCGTACTCCGCGCCCGGCTCGACGATTCCGTCGCGCTCGCGGCCTTTCAGGTTGATCTGTATCTGTCCTTCGAAATCGCTGCCCACCAGCCGGAAGGCGCGCACCTGCGACCAATCGCGGGCCTCGGCGCTGCGCCAGAAACGGCCCAGCCGGTCCTTCACCGGCCCCGGCAGCCCCTCCTTGACCGCACTGCGCCACTCCAGCGGCACCGCCTCGCGCAGCCGATGAAGAAGGGGCGGGCGGGGCAGGGGGCGGTCGGTCGTGTCGCTGCTGTCGCCCTCGAGGATGCGGCGGAGCATTTCGGGCAGCAGGAAATGGTGCGACGTGTTGGGGACCATTCCGTTCAGGGAAAACAAGATCACATGGCACTCTAGCGGCAGGTTCTCCACAACCTCGCCGATGGCGGCGTCGCAGGCAACATAGACCTGCCGCAACGCGTCACGCAGATCGTCGCTCTCCGCGCCAGAGCGGAGCATCATCGGGGTCTGCAGCTTGTGGCCCGCCCGGTGAACGGCGCCGAAGCCGAGCAGGAAGAGGTCCCAGTCGCCGCGTGCGGCGAGATCGCGCGCCAGCGCCGATTGCTGGGCCGTGCTGGCCACCAGCCGGTCGCGTAGGCGGAGCAGTCCGGCCGGCGTCTGTGGTCCGTAGATCTCGTCCCGCATCAGCGGGGCGCCGTGGGCGCGGGCAGCCTGCTGCGCGAGATCCGCCGGAAAGGCGCCGCGCGGTCCCATCGTGGCGTGGGCGTTCCACGAGACGATCTCGCGGCCGTTGAACGGCGTTGCCGTGGGCGCAAAGGGCATGTCTATAACGAGGACACGCGGGCCGTCCTCGCCAAACCCCCGGTAGAATGGCCGGGTTTGCAGCCAGTCCGGGCTGTCGGGGCGCTCGTGCTGCATGTGATCGGGCCGCCACTGGATCACGCCGAAGATCCCGTGCTCCGGGGGCAGGCGCCCGGTGTAGAAGCTCGGCCAGACGGTGCCGACCATGATGTCGCTTTCCGACCGGATCGACACCATCGCGCCCGCCTCGCGCAGCCGCGCCAGGTTGGGCAGCCAGCCCTCGGCAATGCCGCGTTCGATCATGCTGATCTCGGCGGCGTCGAAGGCGATCACCGCGAGGGGGCGATTGGACGCGCTCATACCAGCCCCTCCGCCTGCATCCAGCGCACCGAGCGCTGCACGGCTTCGGCCACCGTGAACCTTGGGACAAAGCCCAGCCTCTGGCCGGTGTCTGCTCCGTCGTAGTGGCTGGGCCAGGCATAGACCCTCGCCGTGAAAGCATAAGGGAGTTCGTGGCGAAACGTCTTGAATACTGCGTCGCCGACCCGCTTGTAAGCGCGCGCCGGCCCGCCGGGCAGACGTCGTGGCGCGAAGTCTGCGCCGAGCGTGTCCGCGATGCTTCGCAACAGGCTTTCCATGGGGGCGGGTTCGGTTGCGGTCAGCACATAGGTCTGGCCGGCCTCCGCCTGGTCGCCGGCGCAAAGGCGCAGTCCGGCGACCACGTCATCCACGTCGCAGCTGTGCATCGCACCGCCGGTCGGCAGCCAGCGGTAGCGGCCGTCGCGCACGGCGCAGACGACGCCGCGCCAGTCCCTTGCACCGGGGCCGGCGACGCGCTCGGCGATCCGGGCGATCCGCCAGTCGAGGCCCCGAGGGCCCCAATGTTCGGCCAGCCGCGCCTCGCCGGCCGCGCGCGAGGCGCCGTATCGCGTGTTGGGCCGAAGCGGCAGTGTGTTTGCCGGCGTTCCGGGCGGGTAGCCACCGAGCACGCTGACGGTGCTCGCAGCGACCAGAACCGCCCCGGCGCCAAGCGCCGCAGACGCCGCCGCATCCAGCAGCGCGATGTTCAGACGCTCATAGGCGTCGAGCGAAAGCTTCTTCGGTCCGCGGGCCGCCGCCAGGTGGTAGATCGTGCCGCAGTTCCTGGCGGACTCCGCCATCGTCTCCGCGTCGGCCGCATCGCCGCGCAGGATCTCCACCCCGAGCGTTTGGAGGTCCTCCACCTCATGCTCCGGCCGGACCAGGGCACGCACCGGCTGGTCGGCGCCTCGGAGCGCCGACACCAGCCGTCGGCCGATGAACCCGGCGGCCCCGGTGACAAGGGCAGGGCGCGATTCCGTCACGGGGTGCTTTCTCCGCCGCCGGGCGACAGCGCCTCGACCGGCGCGCCGCGCATCTCAGGCCGCATTGGCTGGCCGATCAACTCATGGACACTTGCCAGGAGCTCGAACTCGTGGATCCGCGAGAGTTCGCCACGCCCGGAGATGTCCGCGCCCGCGGCGGCGAACCAGCCTTCTCCGACGTGGTGTCCGGGCCGACCGTCGACGTAACTGCCGAAGTCGTAATTGCGCACTGTTCCGAATTTCTCGGACCGGAAACCGCGAATGTCCCGCGCGCTGCGGATGCGGGAGCGGACGAGCAGGTCCGGCATGGTCCGGCGCAGCACTGCTTCGGGCCAGATGTCACGGCCGCGGTTGATGTCGCGCACCAGCGGCTCGCCGGTGTCAATGTCGACGAAGGTCTCCAGCCCGGCCGCGATCTCCTCCAGCAGCGCGTCGTATTCCTCGCCCGGCTCCACGATCCCTTCGCGCTCGCGGCCCTTCAGGTTCACCTGGATCAGCCCTTCGAGGTCGCCTGCCATCACGAAGGCCCTGGTCCGGGCCCAGTCGCGTTTTTCGCTGCGCCAGTACATCGTCATGGTGTCCTGCAGGCTGAAGGGCAGCCGCGCCTTGACCCGGGCGCGCACGCCAAGGGGGATCGTCTCCCGCAGGCGGGAGATCGGCGAGGGTGCGATCGTCTCCGGCTCGTCCTCGCGCTGCCCGGTCAGGATGCGCCTCAGCATGCGCCCGAACAGCGGTTGCACCGAGTAGTTTTCGGTCATGCCGTGCAGCGAGAACACGATGACGTTCACGTCGTCTCCCGCGGCTTCGATCAGTTCGCCGACGGCCTTGTCGGTGGCGATCGCCACTTGCCGCATCGCGTCGTCCAGTTCCGCCTTCTCAGCGTCGGTCACGGGGCCGGCCGCGCCGTGGTGGTTCCAGAGCTTGTGGCCTGCCCGGTGGACCGAGCCGAAACCGAGCATGAAGAGGTCCCAGTCGTTCTCCCGCATCAGCATCCGGCCCGCCCGGCTGTGCCAGTCGGCGGCGTCGATCAGGTCGTCGCGCAGGTCGAGCAGTTCGCGCGAGCCCTGGTGGCCGGCGAATTCGTCGGGGATCGGCATCGGCCCGATCTCCTTGCGGACCCTGTCGAGCAGCCCCAGCGGATAGGCTCCCGGTGCGCCGATCTTGTCATGGGTCCCCCAGCCAGTGAGCTCCACGCCGTTGAAGGGCTTGGGCGCATAGGTGATCGGCACGTCGATGGCGATCACCCGCGGCCCGTCGAGCGGGAAGTTGCGGTAGAAGGGCTCGATCGGCTGCCAGTCCGGCGTCGCCCGGACAAAGCGCATGAGGTCGGGCCGCCAGGCGAGGTAGAACATCCAGCCGTGTTCCGGCGGGTAGGTGCCCGTGTAGAAGGTGGGCCAGGGGGTGCCCGCGAGGTATTCCGCCGTGGAGTCGATCCTGCCATGGGCGCCGGCGGCGCGCAGCCGGGCGAGGTTGGGCAGCGAGCCGTCCTCGATCCAGCGGGTCATGCGCTCTGCCGGTGAAGCGTCGATTGCCAGAAGCATCAGCTTTCTGCGTTTCTGTCCCATGCGCTGTCTTCCTTCTGCGTGCGGCGTGTCATCCATCTTCCGGCTGCGTCTCCGCCCCGGCCGGGGTGGAGGGCGCGCCTTCGTTCAACCCGCGGCGGAAACCTGCGGTCCAGGCGACCGCGCCGATCAGCAGCAGGGGGCTGATGAGCAGAGTCGCGGGTAATTTTCCGGGGGCGAGCCGCACGACGCGGCCGGTGATGTAGCTTAGCCGCCTCAGCACCACGGCAGGGGCCATCACCGCCATCCGTCCAAGGCGGGCCTGCCGATCGGTCAGCAACAGGCGCAGCTGCCCGCGGGAATGGCCGAAGGCGTGGTGATGACGGATCATGGCCGGGATCGTCCGACGGCCGGCGTGGCGGATCGCCATGCGCGGCTCGAAGCGGATCGCATCGGGGAAAAGCGCGGTGGCGCGCTGGCAGAAATCCACGTCCTCGCCGGTCGACAGGCCCTCGCGGTGCCGGAAGCCGCCGAGCCGGTCGAAATCCTCGGCGCGCAGGGCGAAATTGCACGATGGCGCCATGTGCAGAACGCCGGGCTTGCGCTCCCGCGGCAGGTCGGCGAACTGGAGCAGGTTGTCGGCGCGGGCCACGGGGTGGAGCGGAGCGAGATCCGCGACCGGTCCGGTGGCGATCAGGGCCCCGCCGTCGAGCGTTCGGACGGCGGCGGTGAGCCAGCCGGGATCGACCCGGCAATCGGCATCGACGAAGGCCAGGATCTCGCCGCGGGCGTGGTGCGCCCCGAGATTGCGGGCGGCGCCGGGCAGGTGGCCCGTTCCCTCGCGAACGGGCCACGCGCCATGCGCCAGCGCCGTGTCGCGGATCGCATCGTCTGCCCAGGCGTCGACGACGATCACCTCGAATGCGTGGGGAAAGTCCTGTGCCGTGAAGTCCTGCAGAAGCAGCGCGAGGCCTTCCGCGCCGCCCTTGCAGGGGATTACGACCGAGACGACGGGACCGCTCATGGCGCCCCTCCCTCGGCGGTGCGCGAGGCGCGCAGGATCAGCACCATCAGCGCCAGCGCGGCGAGGCATTCGGTGGCAAAGGTGGTCCATGCCGCGCCGAGCGCGCCAAAGCGCGGGATCACCAATGCGTTCGTTCCGGCATTGATCAGGGCGGTCAGCATCAGGATGCGAAGCCCGCTGCGTTCCCTGTGGAGCGCTCCGGCAAGGTGCAGGCTGGCCAGGCCGAGGAACAGCGGCACGGTGGCGAGCGCCAGCACGGAGAAGATGTCCGCGCCCGACCGGTAGGTCTCGCCCCAGACGGTCACCACGATCGGCTCGGCGAAGGCGATGCAGACCAGCGCCAGCACGGCACCGGCGAGGCTGACGCCCGCCAGAAGGCTCCGCACCAGGCGCGCGAGGCCGGTTTGATCGCCCGTCACCGCCATCGCCGCGGCAATCGGCACGAAGACCATCATCAACGGCCGGATCAGCGTGCGGGTGACCTCGAGCAGGCGGTAGGAGGTCTCGTATTCCGCCACCGCCGCCGGGGTGCTCATGGCGTAGATCATAAGCACGTCGACCTTCGCCTGGATCAGCAGCACGATCTCGATTGCGAGGAAGGGGGCGGAAAGCAGCAGCAGGGGCCGGTGCGGTTCGAAGTTCCAGACGAGGTCTGGCCGGCCAAGGCGCGCGCGGGTCAGACGGATCGCGACCGCGACCATCAGCGAGTTGGCGCAGCAATAGAGCGCCAGGACTGCCGGCAGCGACCAGCCCAGGAAAACTGCAAAGGACGAGAGCGCGATCAGCAGTGGTCCGATGGCTCCGATCGCCAGCCGCACGCCGGCCCACCGCAAGCCGACGAAGACGGCGGAAAAGGAAAAAAAGAGGTTGCCGAGCAGCATGTATCCCGTTGTCAGCGTGCAGATCACCAACAGGTCCGGCGCCACCAATGCCACGACTGCGTTTACCCCCAACCAGAGCACGGCGATGGCGACCAGCCGGATCGGGAGAACCCTGCCCAGCATCTCCAGCGCGCCATCCGGGTTCTGGGCGACCGAACGGTTCAGTGCCCGGTCGGTGCCGAGGTGACTCACCGTTGCGGCGATCGCAGCGATCACTCCGCAGAAGAAGAACTGACCCATGAGCGAAATGTCGAAATGCCGGGCGAGCACCACGGCGCCGACCAGCCCGGGCAGTTTTTGAACCAGTTGAGAGATCACCGAAAGCGCCAGTTCGCGCTCCCAACCCGTGATCCGCGCGATCAGCGAGGCGCTTGGCGTGGGCCGCGACGGGAGTGGCCGGATCTCAGTAGGCTGCGACACGAGCGAGCCTCCAGTAGGCGGCCAGAAGACGGGAGAAAGCCTCGGTCGCGACAGTGAGCATGCGGCTCTTGAAGAGCCCCTGCGCCAGCGGCAGCGGGCTGCCGGCGAGCACCTCGCTGTCGCGCAGCTTGCGCCGGGCCTGCATGCTGCGCCGCATTTGCCGAACCTCGCGCCCATGGGTGAACATCCAGACCCAGCCGCGCGCCCAGAGCGGCAGCCACCCCCGCATCAGAGCCAGCACCAGCGTTGCGAGTTCATAAAGCAACAGCGCGGGGGCGATCACGAGGATCGTGCGCCAGTGGAAGCAGATCGCGATCGTCAGCAGCCGGTTGCGCATCGAGAGATAGGCACGTTGGCGCGGGTAATTCCCGGTACCGCGAAAGGACAGGCCGGCATAGCCGGTGCCGCGGTCGTGGATCACCACGGCACGCGGCGCGCAGACGATCCGGTGACCGAGCAGGCGCATCCGGAGGCCGAATTCCAGATCCTCGAAATAAAAGAAGAAGGTCTCGTTGAAGCCACCGGCGTCGAGCGCGGCGGCGCGATCCACGAGCAGGCAGGCGCTGATGATCCCGCCGACGTCCCGCGGCGGACCGCCGATGTCCGGCGCCGCGTTGGCATTGCGCAGGATCAGCGTTCCGACAAAATGCGGGGCGGCGCCGTCGCATTGCACGGTGCCGGTGCCGGGCGCAAGGATAAGCCGGGGGCAGACGATCGCGGCCCCGGTGGCGGACTGGGTCTGCAGCAGCAGTTCCAGCGCGCGCTCGGTCAGTCGGGTATCGGCGTCGGCCAGCAGCACGAGCCTGCCGCGCGCCGCCACGAGCCCCCGGTTGCGCGCCACCGCGGGACCGGGATTGTCGCTCAGCCGGATAAGGCGGGTCTCGGGGAAGGCTGCCATTACCGCTTCGGCGCTGCCGTCCTGCGAGCCGTTGTCGACGAGAATGATCTCCTCGACCATGCCGCCATGACGACGGATCGACTCCACGCAGCGCAAAACGCGCTTGCCGCCGTTGTAATTCACGACGACTGCACTCAGCATCGGTGGCGCTTCGCGCCGCACAGCTTCCATCCGGTCTTCCCGTGGCCTTCTGCTCCCGCGAAGCCTAGCAGAAATGGACGCTGGGCAAGCCTCGGCATCCCCGGACGGCCGCTTTTTTTCGCAGGTGTCCCAAGGGCGCACCTGCCCCGCGCGGGGCTGCACAAACTCAGGGTGGGTTGGGAGGTATTGCGGGCCGGCGCGCCGCGTCACGATCCGGGCGAGTTCACGGCCAGGTCAGGCGCGCCGGATGCGGGCAGGGCGCAGCCTGCCATGCCGGCAAGGTTCTGCGCGGTCTGGTCGGCTGCGGCCCGCACGGCACGGTCGATCAGCGCGGACGGATCCTCGATGGCCGAGTCGATCCGCTCGCCAAGCTCCGCGAACCGGTCCTGGGCCGTCTCGAGCCGGGAGTCCAGCGTCTCGAGCCGCGCGTTCAATGCTGCGACCCGCTCGGAAGATGCCTCGCCGGCCTGTGTCGTGACCGCCGCGAGATCGGCGCGCAAGGCGCGAAGCTCCTCCGTCATCTCGCCGACCCCGTCGCGCAGCGGCGCCACCGAGGCGAGATTGCCCGTGAGCCGTTCGGTCACGTCCTCGACCGTGCCGGCCAGCCGGAGCCCGAGAAACAGGCAGAGTGCCACGAGGATCAGCGTCGCGTTCAGCATCGCCAGCAGCAGGTCGCTCAGGGTGCGGCGGAGCCGCGACGGGGAGGAGGGCATGGAACAGGCCTTTCAAGATGCGAACGTCGCCTGAAGCCTAGCGCGTGGGCTGGCCCTGGGGGAGGGCAAATCCCTGCATGGCCGGCTTTGCTGGCATGAAGGTAATCCGGCGCAATCCTGCGGACTGGTAAGGTTTTTTCGCTGCCGGGGCTTGAACTCGACCGCCGCAATGTCCGACTCTGTCGCATATCTTTCATTCGACATGCTTTTCGGGCGCAGCTAAGTCAGCAAGCCAGCAGAGAAGCAGAAACGTCAGCGACATGACGAAGAGGAGTTGACCATGCGTATTGCAGTTCTCGGCGGTGACGGTTTCTGTGGCTGGCCAACCTCACTGCACCTGTCGAACCTCGGGCATGACGTTCACATCGTCGACAACCTGTCCCGCCGCTGGATCGACACGGAACTGGGCGTGCAGTCGCTGACCCCGATGGATTCCATCCAGGAACGCTGCCGGATCTGGAAACAGGTTTCCGGCAACGAGATCCATTTTCACCTGCTCGACCTCGCCAAGGAGTACCAGCGCCTGCGCCTCTGGCTGGAGGAATACCGCCCCGACGCGATCATCCACTTTGCCGAACAGCGCGCCGCGCCCTATTCGATGAAGTCCGACCGCCACAAGGTGTACACCGTCGACAACAACGTCAGCGCCACGCACAACCTGCTGACCGCGCTGGTGGAAACCGAGATCGACGCGCATCTCGTGCACCTCGGCACCATGGGCGTCTACGGCTATTCCAGCGTCGGCGCGGCGATCCCGGAGGGCTATCTCGACGTCGAGATCGAGAACCTCGAGGGCGAGAAGAAGGGGCTCGAGATCCTCTATCCGACCCGTCCGGGCTCGGTCTATCACATGACCAAGTCGCTCGATCAGATCCTGTTCCAGTTCTACGCCCAGAACGACGGGCTGCGGATCACCGACCTGCATCAGGGCATTGTCTGGGGCACCAATACCGACCAGACCTCGCGCCACGAGCAACTGATCAACCGCTTCGACTACGACGGCGACTACGGCACAGTTCTCAACCGCTTCCTGATTCAGGCCGCGATCAAGTATCCGCTGACCGTCCATGGCACCGGCGGCCAGACCCGCGCCTTCATCCATATCCAGGACACCGTGCGCTGCGTCGAGCTTGCCCTGAGCGATGCGCCGGAGCGCGGCGACCGGGTCAAGATCTTCAACCAGATGACCGAGACCCACCGGGTCCGCGACCTGGCCGAGATGGTGGCCAAGCTGACCGGCTCCGAGATCGCCTTCCTGCCCAACCCGCGCAAGGAAGCCGCCGAGAACGACCTGATCGTGAAGAACGACAGCTTCCTGACGCTCGGCCTCGATCCGATCCGGCTGGAGAGCGGCCTGCTCGACGAGATCGTGCATATCGCCGAGAAATACGCCCACCGGATCGACCGCAAGCACGTTCCGGCGGTGTCGGCCTGGACCAAGGACATCGCCCGCCGCGTCGTGCGCGACCCCGAGGCCGTCCACCTGAAGTCCGTTTCCTGATCTCCCATGATCGAAGGACTGCAGGCAGACCGGCCGGCGGCGAGCCGCCTTGCCTACGTGACGCTGGTCACCAATGCTGATTATGCCTTGGGGGCGAAGGCGCTCCTCCGGTCTATCAGCCTCACCGGCACCGATGCGGACAGCGTCGTTCTGCACACCGGCGGGGTGTCCGTTGAGGATCTGGCGCCGCTCCTCGCCCTCGGCGCGCGCCTGGTTCAGGTGGACTTGTTGCCGACCTCCACCAGCTTCAACGAGGCCCATGCCCGTGACAGGCTGCACGGGCTGGCGCCCTTCACCAAGGGCGGCAAGCCCATGTTCCACACGCCGCTGGACAATTTCGCCAAGCTCAGGCTCTGGCAACTGGTGGAATACGAGCGGGTCGTCTTCATCGACGCCGACGCGCTGATGCTGAAGAATTGCGACCGGCTGTTCCATTACCCGGAGTTCAGCGCCGCGCCGAACGTGTACGAGAGCCTTGCGGATTTTCACCGGATGAATTCCGGCGTCTTCACCGCCCGACCCTCCGTCGAGACATTCGACTCGATGCTGGCCGAACTCGATACCCCCGGCGTCTTCTGGCGCCGCACGGACCAGACCTTCCTGCAGCATTTCTTCCCCGACTGGCACGGCCTGCCGGTGTTCGACAACATGCTGCAATACGTCTGGTTCAACATGCCGGAACTGTGGAGCTGGCCCGCGATCCACATCCTGCACTACCAGTACGAGAAGCCCTGGCAGGACGACCACCAAAAGGCCGAGAAGCTCGCACCGCTGATCGCGCTCTGGGAGGCCTTCGCCGGCGACGGCCCGGTGCCGGTTATCGCCTCGTTGCCGGGCCCGCAGGGGTGAGGCTCGCCATCACCGGCGGCACAGGACTCGTCGGGCGCTTCCTGGTGGAGGAGGCGCTGTCGGCCGGAGACAGCGTCACGATCCTCTCCCGCCGCGCCCCGCCGCCCGGTGTCTTCAGCGCCCCGGTCGCGCATCAGCACTACGACCTCACCGGCTCCGTGCCGGACCTCTCCGGCTGCGACGCGCTGGTTCATGCCGCATTCAGCCATGTGCCCGGCCGCTACCGCGGCGGCGAGGGCGACGACAGTGAGGGCTTCCTGCGCGCCAACCTGCAGGGCTCGCTCCGGCTCTTTGCCACGGCGCGACGGGCCGGGCTGTCGCGGCTCCTCTTCCTTTCCAGCCGGGCGGCCTATGGCGAAGGCTGGCCACCGGGCGCCCGGCTGGTCGAGACCATGGCTCCACGGCCCGGCACGCTCTACGGCAAGGTCAAGCTGGAGGCCGAGCAGGCGCTTGCCGCGATGGCGACGCCGGAGTTCGGCACCGCAAGCCTGCGGGTCACCGGCGTCTACGGCCCCGCCGGGCCGGGCCGGACGCACAAGTGGACGGAGCTGTTCGAGGGCTTCGCCGGGGGCGAGCAGGTCACGCCTCGCGTGGCGACCGAGGTGCATGGCGCGGACCTCGCCGCGGCGGTCCGGCTCCTGTTGGCCGCCGAACGCGACAGCCTCGGCGATGGCGGGTTGTTCAACGTCTCCGACATCCTGCTCGACCGCCACGACCTGCTGGCCGAGGTCGCCCGGATCACCGGAGCCACCAGCCCGCTTCCCGAGCCTTCGGACGCGGCCAGGGTCAACGTCATGGACACTGCGAAGATCGAGGCGCTGGGTTGGCGCCCCGGCGGTATGGACCGGCTCCGGGCGGCCCTGCCGGAGATGATCGCCGGATAGCGACCATTCCCGTCTGCCTGTCCAAAAGCCAAAGGCCCCTCTCCGCCAGTCCGCCGAGGTCAGGACCGGATGAATGCCTCGAAGGTTTCGGCGTAATCGGGATGCCAGCGTGAAAGGGCAGGGCGGTTCTCGATGATATCGCCGATCGCCCAGGCCATGCGCTTCTGGTCCAGTTCCCGCGTCACATCGTTGTCCGGGCATAGGATGTAGAAATCCCGCGCCTTGAGCCGCTCAAGGAAGAAGGCCGCGAGCTCTTCGGGCGTCCAGGCACCCGCCGGTTTCTCGGTGCGACCATGGGCATTCAACTCGGTGAACACGAAGCCGGGGATCAGCAGATGCGCCGACAATCGCGCGCCGTGGGTGTTCCGCAACTCGTGGGCCAGCGCCTCGGTATAGGCTTTCACCCCGGCCTTCGCGACGTTGTAGGCCGGATCGCCGGGCGGGGTGGTGATGCCCTGCTTGGAGCCGGTGTTGACGATCATTCCGGGCCGGCCGCGTTCGATCATGCGCGGTCCGAAGGCGCGGGTGCCATTGATCACGCCCCAGAGGTTGGTGTCCAGCACGGCCTCCCATGCCTCCACCGGGCCGAACATCGCGCTGCCGGGCTGGATGCCGGCGTTGTTCACCAGGATATCGGTGCCGCCGTAGCGCTCCGCCACTGCCTGCTCCAGCGCCGCCAGGCATTGCGGGTCCGCGACGTCGGCAACCTGTGCCATGGCGTCCTGCGCGCCGGCGGTCTTGAGCGCCGCCTCGATGCCGGTGAGCCTGTCCGCACGGTTGTCGGCCACCACGACGCGCATCCCGAGGGCGGCGAACTCGAGGGCGATTGCCCGCCCGATGCCTGCCGCGCCGCCGGTGATTACCGCAACGGACTCGGAGTTGAGAACGGAATCGACCATGGCTTGTCCTCCTCTTGCCGGTCGGCGGGAGCCTAGTCCCGCGGTCCCACAGGGAAAAGGGCGAAACCGCCCGCGTCAGGCCGCGCAGGGCTCCAGCCACTCGCGCGCCACCTGACGCACCGCCGCGCTCAGAGGCGCCAGCGCGGCCCGCGCCACGCGGCTGGTCTGCCAGTGGAGCGGCGTTTCGAGCGGCAGGTCTGGATCGAGCGCAACGAGCTTGCCGGCCGCGATCAGCGGGCGCGCCAATGGCTCCGGATTCATCCCCCAGCCGATCCCGAGAAGCGCCGCGTCGACAAAGGCCTGGCTTGCCGGCAGGAAATGCGTGGGCGGCACGATGCCGTCCCCCGCCTTCATGGAGATCCACCGCGCCTGCAGCGCATCCTTGCGGTCGAAGGTCAGCGCCGGCGCTTCGGCCAACGCCTCCCGAGTGACGCCCTGCGGGAAATGGGCGGACATGAAATCCGGGCTCGCCGTGGCGAGGTAGCGCAGCGCGCCGAGGGGATGGCTGTCGCACCCCTGGATCGGCGAGGCATGGGCAGTGACTGCCGCCACGACCTCGCCGCGCCGAAGCCAATCCGCGGAATGGTCCTGGTCATCGAGGATCAGATCGAAGAGCAGACCGGAGTCGACCGCCTGCGCCGCGGCGAGCGCATTGGGAAACCACGTTGCAAGGCTGTCGGCATTGACGGCGATGCGGATCGTTTGCCGAGACGCCGGCGTGCCGCCACCGAGATCGCGCTCCAGCGCGTGTTCCAGCAACGCAACCTCCTCGGCGTGGCGGAACAGGCGCATCCCCGCCTCGGTGCCGGTGCAGGGCTGCCCCCTGCGGATCAACACCGCCCCCTGCCGCTCTTCCAGCGCCCGGATCCGTTGCGATATCGCCGACGGCGTCACCCCGAGTACCGCCGCTGCGCGGTCGAAGCTGCCGGTGCGGATTACCTCTGCCAGCGCGGCGAGTTGTGCTGTATCTATCGTAAGCAATTCTAATCTGCCGCAAGAAAGTTGAATTTGGATTATCCCTGCCGAGCCGATAGACGCAAGCCGTTGACACAAACGGGCAGGAAACAAGCATGGACGCGTTAATTCAGGGATTTGGTCTCGGCTTCGGGCTGATCCTTGCCATTGGTGCACAGAACGCCTTCGTGCTGCGGCAGGGGCTGCGGCAAGAGCATGTGCTGCCGGTGGTTCTTGCCTGTGCGCTGTCGGACGCGGTGCTGATCACGATCGGCGTCTTTGCCTTTGGCGCGATCTCGGCGCTGGCGCCGGCACTGGTTCCGGCGATGCGATGGGGCGGCGCTGCCTTCCTGCTGGCCTACGGCGCGCTCAGCTTCCGGAACGCCTGGCGGGGCGGGGAGGTGCTGGAGCCCGGCGGCGCGGGCGTGCGGGCGCTCGGGCCGGTTCTGGCCACCTGCCTCGCGCTCACCTGGCTCAACCCGCATGTCCATCTTGATACGGTGGTGCTGATCGGATCGGTCTCATCTACCTTCGGGGAGGCGCGGCCGGCCTTTGCAGCCGGGGCTGTCGCGGCTTCGTTCACGTTCTTCTTCTCCCTCGGCTACGGGGCACGTCTGTTGGAGCCCGTCTTCGCCCGGCCGCAAAGCTGGCGCCTGCTGGACGTTCTGATCGGCTGCGTGATGTGGAGCATCGCCGTGGGCCTGATCCGGGGTTGAAACACCGGCCGAGGGCTGCGCTTTCCGCCTTGTGCCGCTCCGCCGGATCGGGTCTGGTCGCCGCCATGTCCGTCGCTCCCGCCATGCCCGATCAACGCCCGCTGGTCGCCGTCCTTTGGATGGTCGTCACCGGGCTGTGCTTCGTCGGGGTGCAGGCGACGGTAAAGTATATCGGACCGCGCGTTCCGGCGGCCGAGGCGGCGTTTCTGCGCTACCTGCTCGGCCTAGTCTTTCTCCTGCCGATGCTTCCGGCGCTGCGGCGCGCCAGGATCAGCCGACGCGCCTGGGGGCTCTTTGCGTTTCGCGGGCTGGTGCAGGCCGTGGCGGTGATCTGCTGGTTCTACGCCATGACACGGATCACGCTCGCCGAGGTCACGGCGATGAACTACCTCAACCCGATTTACATCACGCTCGGTGCTGCGGTGTTTCTGGGCGAGCCGCTGGCGGCGCGGAGACTGGCTGCGATCGGAGTGGCGTTCCTCGGCGCGCTGGTCATCCTCCGGCCGGGTCTGAGGCCGCTGGATCCGGGGCATTTCGCAATGATCGTCACCGCGCTCTGCTTCGCCGCCTCCTACCTCATCGCCAAGCGCATGACCGGCGAAGTCGGCCCGACGGTGGTCGTCGCGATGCTTTCGATCATGGTGACGATCGCTCTGGTGCCATTTGCCGCCGCCGTCTGGGTTACGCCGAGCTGGGGCGACCTCGGCTGGCTGATGATCGTCGCGGCCTTCGCCACAGGGGGGCATTACGCGATGACGCTGGCCTTTCAGGCGGCGCCGATGGCGGTGAGCCAGCCGGTCACCTTCCTGCAGCTGATCTGGGCCACGCTGCTCGGGGCCGTCGCCTTTGGCGAGGCGCTGGACGGATGGGTCGTTCTCGGGGGCGGGCTGATCATGGCCTCGGTGAGCTTCATCGCCTACCGGGAGGCGCGTCTGAGAATGCGCGCAACGCCGCCCTCGACCGAAGGCTGACCCGCCTGGCCGGGGTCAGTTGGTCTTGCGGCGGGGCATGAAGGGCAGGGGGAGCACGGGAATGCCGTCCTCGATCAGCCCCTTCGCATCTTTCGCATTCGCCTCGCCGTGGATCGAGCGCCGCGGGGTCTCGCCGAGATGCATCGCACGGGCTTCGCGCGCGAAATCGCCGCCGACGTAATCCGAGTTCGCCTCGATCTTCTGGCGCAGTTCGGCCAGCGCCTGCTCCGCCGGAGAGCCGGGCGACGCCAGCGGGCGCTCTGCCGGCGGGGTGGCCTCGGGCGCGGGATCGGCCTCGCGCGGTTTGGAGGGCTTGGTCTCCGCCGTCTGGACGCTGGGGGCCATGATCGCCTTCTCGACAGAGGTCGAGCCGCATACGGCGCAGGAGACCATGCGGGAGGTCCGCAGGGTCTCGAATGCGTCGGCCGAGGCGAACCAGCTGTCGAACCGGTGCTTCTCGCCACATATGAGGCTGTATCTGATCATGCCTTTCAGATGTAATCCGCCGTGCGGCAACTGCAAAGGGGGGGCGCGCTGTCCGACAGGCCGTCTGCCCCTAATCGTGGCAGGGGGCACGTTCCGGGATGCGCGATGCGCGCGCGATTGGCAATGCGGGCGGGCCGAGGCTACGTATTCATCGGCAAGGCCCCTTGCAACACAGGTCGTCTGCGAGCGGTCGGGGCAGTATGGGAAGGGCGCGGGGTGCAGCGGGACGGACCGGTCTTCATCGGCTCGGAGATCTACCGGGGATCGAGCTACGGCCATTGGCATCCGCTTCGGGTGCCGCGGGTCTCTACGGTGATGGACCTGACGCGGGCATTGGGCTGGCTCGGACCGGCGAATTACCTGGCCTCTCCGCGGGCAAGGCCAAGGGCGCTCTCGGTCTGGCACGCGCCGGACTACGTCGCGGCGCTGGAGCGGGTCGAAGCGACGCAGCTCGGGACGGAGGAAGACAGGGAGCGGTTCGGGCTCGGCACGCATTCGAACCCGATCTATCCGGAGGTCTATCGTCGCCCGGCCACGGCCGCGGGGGGCTCGCTGCTGGCCGGCGAATTGCTGGTAGATGGCGGAGTCGTCTATCATCCCGCTGGTGGCACCCATCACGGTCTGCCCGGCCGGGCGAACGGGTTCTGCTATCTCAACGACCCGGTCCTCGGCATCCTGTCGCTGCGGCGGATGGGCGTTCGGCGCATCGTCTATGTCGACATCGACGCGCACCATCCCGACGGTGTGGAACTCGCCTTCGACGGCGATCCCGAGATCCTGATGATCTCGGTTCACGAGGAACGGCGCTGGCCCTTCACCGGCCACCTGGTCGACCGGGCGGGAGGCGCGGCGGTGAACCTTCCAGTGCCGAAGGGGCTCAACGACAGCGAGATGGCGTTGGTACGCGAGGCGCTGATTCTGCCGCTGGTCGCGCGGTTCGCACCCGAGGCGATCGTCCTGCAATGCGGCGCCGACGCGGTGGAGGAAGACCCGCTCTCGCGGCTTGCCCTGTCGAACAACGCACATTGGGAGATCGTGGCGGCGCTGCGCCCACTGGCGCCGCGCTACCTCGTTCTCGGCGGCGGCGGCTACAACCCATGGTCGGTGGGCAGGCTGTGGACGGGCGTCTGGGCGGTGCTGAACGGGATCGAGATCCCGGATCGCCTTGAACCGGAGGGCGAGGCGGTGCTGCGCGCGCTCCGCTGGGAGGGCAACAGCCGGGGCAAGGCGCCGCCGGACCACTGGTTCACAACCCTGCGCGACGCTCCACGCCCCGGGCCCGTCCGGGATGAACTCAAAGAGCGGCTGGCCGTCCTGTTGCGGCGCGAAGGCTTGGGGTGACCCCTCAGGTTCGCCGGTCGAACTTCGTGCTGAGATGGATGAGCGACTCGGTCGCCCGAACGCCCTGGAAGGCTCCGATCCGGTCGAGCGCCTGATCGAGATCCTCGGTCGTTTCGGCGACCAGTTGCAGCACCATGTCGGCCCGACCTGTGGTGGAATGGCAGCTCTCGATCTCCGAGAGCGCGCGGAGGCGCGACAGCACCGACGCGGTCGCGCGTGGCTCGATCTGCAGCAGCACCGTGGCCCGGATCCGCCGGCGCTCCACAGGTTCGCCGAGCCGGATCGTGTAGCCGGCAATCACCCCGGAGCCTTCCAGCCGTTCGATCCGGGCCTGAACGGTGGAACGGGCGACGCCGAGATTGCGCGCCAGTTCGGCGGTGCTTGTGGAGCTGTCGGCGGAGAGCGCCGCGATCAGCTTGCGATCCAGGGTGTCCATGCAATCTGCCCTCCTCTTTCGTCAAATTGTATCGATCTCGACGTCATTTCAATCAAGATGACGGCACAGAACGACGGATTCCTGAGTGACACTGGAGGTGGCGGGCATTGGTTCCGCCGCCACAGGAAACGCATGGTGCCGTGCTCGATCCGCGGGAGCAGGCGACGGACACCGTGCCGGCAGAGCAGGAAAACGCGCACATGTATCCGGCCCGACAGATCTGGTCCGACCCGGCGGAGTTCATCCGCTCCCACGACGGCGCCCGCCCGGTGCTGTTCTTCGCCCCCTCGGTGCTCCAGGACACGGCGCGCCGGTTCCAGCGGGGATTTCCCGGAATGGTCACCTACGCGGTGAAGGCCAACCCCGACAGGGTGGTGCTGGAAAACCTCTGGACGGCCGGTCTGCGCGGCTTCGACGTCGCCTCGGTTCCGGAGATCGAACTGCTCCGAGAAATCGCACCGGACGCCGCGCTGCATTACAACAACCCGGTCCGGTCGCGGGGCGAGATAGCCCGTGCGGCGGAATTGGGCGTCCGCTCCTTCAGCGTGGACAGCCACAGCGAACTGGAAAAGCTCCTGGCACTGGCTCCTGCGGGCACCGAAGTTTCGGTGCGCATCCGCCTGCCGGTCAAGGGCGCGGCCTATGATTTCGGCTCCAAGTTCGGTGCCGATGCAGAGCTTGCCCGCGACCTGTTGCGCCGCGTCGCTGCCACTGGGCTGACACCCTCGCTGACCTTCCATCCCGGCACGCAATGCACCGACCCGGCGGCCTGGGAGGTATATATCCATGCGGCGGCCGCGGTGGCCAAAGCAGACTCCGTGCGGCTGTCGCGGCTCAACGTCGGCGGTGGCTTTCCGGCCCACCGGGAAGCGGCGTCTCCGCCCGACCTCGAGGCGATCTTCGCCCGAATCGCTCAGTCCACCCGCGAAGCATTCGGCGTCGCGCCCCCGGCGCTGGTCTGCGAACCGGGTCGCGGGATCGTGGCCGGCAGCCAGTCGCTTGCGACCCGGGTGCGCGCGGTGCGTGACGGCGGCGACGTGTTCCTCGATGACGGGGTCTATGGCGGGCTTATGGAATTCCCGCAGATCGGCGCCACCGACCGTTACGAGCTTCGCGACCCGAGTGGCAGGCCGCGCATGGGCGCGCGCGTCGAGCGGGTGGTCTTCGGCCCAACCTGCGACAGCCTCGACCGCCTCCCGGGAACGCTCCACCTGTCGGGCGACGTCGCCGAGGGCGATGTGCTGATCTTCCATGGCATGGGCGCATACGCGACGGCGACCCTGACGGGGTTCAACGGGTTTGGCGTTCTCGAGCGGGCAACGGTCCGGTCCATCTGTGGCTAACCGTTCACACATCGAACACCATTGCGCGTGCAACGTTACCAGGTGCTGGATCGAAACACCCCGCGGGGCCACATTTCTGCTATGCTAAACAACGGAGTGTTCAGGAGTCGCGAGTGATGGTGCGGGTAGGGCAAGCCGATGTCTTCGGCAGGGGGCGAGCATGAAGCGTCTCAACAGGCAGTTCGCCGCCTGGGTGCGCCTGCGCCGCGCCAATCGCCATCGCCAGTCCCGTCCGGCGCTGCGGGAGCGCGGGCCAGTCACCCACGTGATCGTGCTCGACGGCACCATGTCCTCCCTGTCGCCGGGGGACGAGACCAATGCCGGCCTCACGTACAAGCTGCTTGCCTCCGAGGGGCCGCGGGCGTCGCTGTCGCTCTACTACGATGCCGGGATCCAGTGGCAAGACTGGGTCAGCACCCATCATGTCGTTCTTGGCTACGGCCTCGACCGAAAGATCCGGCACGCCTACGGCTTTCTCGCCTCGCGCTATCGGCCGGGCGACCGGATCTTCCTGTTCGGCTATTCCCGCGGCGCCTTTGCCGCTCGCTCGCTGGCCGGTGCCATCGACCGGCTGGGCCTGCTGGAGGCCCGTCATGCCACGGTTCGCAACGTGCGGCAGCTCTGGCGGCATTACGAATGCGCCCCCGAAAGCGTTGCCGCCGCGGATTTCAGCCGCTTGCATTGCTACTGCGACGTGCCGATCGAGATGATCGGGGTCTGGGATACGGTCAAGGCGCTCGGCGTTCGCCTGCCGCTGGTCTGGCGCTTGAACGAGCCGACCCACGCCTTCCACAACCACGCGCTCGGGCGTCACGTCAAACGCGGCTGCCATGCGCTGGCGCATGACGAGAACCGGCTGGCCTTTGCGCCGGAGCTCTGGGAGACGCATGGCGGCAACGGCGCGATCGTGGAGCAGAGGTGGTTTCCGGGCTCGCATGGCGATGTCGGCGGTCAGCTTGGCGGCTTTTCCGAGGCCCGGCCCCGGTCCAACGTGCCGCTGGTCTGGATGCTGGAGCATGCCGAAGCCGCGGGGCTGACGTTGCCCGATGGCTGGCGCGAGCTCTTTCCCCAGAACATCGCGGCGCCATCGGTCGGCACATGGCGCGGCTGGGCCAAGCTGTTCCTGATGCGCGGACGTCGGCGGATCGGGATGGACCCGTCAGAGACCTTTCACCCGGCGATTGACCGTCAGGCGGACCTTGCCGCGCTGGCGACCGGGTAGCGCGGGCCTCAGCTGCGGAGCCGTCGGGCGTTCGTGCTGGCCTGGATGCTGAGCGGGCTGACAGCGAGGCGGGCGACGGTCGCGGGATCCTTGCCGAGGCTCACCGCCAACCCGGCTTCCTGCGCCGCCTGGGCAAAGGCCACGGGCTTTTCGATGAACATGCGGGCGATTTCTGCCTGGGTCATGGTGCCGGTCATCATCTGAACGCTACGCAGCCAGATGACCTCGCCGGCGGAGAGCCACATCTGGCCATAGGCCGTCGCGGCGTCCTGCCAGTTGCGGCCGTTTTGCAGAACGGTCTGAAACCCAAACATCGAAGCACCCCGTGAACCCGCCAGGAAATTGTCAGGATTTGTAACCCGTCAATGCCCAGGGTGCATAGGTGCCTTGCAAAATTAGGCAGGGATGCGGCGTGGGAACAACAGCGGGTGGGACGAACCGGGCCGTCCGCCTCCGCATGCCTGTTCAGGCGACGTCTTCCAGGTGCAGCTCCGGCGTCACCCCAAGCGCGCGGCAGATGTCCTGCGTCAGGTGCGGCTTGTTCAGGGTGTAGAAATGGAGGTGATCGACGCCCCCCTCGAGAAGGTTGGAGCAAAGCTCGGTCGCAACGGCGATGGAGAGGATCTCCTCGCGGCCGTCGCGAACGGCGGTCTCGAAGGCCTCGTCGAGCCAGGCCGGCACGGCGGCGCCGCAGCGCAGGGCGAAGCGGCGGGCGGCGGCCCAGTTCTCGATCGGCAGGATGCCGGGCAGGATCGGCGCGTCGATGCCGGCCTTGGCGCAGGCATCGCGGAAGCGGAAGAAGGTCTCCGCCTCGAAGAAGAACTGCGTGATCGCGGCGTCTGCGCCGGCGTCGATCTTGCGCTTGAGCCATTCCACATCGGCGGTGTCGCTGGCGGCCTCGGGGTGGCGGTCAGGGTAGGCGCCGACCCGGATCGTGAAGTCGCCGGTCTGTTTCAGCGCCGAGATCAGCTCGCAGGTGTCGCGGAAGCCTTCGGGATGTGGCTCGAACCGCGCAGCGCCTTTCGGCGGGTCGCCGCGGAGCGCGACGATGTCGCGGACACCGGCCTCGGCATAGCTCCGGGCTATTTCCAGCGTTTCCTCTCGGGTGGCGTCGACGCAGGTCAGGTGGGCGGCGACGCGCAGGTCGCTGGTGTGGTGAATCGCCGAGACTGCCTCGTGCGTCAGGCGGCGGGTGGTGCCGCCGGCGCCGTAGGTGACCGAAACGAACTCGGGGTTGAGCGGCGCCAGCGCCTGGACCGTGTCGTGCAGGCGGAACGAAGCCTCGACCGAGCGCGGCGGGAAGAATTCGAAGGAGACTTTCGGGGCGGGCATGGCGGTTTCGGGTCCTCTTGTGTCGCCGGATGGAATTGCATATCGCTTCGGATGAAGCAATTTCATAATTCTCACAAAGGTTATGAATACGGCATGCATATCGAACTTCGCCATCTGCGCACGATCAAGGCAATCCACGAAGCCGGCGGGCTGGCCCGCGCGGCCGAGATCCTCAACATGACACAGTCGGCTCTGAGCCATCAGGTCAAGGGGCTGGAGGAGCAGGCGGGGATGGAACTCTTTGTGCGCCGCTCAAAGCCGCTCAAGCTGTCGGCGGCCGGCATACGGATGCTGCGCGCGGCGGAGCGGATCCTGCCGGAGGTGGCTGCGCTGGAGGAGGAGTTTCGCGGCCTGCGGTCCGGAAAATCAGGCCGGCTGCACATCGCCATCGAGTGCCACGCGTGTTTCGAGTGGCTCTTCCCGGTGCTGGAGGAGTTCCGCAAGGCCTGGCCGGATGTGGATGTCGACATTCGTCCCGGGCTCGCCTTCGACGCGCTTCCGGCGCTGTGGAAGGAGGAGGTGGACGTGGTGATTTCCTCCGACCCCGAGGAGATCGACGGCGTCACCTTCAACCCGCTCTTCGACTATTCGCCGGTCTTCGTCGCCTCGTCGCGCCATCCGCTGGCGGAGAGGTCCTTTGTCGAGGCGGAAGATTTCCGGAACGAGCTGCTGATCACCTATCCGGTGGAGCGCACGAAGCTCGACGTCTTCAGCCAGTTGCTGATGCCGGCCAAGGTCGAGCCACGTGCGGTGCGGCAGGTGGAACTAACCGCGGTGATATTGCTTCTGGTGGCCTCCAACCGGGGCGTCGCGGTCCTGCCGGACTGGGTGGTGCGGGAAGTGCGCTACAATTCCGACTACGTGACGCGCCCGATAACCGAACAGGGGATCTCACGCCGGCTCTTTGCGGCGACGCGGAGTGACGAGGTGTCGAAACCGTTCATGGCGCATTTCCTGCGGTTGGCCCGAACCATCCCGGTCAAGCTGCAGCGCGAGGGGTGAGCGGCGCTCCCGGGTCGGGCGACGGCGCGGGGGGCTGGTGCGGGAGCCTCCGGCGGGGATATTTAACGACAGAAGAAGGAGCGGGCGGTGGGCCTTGCCCACTGCCAACGGGTCGGGCGTCGGCATGCTGTATTCTGGCCTTGGATTCGGGGCACCTGCATCGTATAGCGCCCCCTTGAACATCAGGAGCCGGATCGATGCAGGGCAGCGCCAATCTCAACGTCATGATCAAGGCCGCACGCAAGGCCGGCCGGTCGCTGGTCAAAGATTTCCGCGAGGTCGAGAATCTCCAGGTCGGCTCCAAGGGGCCGGGCGACTTCGTGACCAGGGCCGACATGGCGGCCGAAACCATCATCCGGGACGAGCTGATGGGGGCGCGGCCTCAATACGGCTGGGTTGGCGAGGAGACCGGCGAGGTTGCCGGCACCGACCCGACACGCCGCTGGATCGTCGATCCTCTGGATGGCACGACCAACTTCCTGCACGGGCTGCCGCACTGGGCCGTGTCGATCGCGCTGGAGCACAAGGGCGAGATCGTCTCCGGCGTGGTCTTCGATGCCGCCAAGGACGAGATGTTCGTCGCGGAGAAGGGGGCCGGAGCCTGGATGAACGACACGCGGATCCGGGTTTCCGGGCGGCGCTCTCTGAACGATTCGATTTTTGCGACCGGCGTTCCTTTCGGTGCCAAGCGGACGCTTCCGGCGACGATGCAGGATCTGGCGCGGCTGATGCCGCAATGCGCCGGCGTGCGCCGCTGGGGGGCCGCTTCGCTCGATCTCGCCTACGTGGCCGCGGGCCGTTACGAAGGCTACTGGGAGCGGGAAATCAACGCCTATGACATCGCCGCCGGGATCGTGATTGTGCGCGAGGCTGGTGGCTTCGTCGAGCCACTGCGCGAGGGCGGCGACATCTTCGGCGACCGGTCCGTGATCGCGGCCAACGGCGATGTGTTTACCAAGTTTTCCGAGACGCTTAGGGGCCGCGAAAGCGCCTGAATCGGGTCACAATTCGCATCTAGTGTCGTGAACATGATGACAAGCGACACACATATCCAACGCGTTGGGCGGTTCTTCGGGGAAGAAGACGGCGCCGTGACCACAGATTGGGTCATGCTTACGGCGTTGGTGATCGGCCTCGCACTTGCGACGCATACCGTGTGGCGCAGTAGCGCCGGCGAGATTTCCAACGACATCGCGTCGACGGCCTCGAATTACCAAATCAAGACCAGCTTCGACTGATCGTCGCGCCGCTCAGCGGCGTTTGCGACCTACGATCGGTACTCCCGGCGCGGTTAGCGGCCGGGCCGGGTGCGGCGGCAGCCCGTGCGTGCGGTCCCAGAAATCCCGCCCGCCGCGTCTGAGCCAGAGCGGGACGGCAAAGGCAGCGCCGATTGCGAAGCCGCTTGCATGGGCCCAGTAGGCGACGCCACCCATGTCGGGATCCGACCCGGCGGCGCCCACGACCTGCATCCCGAACCAGAGCACAAGCATAAGCCAGGCCGGGACCGTGAAGATCCGGAATATGATGATGATGATGATCAGGATATCGATCCGGGCGCGGGGGAACATCAGAAGATAGCCCCCCATGACACCGGCGATGGCGCCGGACGCGCCGACCGTCGGCACCGTAGAGCCCTGTGAGAGCGCAACGTGAACGATCCCGGCGACGATACCGCTCGCGAGGTAGAACACGAGGAATCCGAAGTGGCCCATCTCGTCTTCGAGGTTATCCCCGAAGATCCATAGAAAAAGCATGTTGCCGGCAATGTGCCAGAAGCTGCCATGCAGAAACATCGAGGTGAGGAAGCTGTGCGGCTGCGGCCAGGCCGGGATGAGCGCATAGTCGAGGTAAAACCGCATCAGCTCCGGGGGCTTGCTGAAGAGGTGCCAGTAGGACAGGAAAACAGCGATGTTCGCCGCGATCAGCGCCATCGTGACATAGGGCGTTCTGCCCGACGGGTTGTGGTCGCGGATCGGGAACATGGGCGGAGGCTAGCGTCACCGGGGCGGCGGTCAAGGGCTGTCTCGCCCTGGCGGCTGACACAGCCGTGACTTGACCCGTTGGGTCGGCTGGGCAGATTGGAGGTATGTCACGCACTCTCGCAACCGCTCTCATCCTCTGTGCTTCCATGGCCGGGGCATCCGAGCAGGTGGGGTGCGCGCCTGTGCAGGTCGACGAGACGCGCCGGCTTGCGCTGATGGAGGCGGTGCGGGAAGCGCCGAACGCCGAGGAGGCGCAGCGTCTCACCAACGGATTGTGGGAGATCTGGGCCGACGCGCCGGACGACCACGCGCAGGAACTGCTCGATGAAGGCATCGATCGGCGGGCGGTGTTCGATCTGGACAAGGCGCTCGCCGCGTTCGACGCGCTGATCGCCTATTGCCCGGAATATGCCGAAGGCTACAACCAGCGGGCCTTCGTGCTGTTCATCCGGCAGGATTACGCGCCGGCGCTAATCGACCTGGACCGTGCGCTCGAGCGCAGCCCCGAGCATCTCGGCGCCTTGACCGGACGGGCGATGGCGCTGATGGCGCTCGGACGCAACGCCGAGGCCATAGACGACCTCGAGGCGGCGCTGGCGCTCAACCCCTGGCTGAAGGAGCGCAGCCTGCTGCCGGTGCTGCGCCAAAGGCTCGGCGAGCAAGAGATCTGAGCAATGCCGGTGGAGACCTGGCGTAGCCGCTTGCCGAGCGTCCCGGTTCCGCCTATCCCGATGATCCGTGCGGGCGTGGCGGAATGGTAGACGCATGGGACTTAAACTCCCTGGGCCGTATGGCCGTGCCGGTTCAAGTCCGGCCGCCCGCACCATCCTGATCTTGCAGGCCTCCGGTCTCTTTCTCGCGCTCAGGCACACGCGTCGCTGAAAGGCCACTCTGGGCGATGCTCTCTTCCGCTGTCCTTGAATTGCCGTTTTGTCCGGGTAGAAATCCTTCACGTGGCCGACGAGGGTCCTGGACCCAAGGCTTGTGAACAGGCTTCATGCGCCGTGAATTGGCAGGGACCCCTTGGTTGAAACAATGACAGCGCCGGATTTCCTCTCCGTGGTCGTGCCTTGCTACAACGAGGCGGAGGTCCTGGACGAGACGATCCCGCAGCTGACCTCGGCGCTGGAGGCCATTCCGGGTATCGGGTTCGAGATCATCTTCATCGACGACGGTTCCCGTGACGGAACGCTGGCGCGGCTGCAACGGGCGGCGGAGGCGGACGAGCGGATTCACGTGCTGAGTTTCGCGCGCAACTTCGGGCACCAGATCGCGGTGACGGCCGGCACCGACGTGGCCGCCGGCGATGCGGTG
The DNA here is from genome assembly GCF_042676185.1 of Tropicimonas aquimaris. Lineage (NCBI taxonomy): Bacteria > Pseudomonadati > Pseudomonadota > Alphaproteobacteria > Rhodobacterales > Roseobacteraceae > Tropicimonas > Tropicimonas aquimaris. The sequence goes on along the minus strand of NZ_JBHTJT010000060.1, from coordinate 247,426 downwards.
GTGCTGATCGACGCCGACCTGCAGGATCCCCCCGAGGTCATTGCCGAGATGGTGGAGAAGTGGCGCGAAGGCTACGACGTCGTCTACGGAACCCGCTCCTCGCGTCAGGGCGAGAGCGCCTTCAAGCTGGCGACGGCACGGGCCTTCTACCGGCTGCTCAACCGCTTTTCCGAGGTGCCGATCCCTCTCGACACCGGTGATTTCCGCCTGATGGATCGCCGGGTCGTGGACTGTCTCAAGGCGATGCCCGAACGCCACCGGTTCGTGCGCGGAATGGTTGCCTGGATCGGCTTCGACCAGATCGCGCTGCCTTATGAGCGCGCGGAGCGTTTCGCGGGCACGTCGAAGTATCCGCTGCGCAAGATGCTGCGTTTTGCCACCGACGGGATCCTGGCGTTTTCCTCGCGTCCGCTGCAGTTCGCGACCGGCATGGGGATCATGGCGGCCTCGCTGGCGCTGCTTGGGATCATCTATGCGCTGGTGCTGCGGATATTTACGTCTGTCTGGGTCGAGGGCTGGACGGCACTGATGATCGCCGTGCTGTTCCTCGGCGGGGTGCAACTGCTCTCGCTCGGGATCATCGGCGAGTACATCGCCCGGATTCACGACGAGGCAAAGGAGCGCCCGCTCTACCTGGTGAAGTCGCAGTTCGGCACCCGCGCCCCGCGCGCCTCGCGCCACCCGCGTCCCGAACGAAGCGAGCCGGTGGCGCAGCCGTTTCCCATTGAGTTGCGCGAGAGAGCTCGCAATGGGTAGGGCCATCAAGGTCGGCCTCGGCCTTGCGGTCACTGTTCTGTTCCTGTGGCTGGTCCTGCGACAGGTCAGCCTCGACGAGGTCGGGGCGGTGATCTCCGGCGCAGACCGTGGCATGATCGCGATCGCGACGGGCGTGTTCCTGCTCGGCTATGCCTGCCGGATCCAGCGCTGGCGGCTGATGCTGGCGCACGAGAACCCGGGGCTGGGCTGGGGCCGGACGGCGGTGCCTTTCATGAGTTCGATCGCGGTCAACAACCTCGTGCCCCTGCGCGCCGGCGATGCGCTGCGCGCCTTCGGTTTTACCGACTGGCTTCAGGCGCCCGCTTCCGCCGTGCTGGCGACAGTGTTGGCGGAGCGCCTGCTGGACCTGCTGGTGCTGATGGTCGGGCTTGGACTGGTGCTTGCCTTTCTTCCGGCGGCATCGGAACTTTCGGTGCTGATGGGGCTGGGCAGCACCGGGATCGCGCTGGCGGTGGCGGCGATCCTGCTTGTGCTGCTGTTCCCGCGCACCTTCCAGCCGATGTTCCTGATGCTGCTGCGCTGGTGTGCGCGCCTTTTGCCGGGGCTCGGCGGTCGGCTGACCCACGCGGCGGAGAAGATCTTTGATACGCTCAACCATCTGGCAGGCCGGCCGATGATGCTGCGATTGCTCGCGTGGTCCTGTCTGGCCTGGGGCTTCGAAGCGGCGGTGTTCTACTGCGTGGCGCTCTCGATCGCCGAGCTTCGGGACCCGCTTGCCGGGCTGGTGGCGATGCCGGTGGGCACGCTCTCGACGCTGGTGCCCTCGTCGCCGGGATACGTCGGCACCTTCGACTTTTTCGTCGGCAAGACCGTCGAGCTGCTGGGTAACCCTTTCAGCGTTGGCGCGGCCTTCGCTGTCACCGTGCACCTTGTGCTCTGGCTGGCCGCGACCCTCACCGGCGGGGTCTGTCTGCTGGCCTGGATAACCCAGCGGGGCCGCAGCGCCGCGCCCCTGCAGAAAGGCTCGCCACATGTATGATCGTTCCGAACCGGGCAGTGCCGATGTGCTCGTCGTGGGGGGCGGTTTTGCGGGGCTGACCGCCGGGTACCGGCTAGCGCGGCAGGGCAAACGGGTCACGGTGCTTGAGGCCGACAGCACCGTGGGTGGGCTGGCCGGCGCATTTGAGGTCGGCGGGACGCAGCTGGACCGGTTCTACCACCACTGGTTCACCAACGATCTCGAGGTCATGGGCCTGATCGAGGAACTGGGGCTGATGGACAAGGTCGTGACCAGTCCCACCAACACCGGCGTCTACTATGCCAACCAGTTCTTCAAGCTCTCGACGCCGATGGACTTGTTGCGGTTCTCGCCGCTTTCCTTCGCCGACCGCATCCGCCTCGGTCTGCTGACGCTCCGGGCGCGCAAGGTCGAGGACTGGATGGCGCTGGAGGAGCGGACCGCCGCGGACTGGCTGCGCGAACTGGGGGGAGAGCAGGTCTACAAGGTCGTCTGGGAGCCGCTGCTGCACGGCAAGTTCGGCCCCTATGCCGAAAGCGTCTCGGCCGTGTGGTTCTGGAACAAGCTCAAGCTGCGCGGCGGCTCGCGGGGCAAGGGCGGCGAGGAGCGGCTGGCCTATTTCAAGGGCAGCTTCTACCTGTTGGCGCTGGCGCTCGCCGATGCGATCCGAGAGGCGGGCGGTGAGGTGCGCACCGGTGCGCCGGTGGACAAGCTCGCGCGCGACGAAGACGGTCTCTGGCGCGCCTCCGGGCCGTGGGGTGCGGTCACCGCGCCGCTCGCCATCGCCACCCCCGCGCTGCCGCTCATCGCCGACATGACCGAGGATTGGGCGCCTGCCTACTGGCTCGCTCAGATGCGGCGGATCGACTACATCGGCAACGTCTGCCTCGTTCTGGAGCTCGACCGGTCCCTCTCGGAGACCTACTGGCTCAATGTGAACGACCCGAGCTTCCCCTATGTGGGCGTGATCGAACACACGAATTTCGAGGCGCCGACGGTCTATGGCGGTCGGCACATCGTCTACCTTTCGAAGTACCTGCCGCACACCGATGCGCTCTACCTGATGTCCGATCAGGAGGTCTTCGACTTCTCCCTGCCGCATATCCAGAAGATGTTCCCCGAGTTCCGGCGCGACTGGGTGCTGGGACATTCGGTCTGGCGCGCGCGCTGGTCGCAGCCGGTGGTGGAGCGCAACTACTCGGCGCTGATCCCGCCGCGCGAGGGGCCGGCGGAGGGACTCCACATCTGCTCCATGGCGCAGATCTATCCCGAGGATCGCGGCACCAACTACGCCATCCGGCAGGGAAACCAGATCGCCCGGCACATCGCGGAGCAGGCCGGACGCTAAGGCAACGTTGTCAGGTGCCGCGGCGGTGCGTCACTTGCCGGGGCCGAAGGTCGGCCAGCGTCCTGGCTGTGGCCGCAAGGACCAGAGCGCAGAGCGCGGCCTTGGTCACCCATTCCATGGTTCCCTCGATCAGCATCGCATGGATGACGCTGCCGAGGACGGTGACAGTGGCCAGCGCGGCATGGGCGAAGCGCCAGGTTTTCCAGCGCAGCCGCAGGCGCCTGCGAAAGGCGGCGAGCAGGGCGGCGGCGAACATCGCCCACATGGCGGTGACGCCCCAAACGGAAAACGGCGTGGGGGAGCGGAAGAGCAGCGCGTCGATCACGTCCGGCGGGCTTGTGATCCAGAGCCCCGCCACGTGGATCACGACCGCCGCCACCAGCGCACCGCCGACAAGCCGGTGCAGGCGGCGCGAGCGCAGGGTGTTCAGGCCGGGCAGGAAGCCGCCTGCCAGAAGCGGCTGGATCAGCAGAAAGGCCATCGCGATCACCCCGGCGAAGCTGGCCGCGATATAGATCGGGCTGCGCCAGGCGAGCAGCGGGCTGAAGGCCGCCGCGCCAATCGGTACGGAGATGGTGGCCGCGAGGCCCATCCAGATCAGCGCGGAACGGGGCTGGCGCACGGAGGGATCAGGCAGGTTGAAGGACGAAATGCGCTTCGAGGCTGGTGTCCTTCGAACTCCGCATCACGGGGCGGAGGAAGACGGTCTCGAAGTCGCCGCTGTCATAGGCAAGGTGGCCGTGCGGCTGCCCGAAGGCCGGGACGATCTGCGGCATCTCAAGCCGGAACACGCCGTTGGCGTCGGTCAGGGTGGCGCCGTGGCTGTGCGGGTCGCGTTCGTGGCCCTCGGTCGTATGTGCCCAGATCTGGATGCGCTGACCGGCCAGCGGCGCGCCGTCGCCCGCGCGGCGCACGGTGCCCGTCATCCAGAACCCGCCACCGCCGATCCGTTCCACGATGGGCGCGCCAGGGCGGTAGTTGTTGGCGCCGCCACGCATCGAGGGCGTCGGTGCGATGGTTTGCGCGCTGGCGGGATGGAGCAACCCGTTGGCGCCCGTTGCCAAGAGCGCGCCGCCTGCGCAGAGGAGGGAACGACGGGTGACCATGGGGATCGTCATCTGAAATTCTCCTTCCAAACATGTGGAGCGCCGGCCAGACCGGCCGGCACGCCCGACATGAGGTATAGCATGTCTGGAGGTTTTTCAGAGTTGCAGCGACGCTTGTGCGCCAAACTCCGGTCAAGGTTTCGTGAGCCTCGGGGGGCAGCATGGCCAGGGAAGCTGGCGGCACGGCCGCGCGATGTGCCGCGCCGCCCCGGGATCAGACCTCTCCGGTGTATTCGCCGCGTGCCGGGTAGTCGTTCTTGATGGCGAAATCGAGCGCGCCCAGCAATTCGGAGAAATGCGGCCGCGAGAAGGGCATGGTCTGGACGTATCCGTAGTAGAGCGTCTGCTGCGGTGTCACCATGAAAAGCCCGGGCTCGGAGAAAACGGCCGGTTCCTCGATACCGATGGAGGTCTTGCCGCGCGAGGTCGACAGGTAGAGCCCCCACTCGCGGGCCTTGGCCAGCGGCAGGTCATAGGCGATGCGCAGTCCGTCGGCGCCGATCTTGTCGGCCATCGCCTGCGCGCGCTCCTCGCCGTCGGAGCTGATCGCCAGCGTGGTCACGCCGCGCTCCGCGAAATCCGGGGTGAGCTTTTGCAGCTCGGTCAGGTAGGTGGCGCAGATCGGGCAGTGCAGGCCGCGATAGAAACACAGGAGCGTGCCGCGCTCGGCATTTTCGGCCGCGAGATCGAACTCGCCATGGGAGAGGGTCGGCAGCTTGAGGTCCGGGGTTTTCTGGCGGGGAAGCAACATGTGATGTCCTTTTTTTGGGTCTGTGCCGATGAGTGTCCGGCCACATATCCCCGAAATTCGTGTTTGAAAAAGTCGGAAAAACCGACCAAAAATCCGGAATGGAAAAGATTGACCGCCTGTCGACCCTGATGTCCCGTTTCCGGCTGAGCGCTCGCCCGGCGCCGGCCGGCGATGCCACGCTGATTGCCACGCGCAGGGTGGAGGAGGAGCCGGGGCGGCTCTATCTCGGTGCGCGCCCCGTGACAGTCGAGGTTGCGCCGGAGGATGTCCTTTTGGCCGCGACGATCGACTGGGGGAGCGAGTCGAACCCGCTCTTTCTCGCGCTCCCGGACCTGATGGTCCACGACCTGTCGCGGGACGAGGGGACGCGGCAGCTGCTGTCGCTGATCGACGCCGAGATCCGCATGCCGCGCTGCGGGGCGGACTCGGTGGTCGGGCGGCTGACAGAGGTGTTGCTGGTACGGATCCTGCGCGGACAGATCGAGGCTGGCTCGGTGGAATCGGGGCTGCTCGCTGGCTTGTCCGACCCCCGGCTGAGCCGCAGCATCGTCGCGATGCATGACCGCCCTGAACGGCTCTGGACCAACGATGACCTCGCCCGCGAGGCCGGGCTGTCGCTCAGCCGGTTCGTGGAGCTCTTCCAGGCGCGGGTCGGGGAGACGCCCGCGGCCTACCTGCGGCGCTGGCGGCTGACGCTGGCGAGCCAGGACCTTGCGCAGGGGGCGCGGGTGGAGCGGGTGGCGCACCGGTACGGGTTCCGCTCGGCCGAGGGGTTTTCGCGCGCGTTCAAGCGGCAATTCGGGCGTTTGCCTCGGTCGTTGCGGAATGCGGCGGGGGAGTTGCCGGGGCCGGCAACCTGAGGCGCATATTGCCCGGTCAGGCGGCTTTCGCGAGGCCCATCCGGCGGGAAAGACCAGCTTCCAGACGCACCAACGCATCGTAGATCAGCACCGCGAAGAGGCCGACGATCAGCCCGCCCTGCAGCACGTAGGCGGTGTTGTTGGTCAGAAGTCCCGCGATGATGACCTCGCCCAGCGTCCGCGCCGCGACGGTGGAGCCGATGGTGGCGGTGCCGAGCGCGATCACCACCGATAGTCGGATCCCGGTCAGGATCACCGGCAGCGCCAGCGGCAGTTCGACCTGCAGGAGCCGTTGCCGGCGGTTGAGGCCGATCCCGCGGGCCGCTTCCATCGTGGCGGGCGGCAGATTGGAGAGCGCGGTGACGGCGTTCTCGAAGATCGGCAACAGGCCGTAGAGGAACAGCGCCACCAGCGTCGGGCCGGCGCCGAAGCCGAGCGCCGGAACAGCGAGCGCTAGCACGGCAACGGGGGGGAAGGTCTGGCCTATGTTGGTGATCGTCCGCGAGAGCGGCCGGAAGGCCGCGCCGGCCGGGCGGGTCACCAGTATGGCCAAAGTCACCGCCACGAGCGTCGCCGCTGCCGAGGCCAGCGCCACAAGCCCGAGGTGGCTGAGCGAGAGCGAGAGCAGCGAGGCGCGGTCATAGATCACCGGCCCGCCCTCCGGCGCGAAGGGGGCGAAGATCGGCGCGAACCACGCCGGGCGCAGGACCAGCGCCAGCAGCAGGGCGACCAGCGCCAACCGTAGGAGAATGCCGCGCGTCACGCGTGGCACTCCGCCCGCGACCGGATTGCATCCAGAGTCACGCGGCCGATGCGTTGGCCGTCGCGCTCCACCGGCAGGGCGTCGCGGCCGGTCCAGAGGCAAGTTGAAAGGGCGTCGCGCAGGCTGGTTTGCTCGGGGATCGCCGCGCCCTCCGCCGGACCGTCCTCGACCAGATCGGAAACGGGGAAGAGCGACAGCAGCCGTAACGGCCGCTCCACCCCGCCGACCATCTCGGCCACAAACGCGGTCGCCGGGCGCGTGATGATCTCGGCCGGCGTGCCGTGCTGCACCAGCCGCCCGGCATCCATCACCGCCACCCGGTCGCCCAGCTGGATCGCCTCTTCCATGTCGTGGGTCACGATCAGGATGGTGGAGCCGAGCGCGCGCTGGATGCGGCGAAGGTCTTCCTGCGCGCGGGTGCGGATGATCGGGTCGAGTGCGCCGAAGGGCTCGTCCATCAGCAATAGATCTGGGCGCGAGGCGAGCGCGCGGGCCACGCCGACGCGCTGCTGCTGTCCGCCCGACAGCTCGGCAGGGAACCGGTCGCGGAACTCGGCGGGCGGCATGGAGAACAGGTCGAGCAACTCGTCCACGCGGGCGCGGATCTTGTTTGTAGGCCAGCTCAGCAGGCGCGGGACGGCGCCGATGTTGCGCGCGACCGTGTGATGCGGGAACAGGCCGTGGCCCTGGATCGCGTAGCCGATCCGCCACCGCAGCACGTGTTTTTCAAGCCCTGTCGTCGGCTCGCCGTTGATGCGCACCTCGCCCGAGCTCGGCTCGACAAGCCGGTTGATCATCCGCAGGAGAGTGGTCTTGCCGGAGCCGGACGTGCCGACGATCGCTGTGATCGTCGCTGTCTCGACGGTCATCGAGACGGCATCCACCGCCGGTTTGCCGTCGTAGAGCCTGGTGATCCGGTCGATCTCGATCATCTGTGCCTCTCCGGTGTCGGGCTGGCCAGGTCGACCAGGATGTCCATCGCGATGGCCGAGACGAGGGCCAGGGCAACGGTTGGCAGGGCTCCGAGCAGGATCAGGTCGGTTGCCGTCTGGTTGAGGCCCTGGAAGACGAAGGTGCCGAAGCCGCCGCCGCCGATCAGGGCGGCGATGACGGCAAGGCCGATGTTCTGCACCAGCACGATGCGCAGGCCGGCGAGAATCACCGGAAGGCCGAGCGGCAGCTCGACCTGAAACAGGCGTTGGCGCGGGGTCATGCCCATGCCCCGCGCGGCCTCCAGCGCTGCCGGGGGAGCCGTCGCGAGCCCGGCCACGGTGTTGGCGACCACCGGCAGCAGCGAATAGAGCACCAGTGCGAGGAAGGCCGGGGCAAAGCCGATGCCCGCGATGCCGATGGCCTGCGCGCCCGGCACCGTGTCGCCGACCCAGCCGAGCAGCGGGATCATGATGCCGAACATCGCCAACGACGGGATCGTCTGGAGGAAGCTCAGCACCGGCAGGAGCGCCTCGCGCAGGGCGGGGCGCCGGTGGCAGAGTATGCCGAGCGGAAAGCCAATGGCCGCCGCGACGGCAAGCGACCCGAAGGCGAGCCAGAGGTGACGCCAGGCGGCGTCGCGAAAGGCGTCCTTGCGGCTGCCGTATTCCTGGAAGATCGAGAGATCCGCGAGGGCACCAGAGCCGAGCACGGTGGCCAACCCCAGAAGCGCCGTCGCGAGAAGCCCTGCGCGGGCGAGGGGGCCCGGAGAGAGGTTCGACAGCGCATCCGCCATCAGCAAGGCGAGGATTACCAGCAGACACCAGAATCCGGCACCGGGAGAGACCCGCGCATAGTCACCAGCGCCATCGAGAAGCGCGTCGGACCCCTGCACGAGCAGCCACGCCGCGCCGGCCAGCCCGAGCGCCGCGCCGGCGAGGCGCAGACGCGGCCAGGCTGCCGGAAGGCCGAGCGCCAGCCCCGCCGTAATTGCTGCAAGGCCCGGCAACGTCGCTTCCGGCCCGGCCATGCTCCACGCCCGCACGCCGTCGCCGGCCACGATGCGGTTGGCGGCCAGCGTCATGAACGGGGCCAGCAGCGTGGCCAGCCCCAGAACGGCAAAGAGAAGGCCGGGCGCCGAGACCGCCGGGGCGTTCCTGGTGGACATCGCTTCGGAGATCAGTCCAGCACGCCGATCTCGGTGAGATAGTCGCGGGCCACGGCTTCGGCCGGCTCGCCGCCGACCTGGATCCGGCCGTTGAGCTTCTGCAGGGTCGCCATGTCGAGCCCGGCGAAGATCGGGTTCAGCACGTCAGCGATGGCGGGATACTCTGCCAGCACCTCGTCGCGCACCACCGGTGCCGGCTCATAGACGGGCTGCACCCCCTTGTCGTCGGCCATCACAACGAGGCCCGTCGCGCCGACCCCGCCATCGGTGCCATAGGCCATGGCAGCGTTCACGCCCGAGGTGCCCCGCGCTGCCGCGTGGATCGTCGCCGCGGTGTCGCCGCCCGACAGGACCACGGTCTGGTCCGTCGACAGGGTGAAGCCATAGGCCTCCTGCATCGCAGGCAGAACGGCGGGGGAGGAGACGAACTCGGTCGACGCGGCAAGCTTCACCTCGCCGCCGCCGGCGACCCAGGCTCCGAAGTCCGACATCGTGACGAGCCCGTTTTCACTGGCGAGGGGGCCGGTCACGGCGATGGCCCAGGTGTTGTTGGCCGGGGCGGGTTGCAGCCAGGTGAGGCTGTTGGCTTCCGCGTCGAGCTCCGCGGCGCGGGCATAGGCCGCCTCGGCGTCCTTCCAAACGGGACTCTCGGCCTCGTTGAAGAAGTAGGCGGCGTTGCCGGTGTACTCCGGATAGAGGTCGATCTGACCGGCGAGCAGGGCCTCGCGGACGACCTGCGTGGCGCCGAGCTGCAGGCGGCGTTCGACCGGCAGACCCGCGTCCTCGAGGGCCAGCGCGATGACGTTCCCGAGCAGGCCGCCTTCGGTGTCGATCTTGGAGGAGATGACGATATCGGCCTGCGCGGCCACGCTCAGCGCGCCGGTCAGGCCTACGACGGCTGCGACGAAATCGAGTTTCATGGGGATGATGCTCCTTGAGCCTGGGTGCTCGTTGGCTTTGCGATGCAAATCGGGGGGTACTGTAGTGCCTTTGGCGCTGCCGCCAAGCGCGCTGCCCCCACGTTCCGCCATTCGGCGCTGACCCTTCGCTGAGCCTGTCCCGGCCTTGCCTGCCTGGTCCCGCGACATGCTTTGCGAAATGCTTTGCGCAAACGTTTGTTCAAGCGTATTGTGCCCCTCAAACGCACAGCCACATGATGGAGGAGATCATGAGAAAGGCTGTTCTTCTGAACGGACCGATCGCGCGCACCGTGGCCTTCATGGGTCACACTGACAGCCTGTGCATTGGCGATGCGGGCCTGCCGATTCCTGACGGCGTCGAGCGGATCGACCTGGCCGTGACGCAGGGGTTGCCGCGCTTTCTCGATGTGCTGGATGCGGTGACCGGCGAGCTTTGCGTCGAGCGGGTGAGCATCGCGCAGGAAATGGTGGATACGCAGACGGCCCTACATGGCGAGGTGCTGGCCCGGATCGCGGCGCTCGAGGCGGCGCAAGGCAAGCCGATCGCGGTGGATGCCGTGCCGCACGAGGCGTTCAAGCAACAGACGGCGTCCTGCAAGGCGGTGATCCGCACGGGCGAGGTCACGCCCTATGCGAACATCATCCTCCATGCCGGCGTGACGTTCTGAGAGACGCGAAAGGACAGGAGATGACAGCACTTCTCGAACTTCGCGGCGTCGACAAGGCATTCGGATCGGTGCGCGTGCTGAAGGGGGTGGATTTCACCGTCGAGCCCGGCCATGTGGTGGCCCTCGCGGGCGAGAACGGCGCCGGCAAATCGACGCTTATGAAGATCATCACCGGCATCTATCGCCGGGACGCCGGCTCGATGAAGTACCGCGGGCAGGAAGCCCGGTTCAGCAATGCCAGGCAGTCGATGGACGCCGGGATCGCGATGATCCACCAGGAGCTGAACCTGCTGCCTGCGCTTTCGGTGGGGGAGAACATCTTTCTCGGACGGGAGCCGGTGGACAGCACGGGCCGCATCCTCTGGGGCGAGATCGACCGCGAGTCGCGCCATTGGCTTGGTCAGCTCAAGCAGAACATCGATCCCCGGACCGAGACCGGCAAGCTCTCCATCGCCCAGCAGCAGATGGTCGAGATTGCCCGCGCGCTGTCGATGAATGCCGAAGTCATCATCATGGACGAGCCGACGGATTCCCTGACAGACGTCGAGACCAGGATCCTCTTCGAAGTGGTCGATCATCTGCGGGCGGAGGGCAAGGGTTTGGTCTTCATCTCGCACCGGCTGGGAGAGATATTTCAGCTGTGCGACGATGTGGCCGTCCTGCGCGATGGCGCGATGGTTCATCAGGGGCCTGTCTCCGAGATCGACGAGGACACGCTGATCCGCCATATGGTGGGGCGCGAACTCTCCGACCAATATCCATTTGTCCCGGCGGCGCCGGCCGAGGTCAGGCTCAAGGTTGAGGCGCTGGTCGCCCGTGGCGTGCGGGAGGTCTCCTTCGAGGCCCGCGCCGGCGAGGTCGTCGGCTTTGCCGGCCTTGTCGGGGCGGGGCGGACCGAACTTGGCAAGGCGATCTACGGTGCCAACCCGGTTGTCTCTGGCCACATCGAGATCGACGGCGAGCCAATGCGCATCGGCACCCCGCGCGACGGTGTCCGGGCCGGCATCGGCTACGTGACCGAGGACCGCAAGCTCGAGGGGCTGATCCAGTCCCACGGACTCCGGCGCAACATGTCGCTGACCGGGCTCTTCCGATTCTCCGGCTCAACCGGCCATATCGACAAGCAGGCGGAACGGGCCGAGATTACCGACTACATCAACGCCTTCTCTATCAAGACGCACGGAATCGACGCGGTCGTTTCGCAGCTGTCGGGCGGCAACCAGCAGAAGGTGTCCATCGCCAAGTCGCTGGTGCCCAAGCCCCGGATCCTGATCCTCGACGAACCCACCCGCGGCGTCGACGTGGGCGCGAAACGCGAAATCTACACACTCATCAACGAACTCAAGGCGCAGGGACTCTGCATCCTGCTGATGTCCTCGGACATGCCGGAACTGCTCGGCATCTCCGACCGCATTCTCGTGATGTCGAACGGGCTGCTGACCGGCAGCTTCGACCGCGGCGAGGCGGATCAGGAAGCAATCATGCGCTGTACGGTGGCCGGGCTTACGGAGGGAACGGTTCAATGACACGGTCTTTCGATATCAGGACATTCGTCATGGAGAACATCCCGTTGATCGGCCTGATCGTGCTGATGGCGGCTGTGTCTCTCTACTCGCCCAACTTTCTGACCGTCGACAACCTGCTGAACATCCTGCGGCAGACCTCGATCAACGCGATCATCGCAATGGGGATGACCTTCGTGATCTTGACCGCGGGCATCGACCTGTCGGTGGGCTCGATCCTGGCCTTCGCGGGGGCGGTTTGCGCCTCGATGATCGCGGCGGACACGCCGCTGATCGTGGCGCTGCTGACGACCCTCGTGATCGGGGCCGCGCTCGGGGCCGCGTCGGGCTCGATCATCGCCTTCTTCGGTGTGCAGGCCTTCATCGCGACGCTGGTCGGCATGACGATGGTGCGCGGGCTGGTGCTCGTCTACACCGATGGCCGGCCGATCTCGACGGGTGATTTCGACGTCGCAAACAGCTTCTACGAGGTGGGCGGCGGCTACATCGCCGGTATCCCGATCCCGGTCATAATTGCTGGCGTCGTCTTTCTCGCCTGCTGGTACGTGCTGAACTACACGCGGCTCGGCCGTTACGTCTATGCCATCGGCGGCAACGAGCAGGTGGCGCAGCTGGCCGGCGTGAACGTCTCCCGCGTCAAGGTCATCGTCTACGCGATCTCGGGCGCGCTTTCGGCGCTCGCGGGCATTATCCTGACCGCGCGCCTGGAATCGGCGCAGCCCACCGCCGGCCTTGCCTACGAACTCGACGCCATCGCGGCGGTCGTGCTGGGCGGCACCTCGCTGGCCGGCGGGCGCGGCCGGATCACCGGCACGCTGATCGGCGCGCTCATCATCGGCGTGCTGAACAACGCGCTGAACATCATGGATGTCTCGTCCTACTACCAGATGATCGCGAAAGGCGCTGTCATTCTGCTTGCCGTGGTCCTCGATGGCCGCAGCAAGGCGACGTCCAAGTAACTCTCACATGACACAAACCGGAGGAAACCTGTCATGAAAAAGCTCTTTGGCCTGGCCACCGCCACCGCAATGCTGCTGGGCAGCACCGCGCCCAGCTTCGCAGCCGACACACTGGCGCTGGTCGTCTCGACGCTGAACAACCCGTTCTTCGTGACCCTCAAGGAAGGCGCCGAGGGCAAGGCGTCCGAGCTCGGATATGAGCTGCTCGTGCTCGACAGCCAGAACGACCCGGCCAAGGAACTGGCCGCCGTCGAGGACGTGCTGAACAAGGACGTCAAGCTGCTGATGATCAACCCGACCGATTCCGATGCCGTACGCAGTGCGATCCGCGCTGCCAACCGCAAGGACGTGCCGGTGGTGACGCTGGACCGCGGCGCCTCGGGCGGCGACGTGGTTTCCCACGTCGCCTCCGACAACGTGCAGGGCGGCGAGATGGCAGCGGAACTCGTTGCCTCCGTTCTCGAAGGCAGCGGCAAGGTGGTCGAACTGCAGGGCGTGCCCGGCACCTCGGCCGCGCGGGATCGCGGCGAAGGCTTCAACAAGGGGATCGGCGCTGTTGCCGGTCTCGAGATCGTCGCCTCCCAGGCCGCCGACTTCGACCGGACCAAGGGTCTGAACGTGATGGAAAACATCCTGCAGGCGCAACCCGAGATCGATGTCGTCTTCGCCCATAACGACGAAATGGCGCTCGGCGCGATCAAGGCCATCGAGGCCGCCAAGCGCGACATCCTCGTGATCGGCTTCGACGGGACCGACGACGCCGTGGCCGCCGTCAACGACGGCACCATGCTCGCCACCGTCGCCCAGCAGGCCGGCATGATCGGCGCGCTCGGGGTCGAGACCGCCGACAAGATCCTCAAGGGCGAATCCGTGCCGGAGTACACTCCGGTTCCGCTCAAGCTGATCCAGAAGTAAGGTAGTTCTTCACGCAAAAGGGGAGAGCGGTCTTGTTCGCTCTCCCGCCTGCCAAGGTCGACGCCGAATGGTAAGCATCAAGGACGTGGCGCAGGTCGCAGGGGTCTCCGTCTCCACCGTCTCCCACGTCATCAACAAGACACGGTTCGTCTCGCCCGATACGATGGCGGCGGTTCAGAAGGCCGTCGACGACCTTGGCTACCAGCCGAGCTATCTTGCCCGCGCGCTGCGGAGCAAACGGACCCGGACGCTTGGCATGCTCGTCACCTCGTCGACGAACCCGTTCTTTGCGGAGGTCATCAGCGGGGTGGAGGAGGGGTGCTTTCGCGCCGGTTACAGCCTGATCCTGTGCAATTGCGGGGATCAACCGGGCCGGCAGCGCACCTATCTCGAAACCCTGATGCAAAAGCGGATCGACGGCCTCGCCGTGATGACGACGAGCCGGGATGCCGATTTCCAGGCCGAACTCGAAAGCCTCGGGACCTTACCGCGCGTGGTGTTGGATTCCGCGCCGATGCCGCATACCGGTACGATCGGAGACGATTCCGTTGCCGGCGGGCGGCTGGCGGCCGGGCTGCTGGTGTCGCGCGGGCATATCCGGATCGGCTGCCTGACCGGGCCGGCGAGCCACCCGCGCTCCGCCGACCGTCTGAGCGGTTTCCGGGCGGGGTTGGAGGCTGCGGGCATTTCCCTTCCGCAAGAACGCGTGGCGGTCGGAGAGCTGTCGGCCGGGGGCGGATACCAGGCGATGCAGCACCTGCTGGCGCAGACGCCGGCGCCGAGCGCGGTCTTTGCCTTCAATGACCTGATGGCGATGGGGGCCTATCGCGCCATTGCCGAGCACGGGCTCGCGATCCCGCGGGACATCTCGGTCATCGGCTACGACGACCTCGAGATCGCGTCCTACCTTGTGCCCGGGCTTACGACCATCCGCCAGCCCGGCTTCGGCCTGGGGCTCGAGGCGGCCGAGATCCTGATCGCCAACCTCGAGACCGGCGCGAGCCTGCCGGAGGTCATACGACACACACCGGAACTCGTGATCCGGGATTCCGTCAGATAGAGAAGCGAACTGCCCAATGCCCATCGCCGTCTTCGGAAGCATCAACATCGACCTCACCACTTATGGCGCGCGCCTTCCGCGGCCCGGCGAGACGCTGCACGGCGACCGCTACGCTATCGGGCTTGGCGGCAAAGGCTGCAACCAGGCAGTCGCGGCCTCGCGGCTCGGCGCGCCAACCGTGCTCATCGGGCGTGTGGGGGACGATACGTTCGGACGGCGTGCCCTGGCTGACCTCCAGGCCACCGGGGTGTCGACGCGCGGGGTGCTGATCGATGCCGGAGCCGAGACGGGTATCGCCGTCATCGGGGTCGATGCAGGGGCGCAGAACTGCATAACCGTGGTGGGCGGCGCCAACATGGCGATCGACGCCAGCGACGTGGCGCGGTGCCGGTCGGAGCTGGAGTGCGCATCGGTCCTGCTGCTGCAACTGGAGACCCCGCTCGAAGCCGGCCTTCAGGCCGCCGACATCGTTCGTGCCGCGGGCGGTCGGGTGATCCTCGACCCGGCGCCCGCGCCGCAGGGCGGGCTTCCGCCGGAGGTGCTCGCGCGGGTGGATATCGTGACCCCGAACGAGACCGAGACAGAACTGCTGGTCGGGCTTCGGCCGAGCAATCCCGAAGAGGCCGCCAGGGCCGCCGGCCTTCTGCGGGCGCAGGGCGTCGCGGCGGCTGTGGTCAAGCTCGGCGCGGCCGGCGTCTATTATCAGGATGCAGAGAGCGAAGGCTTCGTGCCGCCCTTCAAGGTCGACAGCATCGACACGGTCGCTGCCGGAGACTGCTTCAACGGCGGGTTGGGCTATGCGCTGAGCCAGAGCGCGCCGCTCGGCGAGGCGATCCGGTTCGCCGCCGCTTGCGGCGCCCTGTCGACGACCAGGGCGGGCGCGTCATCTTCCGCGCCGACGCTTGCGGAGGTGGAAGCTTTGCTCGGGCGCCAGTGATCGGGAGGGCCGAACCTCAGTCGCGCCGGGCGGGACGATCCGTCGTTTCGCCGGAGACAAAACAGGGCTCGAAGGCCTTGGATCGCGGCTCGATTTGCGCGGTCGGATCTTCCAGCCGCTCCAGGAGCCATGTGCAGGCCTGAACCGCCATCTCCCGCGCCAGCTGTGCCGCATGGGTCACGCGCGGACGCAGCACGTCGCCCCACGGGGCTTCGTCGATGCAGCAGACGGAGAGGTCCTCCGGGACGCGGAATCCGAATTCCTGTGCCGCCTGCAGCGTGCCGACCATCATCTCGTTGTTGGCCGCCACGATTGCCGTGACCGGACGTGGTGCGCAGAGCAATCGTGTGGCTGCCTGATAGCCGCTGGCCCGCGTATAATCACCTGGCAGAACGGTGTCCGCCTCGGTCTCGAGCCCGTGGGTTTCCATTGCTGTCCGGAAGCCGATCTCGCGCTCCACGGCGGACCATTGGCCGGTCTCGCCCCCGATGTAAGCGATCCGTTGGTGCCCCAGCCCGTAAAGGTGCCTGACGAGGATCCCGACGGCCAGCCGGTTGTCGAGGCCCACGAAATCGTAGGAGGTGCCGGGCACCTGGTGGTCGAACAGCACTACGGGAATGCCGGCGCCGTCGAGTTGCGGCAGCAGTTCGGCTGTCTTCTGGGTGGGGGAGATCATGACGCCGGCGACCCGCTGCGCGATCAGCTGCCGGATCACCGCCGCCTCGTCGCTGGCAACGCCGGACTTGTCGGAGAGCGTCAGAAGATACCCTTTCTCAAAGGCGCGATGTTCGAACTCCGCAAGAAACATCTGCGCAAAATAGGTCCGGATGTCGGAGACGATCAGGCTGACAAAGGGGCTACGGCCCTTCCGCAGGCTCTTGGCGATCGGATTGGCGACATAGCCGGTGGCCTCGGCCGCATCCATGATTTTTCGAAACGTTTTACTGCTGACTCGTTCCTTCTGGTTCAGGGCCAGGGATACGGTCGAGACGGAGACGCCGGCGACCTTTGCCACATCGCGGATCGTTGCCATGTCGTTCAAGCCTCCAGAATACTGCCCTATGGCCTGAGTATATTGATTTCGGACCCTTGGCAATTGCCCGGGCATCCTGTTGTCGCGGAGGCGGGTCGTCGCTGCGCGGACTTGACATCGCAGTTCACGTGGAGTTCCCTGATTATAGAAACGTTTCGATTTCGACTCGTTGCGAGGTGGAGTTCGGAGGGAGGAGTGTTGCCGTGTTGGAGGGGCGGGCGCAAGGTTCGTCGGCGCAGGCAGTCTCTCCGTCGATCTGAACCGCCACCGGCCTGGGCCGGGTAGCCCGGCCTGACCGGGCGTGGGCCCTCGCACCGCGACGGGCCAGAGAATCTACGGTGCCGCAGCGCGCCAGTTGCGACCCGACTGGAAGAGGAGCCAAGAGGGAATTCCGATGAAAGACATCGTTCTGATTGCCAACGGAGACCTGCGCGAAAGCGCGAACATCGTCTGCTGGCCTGCCCAGAAGGCGATGGAGGATCGCCTGATGGAGGTGGTCGCCGCCAAAGGCCGCACGATCACCCGAGGGCACCCCGTGAAGCCGCAAGGACACGGCTTCATCGGAAGCCAGCGCGAGGGAATGGATGTATTTGCCGGCATCGACCCGGAGGCGCCGCTGATCGTTGCCGAGGCGGTCTGGCAGTATTCGCATCACGTCCTCGCCGGGCTCTACCATCACCGCGGCCCGATCCTGACGTTGGCCAACTGGTCCGGCCAGTGGCCGGGGCTGGTGGGGATGCTCAATCTGAACGGTTCCCTGACCAAGGCCGGCGCGCCCTATTCCACGATCTGGAGCGAGAATTTCGACGATCCCTTCTTCGAGCGCGCGCTCGATGAATGGCTGGAAACCGGCAAGGTCACCCACGAGACGGACCATGTCATCCCGTGTCCGGACCTGAAGCTGCCCGAGGCGGATGCCGCCATCGTGCAATCCATCGTGCAATCCATGTTGCGCGAAAAGGTCATAATGGGGGTGTTCGACGAAGGGTGCATGGGGATGCACAATGCCATTATTCCCGACGAGCTCCTGCTGCCGATGGGCATCTTCAAGGAACGGCTGTCTCAATCGGCTCTCTACTATGCCGCCAGGCAGGTGCCCGAGGGAGAAGCGCGTGCGGTCTATGAATGGTATCTGGCGAAGGGTCTGAAGTTCCACCTCGGCGACACGCACGAAGAGGATCTGACCGAGGCGCAGGTTCTGGATCAGTGCCGCATGTACATCGCGGCTGTCCGGATCGCGGACGAGTTCGGCTGCGAAGCAATCGGCATCCAGTACCAGCAGGGCCTGAAGGATCTCATGCCGGCATCCGACCTGGTGGAGGGCACGCTCAACAACAGCGACCGACCGGATGTGAGCGGGCCGAACGGCGTGATCCGCAAAGGCGAGCCGATCCCGCATTTCAATGAAGTGGACGAATGTGCGGGCCTCGACGGTCTGCTGATTAACCGCCTGCACAAGGCGCTCGGACAGCCGGTGGAGAACACGCTGCATGACCTGCGGTGGGGCGGCCCGGACGAAAGCGGCAGCACTGACGCGTATGTCTGGGTCTTTCTGATCTCCGGCGCCGTGCCGCCCGCCCATAACGAAGGCGGATGGGCCGGGTCCGAGAGCTTCCGCCAGCCGCCGATGTACTTCCCCAACGGCGGCGGCACCCTGCACGGGGTGGCGAAACCGGGCGAGATCATCTGGTCCCGGATCTTCGTCGAAGGCGGTGCGCTGCATATGGATATCGGGCGCGGTCAGGCAATCTCGCTGCCAGAGGAAGAGACCCGGCGCAGGCTGGAGGCGACCACGCCCCAATGGCCCATCATGCATGCGGTTCTCACAGGCGTGACGCGCGACCAGATGATGGCGCGCCACAAGGCGAACCATATCCAACTGGCCTATGCGACCTCTGCCGAGCAAGCCGACCGTGCGATGAAGGCCAAGGCCGCACTCGCGAAGGAACTGGGTATCGAGGTCTGCTTCTGCGGCGTGAAGCCCGTCTGAGCCCGGCACCATGGGTGTGCCGGCAGGTTTCGGCGCACCTGCGAAACCATCGTCGGAAAGGAGGGCCGCATGGCTGTCGCCGTCTTCGATGTCGGAAAGACCAATGTGAAACTGCTTGTCGTCGGGACGGGCGGCGAGATCCTGGAGCGGTGCGCGATCGCCAACAGCGTGGTGGAGGAGGGCGGTTTCCGTCGGCATGACCTCGCCGGGACGGAGGCCTGGCTGTTCTCGACGCTCGGCAATCTTGCCCGGCGGCACGAGATCGAGGCTTTCGTCACATCGGCCCACGGCTCTGCCGGTGTTCTGGTCGGGCCCGGGGATCTCGTAAGGGCGGAGCCGGTCTGCCCGATGCTCGACTACGAGCAGGACATCCCGGAATGGCTGCGTACCCGATACGCGGAAGAGGGGGGCGGCTTCGAGGATCGAGGCAGCGCGATCCTGCACGGCGCCCTGCACCAGGCGAGGCAGTTGCTTTGGCTGGAGCGCGCAATGCCAGAGGTCCTGACCGCGGCGACCGACTATCTCTGCCTGCCGCAATACTGGGCCTGGCGGTTGTCCGGCGTCGCGGCAGCCGAGATCACCTATCTCGCAGCGCAATCGGGGCTCTGGAACCTCACCGGGGATCGGGCCTCGGCCATCGCGGTCAACCACGGCTGGACGCATTTCCTGCCGCCATTCCGGAAGGCCTATGAAAGCCTCGGTCCTGTGCGCCCGGACCTGGCGGAGCGGCATGGCTTGCCCGGGGATATGCGCATCCTGACCGGAATCCACGATTCCAGTGCCAATTTCTATGGTTACCAGGCCATGGGTTTCTCGGATTTCACCGTCCTCTCCACCGGCACCTGGATCGTCGGCATGTCCGACGGCACGCCTTTCGAACGGCTGGATCCGGCGCGCGGAATGACCTGCAATGCCGATCCTTCGGGCCGCGTCGTCGGCGGCGTGCTCACCATGGGCGGGCGGGAGTTCTCTGCGATCACCGGCGCCGAGAGCGTGGAGGTGCCCGGTTCGTTCGAGGCGGTCCGACAGATGCTGGCGACCGGCACCATGGCCCTGCCGACCTTTGGCGCAGATGACGGGCTGTTCCCGGGCACGGCAGGCTGCGGACGGATCGTCGGTCCGGCTCCGGAGGGGGATGTCGCGCGAAAGTCGCTGGCGATCCTGCATTGCGCGCTCCTGTCATCCCGGTGCCTCGAGGCGCTGGGCGGCAGCGGGACGGTCATCCTCGATGGGGCCTATATTCGCGACCCGCTCTTTGCCGGTCTGGTGGCGGCGCTCAATCCTGGCGTTCGCGTCTTCGTCAATGCGCGGGCGGACGGGGTGGCGCTCGGCGCCGCGCAGCTTTGCAGCCACGGGCGGGAACCGCTTTCCGAGGCGCAGCCCGAGCGGGCCGAAGTGCTCGATCTTCCAGATATCGAAACCTACGCGGCGACGTGGAAGGCGCGCGCCGTTGCCAATTGCAAGGAAACCACCTGATGGAACACCAGGAGCTGCGTGCCGGCATCGTGCACACGGCGCAGGAGATGACGCGCGTGGGCATCAACCAGGGCACGGCCGGGAACATCTCGGTCCGTATCGAAGACGGCCTGCTGATCACGCCCTCGTCGCTGCCCTATGACCGGATGGTGCCGGAAGACATCGTGGAGATGAAGTTCGACGGCAGCTGGGAGGGCCGCCGGCCCTCGTCGGAGTGGCGGTTCCACCGGGATATTCTTGCACACCGTCCGGATGTCGACGTGGTGCTGCATTGTCACTCGATCTATGCCGCGACGCTTGCCTGCAAGTTCCTCGAGATTCCGGCGTTCCACTACATGGTCGGGATTGCCGGCGGGGCGAACATCCGTTGCTCGGACTACGCGACCTACGGCACACAGGCGCTTTCGGACACCGCATTGGTTGCGCTCGAGGATCGGATGGCCTGCCTGCTTGGTCAGCACGGGCAGATTGCCCTTGGCAAGACGCTCGAGGGCGCGCTCGCGATGGCTGTGGAGGTCGAGACCACTGCGCAGATGTATTACCAGGTCCTGACGCTCGGGGAGCCCAACATCATCGACGACGAGGAAATGGCCCGCGTCATCGAGCAGATGCGGCGGATGAGCTATGGGCAGGCACCCAACGACTGATCGGGGATCTTTTTGATCTCACGCGACGGCCCCGGAAGTCCGGGGCCGTTTTCTCGTGGGGGGAGTGGAGGCACTGCCCCCACTCCCCCGGAATCGTCGGGAAAGAACAATGGTTGAGTGGCTGCGAGGTCTCGCTCCCGGGAGTCGATAATCGGTGCAAAAAACCTCCCCCGCCGGCTACCGGCGGGGGAGGTTCGGCAGTTGAGCTGGCCGGCCCGGGAGGAGGCGCTTGCTTCAGCTGGCCCGTCGCCGATCAGTCGTAGAGCACAGCGGCGATCTGCGAATCGTCGATGGTCTCGGCATCGTAATAGTAGAAGCCGGTGTCGATCTCGGAGGGAACGGTTTCACCGCGAGCTGCCATGACGGCCGCCTTGACGGTCTCGTAACCGATGCCGACCGGGTTCTGGGTGATGGCGCCGGCCATCAGACCGGAGCGGATCGCGTCTTTCTGGGCCTTGCCGGAATCGTAACCGATGATGACAAGCCCTTCCTTGCCCATCTCGTTGA
The DNA here is from genome assembly GCF_042676185.1 of Tropicimonas aquimaris. Classification (NCBI taxonomy): domain Bacteria; kingdom Pseudomonadati; phylum Pseudomonadota; class Alphaproteobacteria; order Rhodobacterales; family Roseobacteraceae; genus Tropicimonas; species Tropicimonas aquimaris. The sequence continues at coordinate 226,130 of NZ_JBHTJT010000060.1, read as the reverse complement.
CGCCATTGACCACGCCGATGGCCGAGCCTTCGTTGGTTCCGAAAATGCCGTTGAGATCGGGGTTGGCGGTCAGGATGGCCTTGGTCAGCTCGGTCGACTTGAGCTGGTCGCCGGCGCCGTATTGCACGGTCACCACCTCGATATCGGGATATTTCGAGGCAATCTGCTCGAGGAACCCGTCGCGGCGCTCGATGCCGGTGCGGCTGGTCTGGTCGTGGGCGACCACGGCGACCTTGCCCTTGCCGCCGAGGAATTCTGCCATCTTGTCGGCGGCGAGCGCCGCGGCGGCCATGTTGTTGGTCGCTGCCGTAGCAAGCGGGATGTCGCTCTCGACGCCGCTATCGAAGGCAATGATCGGGATGCCGGCTTCGTTGGCGTCGCGCAGCAGCGGGATTGCGGCCTGGCTGTCGAGCGCGGCAAAGCCGATGGCTGCGGGCTTGTTGGCGAGTGCTGCGGCGAGCATGTCGATCTGCTTGTCGACCATGGTCTCGTTGTCCGGGCCTTCGAAGGTGATCGTCACGCCAAGCTCTTCGGCGGCCTGCTCGGCGCCGGACTGAACGGCTTGCCAGAACTGGTGCTGGAAGCCCTTTGAAACCAGCGCCACGTATTCGCCTTCTGCGAAGGCGGCCGTGGTGCCGGAGAGCAGCGCGGTGGCTGCGATGGTGCCAAGAAGTGTACGACGTGAGAACATGGTTTCCTCCACTTTTCGATGTTCGTCGTTGCGGGGCGTCCCGGCGGCCTCCTACCGCCGGAACGATTCGTTCATTTCTTGCGGGACATGTCGGCGTAGACTGCCAGAATGATGATCGCGCCGGTGGCGACGGTCTGCCATTCCTGGGCGACCGACATGACCCGAAGGCCGTTTGTCAGAACCGACATGATCAGCGCGCCGATCAGCGTGCCGAGGATGGTGCCGCGGCCGCCGGAGAGCGAGGTGCCGCCGATCACAACGGCGGCGATGGCCTCGAGCTCGTAGCCGAGGCCAAGGGCGGGCTGTGCCGAGTTCAGGCGCGATGCGATCAGCACGCCGGCCACGCCGCAGATAGCCCCGGCGAAGGTGTAGATGGCGATCTTCCAGCGGTCGGTGTTGACGCCGGAGAGCCGCACGGCCTCTTCGTTGGAGCCGAGCGCATAGGTGTAGCGGCCCAGAACCGTTCGCGAGAGAATGTAGGCGACGCCGATGGCCACCAGGAACAGGATCAGCACGCCGTTTGGGATCGGGAAGCCCGGGATCACGTCGCCGATCAGCGAGCCGCGCGAGATCTGGTCGAAGCCGGGCGTGTCGTTGAAGTAGATCGGCCTTGTGCCCGAGATCACGAGCGAAAGCCCCTTGAAGATCAGCATCATGCCAAGGGTCGCGATGAAGGGCGGGATATTCATCTTGGCCACGAAGGTGCCGGAGCAGAAGCCACAAAGCGCGCCCGCGCCGATGCCGGCCAGCACGCCGACGGGCAGGGGCAGGCCCCAGTAGGTCAGGAACACGCCCGTGATGACAGCGCAGAAGGTCATCATCGTGCCGATCGAGAGGTCGATTCCCCCGGTGATGATGATCAGCGTCACGCCGATGGCGAGTACGCCGATGACCGAGGTCGCCTGCAGGATGGCGATCATGTTCGACATCTGCATGAAGTTCGGGGATCCGAGCGAGAAGCCGATCAGCAGCATGATCAGGCTTGCGAAGGCCAGAAGTTTCTGGTGGGCGCCGGACTTTATGAGTCCGGCAAGGAAGCCGCCTTCCTTCTTTACGTCGACTGAGGCTGTCATTGCATCGTTCCCGCGGTTTGGTGTGTCGTCTCGCGTTGGGTTGCGAGCGTCATTATGTCTTCCTGGCTGGTCGCACCGCCGCCCGGCAGGATGCCGGTGACGCGACCTTCGCACATGACCAGGATGCGGTGGCTCAGGCGCATGACCTCGGGCAGTTCCGAGGAGATCATGATCACGGCCTTGCCGCGCGCGGTGAGGTCTTCGATCAGCTTGTAGATCTCGGCCTTGGCGCCCACGTCGATCCCGCGCGTGGGTTCGTCGAAGATGAGAATGTCGCAATCGCGGAGCAGCCACTTGGCGACGACGATCTTCTGCTGGTTGCCGCCCGAGAGCAGGCGCACCTCCTGGTGAACCGAGGGGGTACGGATGCCGAGCGTCTTGACCATGCTTTCCGCCGCCCCGTCGATCTTTCTGTCGTCCAGAACGCCGAGTTTGCTAGAGAATTGCTCCATGTCCGCCATCGCCGTGTTGTTGGCAACATCCATGGTGATGGTGAGCCCATAGCGTTTGCGGTCCTCGGAAAGATAACCGATGCCGGCGCGGACCGCGTCATGCGGGGTCGTGATCCGGCGCGGCTGACCGCCGACCAGGATCTCGCCCGCATCCAGCGGGTCGGCGCCGAAGATCGCCCGTGCAACCTCCGTTCTGCCGGCGCCCATGAGGCCGGCAAAGCCCAGGATCTCGCCCTTCCTGAGTTCGAAGCTGACGTCCCGGATCTCCTTGCCACGGGTCAGGCCGCGGACTTCCAGCGCCACGTCGGCGGCGGACAGGTCGGGGACAACGAGCGGGTCGTGATGCACCTCGCGGCCGACCATCATGGCGATGATCGTGTCCACCGGGGTTTCTTTGGCATCGACAGTGCCGACGTATTCTCCATCGCGCATCACCGTTACCCGGTCGGCGATCCGCTTCAGCTCGTCCATCTTGTGGCTGATGTAGACGATGCCGACGCCTTCGGCCTTGAGCTTGTTGATGATGGAGAAGAGGTCGGAGATCTCGGCGTCGTTCAACGCCGCGGTCGGTTCGTCCATGATCAGAACCTCGGAGTTGAACGAGAGCGCCTTGGAGATCTCGATCATCTGCTGCTTGGCGATGGTCAGGTCGCCCACCAGAACCGAGGGGTCGAGGTTGAGGTGCATCGAGGCGAAGAGCTCCTTCGCCTGCCGGTTCATCTTGGCATCGTCGATCCGCCCGAGCGAGCGCCTTGGCTCACGGCCGATGAAGATGTTCTGTGCCGCCGAGAGATCGTTCATCAGGCTGAGTTCCTGGTGAATGATCCCGATGCCGAGCGCTTGGGCTTCCCGTGGGCCGACCGGTTCTTCGGGCTTGCCGCGGATAAGGATCTCGCCAGCGTCCTTGCGGTAGATGCCCGACAGAACCTTCATCAGCGTGGACTTGCCTGCGCCGTTCTCTCCCATAAGGGCATGGACCTCGCCCTTGCGGAGTTCGAGCCGGGCGCCCTTCAGGGCCTGAACCCCCCGGGAAGCCTTTGTCGATGTCGATCATCTCGACAATCTTGTCCATTTTGCGCTCCAACTGTCGCCTCATGGGCCGTCGGGCGGATGCGCCAGGATCGTCACTGGGATGCGCGGGTTCAAGGACGGCGGAGTCGGGGCGAAGATTGTGCCCGGCGCCTCGGTGAACCTGCTTGCTCCTCCCAAAGTACGAAACTGGAGCCCTCCTCAAGACCCCGTTTGCTGCTCCGACACCTCTGTCATCGGGTGGGCGGAGCGTTTTCGAACCGGTTCGACGGCATGTGAGCATCGCTGTGGCTTCATGTCAATAGACTGATGGTGTCGCGGGGCGCGCGCGAGTTTTCTTGCGCGGAGGGGGTGGTGGTGGCGAGTGGAGCTCTGCATATTTACTGATTTAAAACAGTTAAATAGATCGCGAAGATTCTTGAGCGGCTGTTTTTGCCCCACTTTTCAGAGCTTATGTGGTTCCGATGGTGTGGGATTGCGATGGTCGGGATTCAAAAATCGAAACGATGCAATTTTGTGGCGACTCGGGAAATGAGGTGGTTATGCTCATGGTAGATCGTCGGGCGATAGCTCGGCGCATCCGGACGAACGGGAGGAGATGACGTGACGTGCTTTCTTGGGATCGACGTCGGCACGGGAAGCGCCCGCGCCGGAGTCTTTGATGGGAGCGGGACCTTGCTAGGGGTCGCATCCCGCGAGACGGCGGCATTCCGGCCGCAGCCAGATTTCATCCAGCAGTCCTCGGCCGACATCTGGGAGGCGATCTGCGTCTCGGTGCGGGCGGCGATGGCGCAGGCTGGGCTCTCACCCGCGGAGATCGGCGGGATCGGTTTCGACGCCACCTGCTCGCTGGTGGTCTGCACCGCCGACGGCGCGCCGGTAAGCGTGAGCCCCGACGGCGCACCCGAGCAGGACATCATCCTTTGGATGGATCACCGCGCCGTCGCCGATGCCGAGGCGATCAATGCCACCGGCGCCGAGGTGCTGCGCTATGTCGGTAGCGTGATCTCGCCGGAGATGGAGATGCCAAAGCTGCGCTGGCTGAAGCGCAACCTGCCCGAGGCCTGGGAGCGCGCCGGGCTGTTCTTCGATCTGCCGGACTGGCTGGTCTGGCGAGCGACGGGCAGCCAGGTGCGCTCGCTCTGTTCCAGCACCTGCAAATGGACCTACATGGCTCAGAAAGGGCGCGGAGGAGAGGGCTGGGACGACGCCTTTCTGGCCGAGATCGGGCTGGAAGAACTCGCCGGCGCCGGGCACGCGATGATCGGGACCAAGTTCCTCTCGCCCGAGGAGAGCGCAGGCCGTCTGAACGCACGGGCCGCGGAGGAACTTGGACTGGCCGAGGGAACCCCGGTCGCCGCGGGCCTGATTGACGCCTATTCGGGTGCGCTCGGCACCCTCGGCGCGATGCCCGGGCATGCCGCCCTGACCGAACGAATGGCCGTAATCGCGGGCACCTCGACCTGCCACATCACCGTTACCCCCGAGCCTGCCTTCGTGCCCGGCGTCTGGGGCCCGTATTACTCGGTCCTGCTGCCGGATCTCTGGGCGCTGGAAGGCGGGCAATCCGCGGCCGGTGCGCTGATCGACGCGGTCGTCGCGCGGCATTCGGCAAGCGCCATGCTGCGCGCCAGAGCCGAGGAGGAGGGCCGCTCGATCCATGCGCTTCTGGCGGATGTGCTGGCCGGGATGGGGGAGGAGACGGCGTTGCTCACCGCGCACCGCCATGTGCAGCCGGATTTCCACGGCAACCGCGCGCCTCTGGCGGACCCGACCCGGCGCGGGGCGATCAGCGGGCTGTCGCTGGAACACGGGTTCGAGGACCTCGCGCTCGACTACCTTGCCACGCTGCAGGCTCTTTCCTACGGCACGCGGCACGTGCTGGAGGAGATGGCGGCGCAGGGGGTGGAGGTCACGACGATGGTGGTCAGCGGCGGGCTCGCCCGCAACGCCCTGTTCCTGCGGGAGATGGCGGATGCCTGCGGGTGCAAGGTGATCGTGCCGGAGCAGAAGGAGCCGGTGCTCCTTGGTTCGGCCATGCTCGGTGCTGTTGCGGGCGGCGGCTATGCCGACCTTCCCGCGGCGATGGGCGCGATGAGCGGGCCAGGGATCGAGATAGCCCCGCGGACCGGCGAGATCGCCGCATTCCACGACAGAAAATACCGGGTCTTCCGCCGAATGCAGGAGGATTTCGCGGCATATGCGGCGCTGATGGAGGGTCAGGACGCCTAACGCCAGGACGCGGAGCCGGACGGCGCATGGTCAGGGCTGAATCACGCCCTTGACCAGCAGGATGTTCCCGTAGAGCCGCCGCTCGCCCGTCTGGACGATGGCATAGGCGTCACGCGCCTTCTCGTAGAAGGCAAACCGCTCGACCGGCCCGATACGGGACGGGGTGTCGGCCGTGCTGTCGATGGTTTCCTGGAAGTCCGCCACTGCGGGCGGGACGGCAGCCGGATCGCCTACGACCTCCATGGAAAAAGCTGCGGGGTCCGACATGTGATCGAGCGGCATGATCGAGAGGATCGCTTGCAGCACGCGGGTCGCCGAAAGCCCGTCGGCCCGCACGAGCCGCTTTGCGCAGGCATCGGCCGGAAAATTCGCGTCTACCACCGCGATAACATCCCCATGCCCCATCGCGCGCAGGACGCGAAGCATGTCGGGCGAGAGAACGGGGTCGAGTCCTATCAGCATGTCGGGTCTCCAGTCACGAGCTTCGGCTCGGGTGGGCGAGGCAGAGCATCCTCTCGATGAGCGGGCCGCCCGTTGAGCCGCCGGCGAGCGGACGGCTCGCGCGGGTTATGTTCGGCCCCGTTGAGGGGAGTTGCAAGATGCTCCATTCGACCGGCAGCGATAACACCCTAGGAAATCTGCGAAACTGCCCTAACGGCATCCTGGGTGCCGGCTTTCTCAGTCGGGATCGGCCGGATGCCATCCCCGCGGCGTCATGCGCAGCAGCGGCGTTCGGATCACGCCCTTCACGTGGTCTTCGCCAAACTTGTGGCCATCGAAAAGCATCGCTTTCCAGCGAGTTGTCTGCAGCATAGCGGCGGCGACGACCTCCGGTCGATGCCCCGCGTGTTTCAGCAGGTCCAGCCCCGCGGTGATCGAGGTCCCCGAGCTGATGACGTCGTCGATCAGGGCGATACGGGCGTCTTCGAGGAGCGGGAGAAGCCGGGGGTCGATGTAGAGGCGCTTGGTGGCGCCGGGACTGGTGATGGAGGCGAGCGGGATGGACAGCTCGTCGCGATACCAGAATTTCCGCGAGGTGCCGAGCGGCACATAGCGCGCGTGCCCCAGCCGCTCGGCCACCGATCGGGCCAGCGACAGGCCGAGCGTGGGCAGGCCGACGACGATGTCGAGATCCAGCGGCGCGAGCTGCGCGGCGAGCATCTCGGCGAGCGTGGTCTCCACGTCGAAGCCGGCCTGGTTGAGGATGAGCGAGGCAATGCCCGTGGCGCCGTCTCCGAGCGCGCGGATCGGCAGGAACAGGATGCGCCCATCGGGCAGGCGCGCCGGGAAACGATCCTGCCAGGGGGGCGGAACGGCATCCTCGGGCGGGTGGATTTCCTGCCAGAATTCATGCGGTTCCATGTGCTGTGTCCTGTTCAATCCTCGAAGCGTTGGGTACACATAGCGGCATGACAGAGCCATCGTCCATCGACCTTCCGCGCCTCATCGAAATCCGTCGCGATCTGCACGCCAATCCCGAGCTCGGCTTCGAGGAAACGCGCACCGCCGCGATCGTTGCCGGCTTTTTGCGCGACCTCGGGCTGGAGGTGTCAGAGGGCATCGGGGGGACGGGTGTCGTTGGTGCCCTGCGTAACGGCGGCGGCAGGGCAGTCGGGCTTCGGGCGGACATGGATGCGCTGGCGATGCCGGAAACGGGCACGCCACCCTGGGCCTCGACCGTGCCGGGCAAGATGCATGCCTGCGGTCACGACGGGCACACCACGATGCTCCTCGGGGCTGCCGCGGCGCTTACTACGAATCCGCCCGAGGGCACGGTGTATTTCATCTTTCAGCCGGCCGAGGAGGGACGCGGCGGGGCGAAACGCATGGTCGAGGAGGGGCTCTTTGAGCGCTTTCCGTGCGACCTGGTCTTCGGGCTGCACAACATGCCGGGGCTGGCAGCGGACGAGATGGCCGTGGTCGCCGGCCCGCAGCTCGCCTCGTCGGACAGCTGGCGCGTGGCCTTCCGCGGGGTCGGCACGCACGGGGCCAAGCCGCATCTCGGCCGCGATCCGGTGACCGTGGCCGGGCATTTCATCGCGGCTTTGCAGACCATTCCAGGCCGGGTGGTCGATCCGTTGCAGCCCGCGGTGGTCAGCGCCTGTTCGGTGGCAGCCGGCAATCCCGAAGCGCTGAACGCGATCCCGGATTTCGTGGAGATCGGAGGCACCGCCCGGGCCTATTCTCCCTATGTGCGCGATCAGCTCGAGACGGAGATCGGCCAGCTCGCTGAGGGCATGGCGCAGGCCATGGGCGTGCGCGCCGAGTATCACTTCATTCGCCGCATACCGCCGGTGGTGAATGACGTCGGAGCGACGGCGGTGGCACTGGCAGCGGCGCAAGCCGTGTCGCGTGGCGGCGTGCGCACCGATTTCCCGCCCTCGACAGCGGGCGACGATTTCGCCTTCTTCGGAGAGGCGGTGCCGGGCGCCTATGTCTGGCTCGGAAACGGGCCGGCTGTCGATGGCGCGCTGCATCATAACACCGGCTACGATTTCAACGATTCCGCGATAGCTACGGGCGTTGCCTTCTGGGCAGAGGTGGCGCGGCAGGCCCTGTCAGCCTGACCCGTCCGCGAGGATTGGGGAGAGGCGCAGGATGCCCTCGTGGGAATCCGCGATGCCGCGGTCAGTCTGGTGCGGGCCAGCGTTGCAGGCGAGCGTCGCGCCGACCAGCGCCTTGAAGGTGAGATAGGGCGGCTCCCATTTGACCACGCCCCCCATCGCGGATCGAACGGCAGAGAATGCCTCCGCGACCTGCTCCAGTGGTGCATCCGAAACGAGCCCCGCCACCGGCAACGGCAGCACTGCGGTCGCAGCGCCGCCCTGAGCCACAGCCATGCCGCCGCGGGTCGCAATTACGGCATTCGCTGCGGCGGCCATGTCTTGTGGGGAATTCCCGAACACGGTCAGATTGTGGCTGTCGTGGCTGACCGTTGTCGCGAAGGCGCCGTTCCACTGGCCCCAGCCCCGCAGGAACCCCACCTTCGGAGCCGTATCCCCACCATGGCGGTTGATCACGGCTATTCTGGTCGTGCCGGACGGCGGGACGACGACTCCGTTGCGCACATCGGCAGTGATCTCGCCCCATTCGGTGAAGCGCGGGTGGGAAATCGTGGCGAGGCGGACGGTTGGCCCCTTGGCCGGCACGTCGAAATCGTCTGGACGCACAAGTGGCAGCGCGCAAGTGTCGAGAAAGGCGTCCGGGAAACGGGAGGCCGCCCCCTGGACATCAATGGGCGCGCCGTTGCGCAGCACGTGGCGAACGCGGACCGCCTCCAGATCCTCCAGCAACAGGATATCGGCCCGCTTGCCAGGGCCGATCAGGCCGAGATCCGGTCGGCCGATACGGATTGCCGCGTTCAGCGTTGCAGCCTGCAACGCCCGCATCGGGGCGAGCCCGTGGGCGATCATCTTGCGCAGCATCTCGTCGACGCCGCCGGTGGCCAGCAGGTCGTCGGGAAAGACGTCGTCGGAGCAGAAGGTCACGGTGGGCGGCATCTGAGGCAGCGACTGCAGTCGGTTGGCGAACTCCGGCAGCAAGTAGGGGTGCGATCCCCGCAGCTCGATGGTCAGCCCGGCGCGAAGCTTCTCCATGAGGTCATCGGCAGAGGTCACCTCGTGGTCGGAGGTGATGCCGGCGGCGGCATAGGCCTGCAGGTCTGGCCCAGTCAGGCTGCGGGCATGGCCACAGACCATCTTGCGTGAGTGCAGCCCGGCCTGCACGATCCCGCGCATCCGCTCGGTGCGGGACGTGACGGCGCGCATGTCCATGACTTCGGCCAGACCATGGATGCCGGGGTCGGAGAGCATCCCGGCAATCACCGGCGCGTCAAAGTCGGCGCCGGCGGTCTCGTATCCGGGCGCGGAGGGCACGCAGGATGGCGCAAGCGGCAGGATTCGCAGCGCCGACCTGGCGGCGCTGTCGAGCGCATAGCCGACCCCGGCGAGCCCCGCGACGTTTCCGAACTCGTGGGGATCCCAGACGACGGTTGTAACGCCCCGGGGCAGCACGGCGGCGGCATAGGTTTCGGGCGTGATCATGGAGCTTTCGACATGCATATGCGTGTCGATCAGGCTAGGCGCGGCAACGAGGCCGGTGGCGTCGACAATGTCGGTCGCGTCGCTCCGCGTTCCCGGTAGGTGGACCGAGGCGATCAGCGGCCCGACCAGCCCGATATCGGCCGGGCGCAGCTCTCCGGTGACCACGTCGGCGAGCGTCGCGCCCAGAATGAGCCGGTCGAACGGGGCGTCGCCGCGCGCCGCGGCAACAGCGCGGTCCCGGAGGCCGGCTTCATCGAGATCCTGCGGCTCGACGCTCACGGCCGTGTCTCCAGGGCCCGCAGGCACAGCGACCTGACCGAGGGGGCGTCAAGATCCCGAACGATCATGGCGTTGGCACGGTCCGGCCGGCGCTGGTCGACGACGGTGCGCCCGCGGGTATGCGCGCCCGCCAGTTCGACGACGATCTCGGCCGGCGCGGTGTCGAACAACTCAGGCGCTGCGAGGAGGGCCGCAGCGACGGGATCGTAGAGCGGCATGGCCGGGCGGCCTCGCGATAGCGCGATGTCGAGGTAGCCGCCGAGGAGGTCGCGCAGCAGGGGGGAGGCGTCGGTTGCCGCGACATCGGCCTCGGTGATTTCCACGCGGCGACAGGCGTCGAGGTCGACCATTGTGAGAGGCAGGTCCCGGGCCAGCAGGATCGCCAGCGCTTCGGGATCGGCGGCGGCGTTGAACTCCGCGGAGGCCGTGTGATTGCCACGTCCGGCCGCCCCGCCCATCCAGACGATGCGCCCGATCCGGGGAAGGAGATCCGGGCGCGCCAGGGCAAGTGCCGCGAGGTTTGTGAGGGGGCCGAGGGCGAGGATCTCGGCCTCGGTCTGCCCCGTAAGCCAGTTGGCGAGGGCAGGCAGAGCGGGGGGATGGTCCGTCTCGGCGTCGGGCAGTTGCGCGCCGCGGGTCGGCAAGCCGGTCTCGCCTAGGACATTCTGCGCGGTGGTGATCTCTCCAAGGATCGACCGCTCCGCGCCGGCATGGATCGGCGTCAGCCAGCCAAAGGCGCGGGCTGCACCGGCCGCGTTTCTGCGAACCTGCGGCAGGGGGGCATTGCCGAAGCTGAGCGACATGCCGTCGATCTGCCGGGCCTGTTCGGCGAGCAGGATCGCGAAGATGTCGTCGCCCCCCATGTCGGTGTCGATCCAGATCCCCATCAATCGATCCGCGCCAGTTCCACCGCGGTCTCGCGGGGCAGGTCGAAGGCGATCGTCTGCCCAATCTCGTAGCGCGGCAGCGCAACCGGGACATCCGCCTTGATCGTGCCGAGCGCGCTTTCGAGCACGTATTCCCGCCGCTCGCCGGCGAAAGAGGCGCCGCGGATCTGGCCCTGATGCGGGCCGCTGCCAAGTATCACCGCGCCGGGGCGCCAGGCCAGTCCGCCGCCCGCGTCGCTCGGAAGGATCGTCTCGAAGCCCATGAAGTCGGCCGCGAAGCCGGAGACGGGGGCGTTGTAGATCTCCTCGGCTGTGCCGGCCTGTTCGATGGCGCCGTTGCGCATCAGCACGATGCGATCTGCCAGCGCCAAGGCCTCGGACTGGTCGTGGGTCACGAAGACCATGGTGATGCCGGTCTCGCGCTGCACGCGCTGCAGCTCGGTACGCATCTCGAGCCGCAGGCGGGCGTCGAGGTTGCTGAGGGGCTCGTCGAGCAGGAGCACCTTGGGGTGCATCACCAGCGATCTTGCCAGCGAGACACGCTGTTGCTGGCCGCCAGACAGGTCGGCCGGCTGGCGCTTGGAGAAATCGGTCAGGCCGACGGTCTCCAGCCCCGCCATTACCTTGGCCTCAAGGTCGGGCTCGTGCCGAAGCCGCAAGCCGAAGGCGACATTCTCGAACACGCTCAGATGCGGAAAGAGCGCGTAGGACTGGAACACCAGGCCGACCTCGCGGCGGCTCGGCGGCAGGCGCGTCACGTCGCGACCGTCGATGTGGACGGAGCCGCTGCGAGGCGTCAGAAGCCCCGCGATGGCGCGCATCGTCGTGGTCTTGCCGCAGCCTGACGGGCCGAGCAGCGCGATCAACTCGCCCTTGCGGATGTCCAGGTCGAGGCGGTCGACCGCGACGGTTTTGTCATAGGCGAGCGTCAGATCCCGGAGGGAGACGAAATCCTGGTTGGTCATGGGTGTGATATTCCGGCCGGCGGGTACTGCGAGAAAGGGCGACGCGCGGCCGCGGGATCGGGGGCAGCCCCCACCCTTGGAAGGGGGGATGGGGCGGAGGCTGCCGGCACTGGCCGCCGGGCGCACGGGAGTAAGGCGCCATGGGGAGGCAGTGCAACTGAGTTGGGGTCAGACATAGCGGGACAATCCGATGAAACGTTCGGCGGCAAAGACGATACCGATCGACATGAACGCCAGCAGCGCCGAGAGCGCGGCCACCGACGGGTCGTAGTTGATCTCCATATAGGCGATCATGTCGATGGGCAGGGTGCGCAGACCCGGCCCCGAGAGAAAGAGCGACACCGGCACCTGGTTGAACGAGGTGACGAAGCCGAGGATGAAGGCCGCCAGCACGCCGCCGCGGATATTGGGCAGCACGATCCGGCGGAAGGCGCCGAAACGAGTGCAGCCGAGCATCAGCGCGGCCTCCTCCATGTCGACGCGGAGGTTCTCCATGGAGGCGGAGACGACGCGCACCGCATAGGGCAGGATCAGCGCCGTATGGGCGAGAAACAGCGCCAGCCCGATCCCGACGCCGAGCGGGATGACAAAGTACTGCAGCAACGCCAGGCCCACGATGATTCCCGGCACGATGATCGGCGAGGACACGATCAGCTTGACCGTCTCAGCGCCGGGCACCTTGAAGCGGGTCATCGCATAGGCGGCAGGGACCCCCAGCACCAGCGCGGCCAGCGTGCCGAAGATGGCAAGGAACATCGAGACCCCGAAGCTGGCGCGGAAGCTCTCGACCTCGAAGACCTTGATGAACCACTTGAGCGACAGGCCCTGCGGCGGGAATGCGAGGTTGTTGCCGGCCGAGAGCGCGGCGGCGATGATGATGAGGAACGGCCCGATCAGGAAGGTCAGGGTCAGGCCGAGGATGATCCAGGTCGAGAGGCGGCTGTTCATCGCGATTGCCTCGCCGTGGCAAGCCGCTTGAGCAGCAGGTTGGCGGAAAAGCTCATGACGATCAGGATCATGGCGATGACGGAGGCGGCGACGAAATCGTTCGCCACGGTCACCCGCTGGTAGAGCAGGGTTTCCAGCATGAGCACCTTGGAGCCGCCGAGGATGGCGGGCGTGATATAGGCCGTCATGGAGCCGGTGAAGACCAGCGTGCCGCCGATCACCAACCCTTCGCGGGTGAGCGGGAGAATTACCTTCCAGAACACCTGGAGCCAGTTCGCCCCGAGGATACGGGCGGCCGGGACCGCGTCGCGCGGCATGTTCTCCATCGCCGAGACAAGCGAGATGATCATGAGCGGCAGGAAAAGCTGGAGCAGGCCTATGAAGACCGCGGTTTCGGTGAAAAGGATGCGGATGGGCGTCTCGATCAGGCCGAGATCGACGAGAATCTGGTTCACGAAGCCGGTGCGGCCGAGGATCACCAGCCAGGCATAGGTGCGCGCCACGGGAGAGATCATCAACGGCAGCGTCACGAGGCCAAACATGCGCCCGCGCGATGTGGGCGGCAGGTTAACGATGGCAAAGGCCGCCGCATAACCAATCACCGCCGACACCGCGGCGACGAGCGTGGCGAGCTTCAGTGTTCGGAAGAACACCGTCTGGTTGCGGGACGAGGCGAAGAACTCGCCATAGGCAGACAGCGACCATCCCGTTTCGGTCTGGAAGGCTTCTGACAGGAGGATGCCGACCGGCAGCAGGAAGAGCGCCGCGGCGAAGATCGCCGCGGGCAGGACCAGGGCCAGACCGATTGCCCGGTTTTCGAACATGGCCTTACTTCACGACCTTCGTGTTCCACTGCTCCAGCCAGCTCTCGCGTTCGTCGAGAATGGTGGCCGGGGCGAGCAGGTCGAGTTGCGACACGGTCTCGGCGCCGTAGGTCAGGTTGGCGGCGATGTCGTCGGAGACCTCGACCTCGGCATTCGCGGGGCTGTCGACCAGTGCGTTGGCGAGGGCTGCCTGAATCTCGGTCGAGAGCCAGAAGTCCATGAACTGCAGCGCCAGTTCCTCGTTGCCGTTGTTCGCCGTCATCACCATGACGTTCATGCCGCCGGTCTGGCCTTCCGCGGGCGTGGCCCAGGCCATCGGCAGGCCGTTGTCCTTGAACTGTCCCCAGGCGAAGCGCCCCACGGGAGCGGCCCAGATCTCTTCCTGCTGCATCAGCTGGGCGAGCTGGGAAGAGCGGACGTAGAAGGTGACGATATCGTCGGCCTTCTCTCCCACGGCCTCGATCGGCGCGGTAAGGTCTGCGCCGGTCTCGCCCATGGCCTTGCCCAGCATGTAGAGCGCGGGCGGGCCCTGGTTGGTGGTGATGTCCGGGAAGGCGACATTGCCGGCAAGCTCCGGCGACAGCAGGTCGGCCCAGCTGTCCACAGTGACCTTGTCCGAGCGGTAGACGATGGAGGTGGCATAGAAGGTGTAGCCAATGCCCATGTTGTCGCCGAGCGGGTCCTTCGCGATGTCGTAGAGCTTGTCGTAGTTCGTGAGCTTCGACACGTCGACCGGCTGCAGCAGCCCCTTGCGCGCCGCGCCGAGCGCGTCGTGGGTCGACAGCACGGCCATATCGATCACGGGCGCGTCCTTGTTGGCTTCGATCTTGGCGATCCGCTCGATCGAGTTGCCGGTCTCCACGACGATCTCGCAGCCGCAGATCTCCTCGAACGGGTCGTAGACCAGTTCCTTGAACTCGTCCTGGGCGAAGGAATAGACCGAGATGGTCAGCGTCTTGTCCGCCGCCATCGCTGTGGCCGAGAGCGCCAGCGTCGAGGCGCTGGCCAGTGCAAGGGTCTTGATCATGTCGTCACATCTCCTTGTTGGGTTGTTTTGTTTTGCTTTGGGTCGTTCGGAGCCGGGCCGGTGGAGCCGCGCACCAGCAACTTCATCGGGATCAGGCGGGGAGCGGGCAGGGGGGCCTCGTCGAGCTGCAGCAAGAGATGCTGGACAGCCGCTGCCGCGATCTCCGGCATGTTCTGGGCAAGCGTTGTCAGCCCGGGCGTGATCTGCGCAGAGAAGCTGAGATCGTCGAAGCCGAGCACGCTGACATCGCCGGGCACCGACATCCCGGCGCCCTGCAGGCGGGTCAGGGCGGTCAGCGCGTGCAGGTCGGAGGTCGCGGCAAAGGCCGTCGCGCCCTCGCCCGCCAGCGCGGCGAAATCCGGGGCAGCCTCTTCCAGCCAGAAGACATCGGCCCGCGTTCCGGGCTCGAGCGCGGCCTCCATGCCGGCAATCCGGGCTGTCTGAACCGAGGAACGCCGGCTGTGGCCGAGCAGAACGAGACGTTTGTGGCCAAGGCCCTGCAGGTGCTCCACGGCCATACGTCCGCCCTGGAAATGGTCCGCGCAGACGCTGTTGCCCGGGGTCGCGGCGGAATCGATGATGGCGATGGGCAAGCTCAGGCTGCTGACCTGCGTGCCGCGGCAGGGCACGATGACGATGCCGTCTGCCCCGCGTTGTATCATCCGCTGCAGGGCTTCGGTCTGTGCGATTGGGTCGCCATGGGAATCCGCGATGAGGATGCCGTGGCCCGTGCGCGAGGCCGCCGCCTCGATGGCCTGCGCGAAGGCTGGAAACAGCGGGTTCGAGATGTCGGGCAACACCAGCCCCAGAACGCCGCTGCGCCCGGTGCGAAGCGCCCGGCCTGGCCCGCCGGGCCGATAGCCGATCTCGCGGATCTTTTCGCTGATCAGCTTGCGCGTCTCCTCCGACACTCGCCCCTTGCCGGACAGCACGTTGGACACCGTCGCCGTCGAGACGCCGAGCTGTTTCGCGATGTCTTTCAGTTTGGGCTGCATGGCGGGGCGGGATGTTCGGCTGGGGATGAAAAATCGTTTAACCAGACTAGAATCATCATCCGACCTGTCAACTTGGAGTTGTTAGCGTATGCTTAGCTCCCATGCTGCGATCCCCGGTGGCTCCCAGATCATTTGGAAAAGGATTCAGTGGCTTGGCGACCTGCCGCTCGCTGAAGATGGGTTCGCGGGCTTCGTTCTAAACCTCGCCCCTTCTTCTCTTGCCCAATTATTGTGCGCACTGCTCCGCCCTTTGCATTGCCTTTTTGCGGTGCGGCACGACGATTCCCGGAGACTCGATTTTCAGCAGATGGATCGCGGTTCCCGAGCCAGCGGAATCCCTGCCTGCACCTGTAGCGCAGCCGGGCTTTCGACCGTGCAGAGGTCCGGACTGGCCTCGACGTTTAGGGCCGTGCCGGTCCGGCCGTGACGAACGACCGCACCTAAACGTTGCCCTCCAATTGCCGACAACTACTGCGAAATGCCTGAAATTTCTGCGCTGCGACATTGCATATGCAGCAGGCGGCATGCCGGTGTGCACTGGCGGCGGGTAGCGCCCGGAGTCGGCATTCGTATATTTGTCGACAAGCCCCTGCAGTGCGCGTTCGCGGGTCCGTTCCCGAACGGTTGAGCGCTGCTCGCGTCCCTCAACAATCCTGGATATCCGACATGCCATCGAAAAAAGTCCTTTTCCTCGCCTCGGCCAACCTTGAAGCGGGCCTGACCTCCATGGCCCTGGGGCTTGCCCGGGCCTTGCAGCGCGAAGGGCTGAACGTCGCCTTCTCCAAGCCCATCGGCCAGGCGCCGCTCGGCGCGGGCGGAACGGCCGACCCCTCCATCTCCTTCGCCCGCGATCTCTGCAACTTGCCGGTCACCGGCTCCCTGCCGCTTACGCGGGCCTCGGACCTCGTTGCCGCCGGAGACATCGATGGGCTGATGGACGAGGTCGTCGACCTGATGGACGAACTCCACGGCGATTACGACGTGCTCGTGGTCGAAGGGCTGGTCGCGGTCGAGACCGACACCTTGGCACTGCCGGTCAACGCCGCGATGTGCCGGGCGCTCGGCGCGGACCTCGTGCCGGTGGTCAACGCCAACCGCCCGTCGGCCTCGGATATCGGATCGCTGGTCCGCCGCGTGGCCCGGCAGTTCGGAGGGAATGACGACACGCTGGATGTCGACGGCGGGTTTGCCGGCATTCTCGTCAACAAGGTGCCAGAAGACACCGATCCGGACAGTCTGCACGGCCTGATGCAGGCCGATCTCGGTCCGAACCTTCCAATCCTCGGAACCGTCCCATTCGACCCCAGCCTCTATGCCCCGCGACTTCAGGAGATGGTTGACGCGATGAACCTGACCGTGGTCAACGCGGGCGCGATGGAGGCCGGGCGCGTCAGCGAAGTCGTCGTCGCCGCGCGGTCGGTCGAACTCGTGCTGCCCTGCCTGGTTCCGGGGGCTCTGCTCGTCACCCCGGGGGACCGCGCCGACATCTGCCTCGCCGCCTCGCTCTCCTTCCTGAACGGCACCCGGCTCGCCGGACTGCTGCTCACTTGCGGCAGCCGGCCCGACGCGGTGGTGAGCGAGATCATGCGCCCGGCGGCCGAGGCCGGCCTGCCGATCTTCCTGGCCACCGATGACACCTACAACGTGGCCGCGCAGCTTGCGCAGCTCGATTGCCACGTCTCCGCCGACGACCGTCACCAGATGGAACGCGTCATTACGTCGATTGCCGACCGCATCGACGTGTCCGCTCTCCTGCCCAGGCTTGGGGCCGCGACCAAGCCGCTGCTGTCTCCCTCCGCGTTCCGCCACCAGCTGGTGCAGCTTGCCCGCTCGGCGGACCGTCGGATCGTCCTGCCCGAGGGCGAGGAGCCGCGCACCATCGAGGCGGCGATCAAGTGCGCCCAGAAGCAGATCGCCAATTGCGTGCTGCTGGGCGACCCCGACGCCATCGCCGCCAAGGCCGCCAAGCTGGGTCATGCGCTGCCGTCGAACCTGGAGATAGTCGATCCGGCCTCGATCCGCGCGCGCTACGTCGCGCCGATGGTGGAGATGCGCAAGCACAAGGGGCTGACCCCGGAGCAGGCCGACGCGCAGCTGGAAGACACGGTGGTTCTCGGCACCATGATGGTAACCGCGGGCGACGTGGACGGGCTGGTGTCCGGCGCGGTCCACACGACCGCCGACACGGTGCGGCCGGCGCTTCAGCTGATCAAGACCAAGCCCGGCGCAAAGATCGTCTCCAGCGTGTTCTTCATGCTGATGCCGACCGAGGTGCTGATCTACGGCGACTGCGCCATCAACCCCGATCCGTCGGCCGAGGAACTCGCCACCATCGCCATCCAGTCGGCGGAAACTGCGATCGCCTTCGGGATCGAGCCGCGGGTTGCGATGATCTCCTACTCGACCGGTGGATCTGGCATTGGCTCGGATGTCGAGAAGGTGCGGGATGCGACGCGGCTGGCCCAGAGCCTGCGCCCCGATCTGCTGATCGACGGCCCGTTGCAATACGATGCCGCCTCCGTCGCCAGCGTCGGTAAGCAGAAGGCGCCGGACAGCGCGGTCGCGGGCCGGGCGAATGTGTTCATCTTCCCCGACCTCAACACCGGCAACACGACCTACAAGGCGGTGCAACGCTCTGCCGGCGTGGTCAGCGTCGGTCCGATGCTGCAGGGCCTGCGCAAGCCGGTGAACGACCTTTCGCGCGGCGCACTTGTCGAGGACATCGTCTACACCATCGCCCTGACTGCCATTCAGGCCGCCGCGCCGGAGGTGCCGGCCGTCTCCGTCGCCGAAGCGATCTGAGTGTGCGCCCCGTCTGGAGCCATCCGGGCGGGGCCAACCCAGACGCGATAGCGCAATTTGGTAGGCGTTCGGCCGCCGCCCTCCCGCCTTCAGGGGCGTCGGTTCGTATGATTGCGCAGGGTGGCCCCGGTAATGCGCCGCCGCGAGGAAATGGCTCCACACGGACTTCCAGCCACCCACCGAACTCTTGCAAGCACCGTGATCCGACCGGTTAGCCCTTCGTGGCGGGTCCGGCAGCCGAGGGGGCGGATTCCAGTTCCCCGAGGGTCTCGCGCAGGGTCTCGACCTCGTTCAGGTGGTGAATGCCCCGGTCTTCGAGTTCGGCGGCGGTCTCGGTCGCCAGCATCCGCATCAGCGTAAGCGCCCCGACATAGGAGTCGATGGGCAGGGGCGTCTCGACGCTGCAGGTGAAGGTCCAGGTGGCGAAGGCCGGGGCTTCGCGCAGGCTCTTGTCGGCGATTAGGATCACCCGCGACTGGCGTTCTGCGATCAGCCGGATGATCTGACTGAATCGCGCCGGGCGCCTGCGGAACCCGACGACGACCGCGATGTCCTGCGGCCCGAGGCCGGCGATCCCTTCGGCGATCGTCTGGCCGTAGAGACCGAGGGGCGCAACATCGTGGCGCAACTGGGCGAGCTGGGCGGTCAGGTAGTCCGACAGGAAACGGCTGTTGCGAAAGCCCATCAGGCGGACCTGTCGGGCACCCGCAATCGCCCGGGACGCCTCCCGGAGGGCGCTGGCATCGAGCCGTGCCAGGGTAGCTTCGATCAAGCCGGCCTCGGTGCGGAGGAGATCGGCATGTGGCTCGCCGCCCGTGCCGCGCGCGGAGGTTTCCTTCATGAACAGGGGCGAGCCGGTTTCGCGCAAGGTGCGGGCGTCCTGCCGGGCCTGTTCGAAGCTGCGGTAGCCCAACCGTTGCACCAGCCGGCTGACCGTCGCGTTGGAGACCTGGGCATGTCCGGCCAACTCGGTGGCGGTCCAGACGGGCATCTCGGCGGGCGCGTTGAGGATCGTGTCCGCCACCCGCCGCTCGCTGTCCGGAAGTGCGGCGTAGGCCTCGTGGATGCGGCGCAGAAGGGATCCCTGTGTGGCTGGTTCGCTGGTCATGTGCTCTTCGCTCGTTGTCTGTGCAGGTTTTCGCGTTTGCGCGCCGGCTGCAAACCGGTGTTCGCGCGGCCGCGTCAATTGGCAGGGGCTGCAGCCAATCTGCACCGGTCGAGTCGGAGCTGCGGCTGGAATAACCGGCCTGTCTGGCTGGCAGCCTCCGCGGCGATGCGTTGGTTTTTGGGCATCCGCTTGCCCGGGGCGGCGCATTCTTGGGCACTTGCGGAATGTATGGGGATTTTCATGATTTGATATTATGTGAAAAATGAATTTCATAAAAGACTGAGGGTGCTCGACTTTCCGGCCACAGAACGAAAGGACCGACCATGTACCGCCGAGACCTCCTCAGGACCGCCCTTGCCGGGGCCGCGCTCGGGGCGCTTGGCCCCGCCTCCCGTGCCTTCGCCGCGACCGACATCCTCTGGATGACGTGGGAGAACCTCGCCAAGGACGACTACCTCGCGCCCTTCTTCGCCGCCAACGACGTGGCGCTGACCAAGACCTTCATCGGCACCGATGACGAGCAGTTCGCCAAGCTGCGCGCCGGTGGTGCGTCTTCGGTGGACCTGATCACGCCCGGTCTCGACAAGGTGGAGTTCTACACCGCCTCCGGCCTGCTCCAGCCGATCGATTTCGACAAGGTGCCGAACGCCGCGTTGCTCTATGACACCTTCAAGAAGACGCCGCTGGGCAAGGTCGATGGCGAAACCTACGGCATCCCGTTCTACTGGGGCATCAACCCGATCGTGTACCGGGCCGACCTTATGGACGAGGAGCCGGACTGGTCCGTGTTCTTCGAGGGCGACAAGTACAACGGCAAACTCGCGATGCGGGACTACGCGCTCGAGGGCATCATGATCGCCGCGATGTACCTGGGCATCCCCGAGAGCGAGATGTTCGATCTCGACGACGCGCAGCTGGCCGAGGTCAAGAAGGTCCTTATGATCCAGAAGTCCAAGCTTCGGACCTACTGGAACTCGATCGGCGACCTGACCAACCTGTTCGCCACCGGCGAAGTCGTCTGCGCCTTTTCCTGGGTGCCGCCCTATTACGACCTGCGGGCCAAGGGGATCGACATGGGCATGGCCAAGCCCAAGGAGGGCGTGATCGGATGGTGCGATACCATCGCGGTGCCCAAGGGCGTGGAAGGCGAGCGGCTCGACGCGACCTTCAAGCTGGTCGACTACCTGCTCGGCCCGGACTACGGCAAGATGCTCGCCGTCGGCGGTCCCTATGCCCAGTCGACCTCGGCCGCGCGCGACATGCTGAGCGCCGAGGAGCAGGAGAAGATCTTCATCAGCGATCTATCGATCATGGACAGCTTCGTCTGGAAGAAGAACCCGCCGCGCTACAACGAATGGGTGGCTCTCTGGAACGAAGTGAAGGCCAGCTGACATGACGACGCCTGATCTTCGGGCAGAGACGGACGGGGGCGGGCGCGCGCAGCGCCCGCTCCTCGAAGCCAAGGGGCTCTACAAGAGCTACGGCGAGGTCGACGCTGTCTCCGGCGTGGATTTCGCGCTCGACGGCAACAGCTATGTGACGCTGCTGGGGCCTTCGGGCTGCGGCAAGACCTCGATCCTGCGAATGATCGGCGGTTTCGAGGAGATCACCTCCGGCGCGCTGACCCTCGACGGTGCGCGTCTCGATGAGATCCCGGCGGCGCGGCGGCCGATCAACACGGTATTCCAGAGTTACGCGCTCTTTCCTCACCTGTCGGTGCTGGACAACGTCGCCTTCGGGCTGAGCTATCGCGGCATTCCCAGGTCGCGCATCCTGCCCACGGCGCTGGAGGCGCTCAAGACCGTCCGTATGGAAGCGATGGCCGACCGTCGGCCGCGCCAGCTCTCGGGCGGACAGCAACAGCGCGTGGCGCTGGCCCGCGCCATCGTCAACGAACCGCGGCTGCTGCTGCTCGACGAGCCGCTTTCGGCGCTCGACCGGCGGATGCGCAAGGACATGCAGATCGAGCTGAAGGACCTGCAACGTCGCCTCGGGATGACATTTCTGCATGTCACCCACGACCAGGAAGAGGCCTTCGCGCTCTCCGACCGCATCATCGTCATGCGCAACGGCCGGATCGAGCAGCAGGGAAGGCCGGACCATATCTACGCCCGCCCGAACACCGCCTACGTCGCCGATTTCATCGGCGGGGCGGTCTGCGTGCCGGGCGAGGTCGTCGACCGGCAGGCGGTCGACGTGATCCTCGACACGGCCTTGGGCCGATATCAGATTCCGGGCGCGCCACCACTCACGGCCGGCATGGCAGCAGTGCTGTGCCTGCGTCCGGAAAACCTCTTGCTCGCCGCCGACGGCATGCCGGCCCGCGTTACCTATTGCGTCTATCGCGGCTCGGACTGGATCGTGGAATGCGAGAGCGCGGGCCAGCTCCTGCAGGCCACGGCACTCGACACGCCGCCGCCGCCGGGCTCGGATGTGAAGCTGAGCTTCGATCCCGCCCGCGCCTGGGCGGCAGCGGCAGAACAGGGCGTAATCGCATGAGGGGCCTGCCGGGACAGATTGGCACCTGGCTGGCGATGCCGGTGGTGGCGGCGCTTGTCGCGCTCTGCCTCGCGCCGCTGCTGATCCTGCTGGCCTACAGTTTCTTCCAGGTGGATTTCGTCGCCATCTCGCGCGATCCGACCTTTGCCAACTACGTCAAGATCGCCGGCTCCGAGACCTACCGCGGCCTGATCGCACGCGCCTTCGGCTCCGCTCTTCTCGTGGTCGCGATCACCGCCGTCATCGGCTATCCTGTCGCCTGGTTCATCGCCAAGCGAGTGACCGGGGCGAAGTCCACCCTGCTGACGCTTTTGCTGGTGCCGCTCTATTCCGGCGACCTGGTGCGGATCTTTGCCTGGCGGGTCCTGCTGGGAGCGGAGGGCGCGATCAACCGCACGCTCATGTGGCTCGGGCTGACCACCGAGCCTCTGGCCGGGTTGCTCTTCAGCCCGCTCGCGACCCATATCGCGCTGACCTACAATTACCTGCCTTTCATGGTGATCGGCCTCTGGCTCGCCTTCGAAAGCCTCGACGACGCCTGGCTCGAGGCGGCGGCGGATCTCGGCGCGCCCGCGGCCGACCGGTTTCGCCGCGTGACGCTGCCGCTCACCTCGCCGGGGCTGATCGCGGGCGGGCTGATGGTCTTTGTCATGGTGGCAGGCGACTACCTGACGCCGCAACTGCTTGGGGGCGCGTCGGGCATCACCATCATCTCGGCGGTCAACGACCTCTTCGGCACCGCCTTCGACTGGCCGCTCGGCTCGGCCATCGCCTGGACGATGCTGGCGATCCTGATGCTCTGCTTCGGCGTGGGTGCGCTTGCGATCCGCCGCACCGCGCTCGTTTCGGAGGGCGTGTGATGTCCCGGCTGGCAACGCTTTGGGTCTGGCTGGTATTCGGTTTCATGTATCTGCCGATCGCCATGATCCTGCTGTTCTCGCTGAACGCATCGGACGTGATGGCCTTCCCGCTGCGCGGCTTCACGACGGAATGGTACGGCGCGATCCTCGCCGATGGCCGGCTCGGGGGCGGTTTCCTCACCACGCTCCTCGTGGCCTTTCCGGTGGCGATCCTGACCACGCTCTTCGGCGCGGCGGCCGCGCTGGCGCTTACGCTTTACCCGGTGCGGGGCACGGGGCTCTTCGTTGCGGCGTTGCTGATGCCGTTTCTCGTGCCGCGGCTCATCCTCGCCGTCTCCCAGCTCATCCTGTTCAAGGATGCCGGGATCGACCGCTCGCTCTGGACGGTCATCGCGGGGCAGTCGATCATCATCCTGCCGTTCTCCACCCTGATCATCGTCTCGGTGCTGATCAGCATAGACCGGCGTCTGATCGAGGCGGCGGCGGACCTGGGTGCCTCGGGCTGGTCTTGCTTCCGCCGGGTGGTGCTGCCGCTGATGGGCAACGGGCTTCTGGCCTCCTGGGTGATCGCCTTCGTGCTGTCCTCTTCCGAATACGTGCTGACGGCGTTTCTTTCGGGGCGGGAGCAGCCGCTCTCGGTGCTCGTCGCCTCCGATTTCCGTTTCAACCTCTCCCCCAGCCTGAATGCGCTTGCCGTGCTGATCGTGCTGGGAAACATCGCGCTCGTCGTGCTCGCGGAAAGCATCCGCCGCAGGTCGGGGCGCACGAACTGACGGGCAGGACCAAATGCAGGACCCAATCAAGTATGCCAACAGCCTCGGGCAGGGTGCGACGACCGAGATCGTGTTCAACCGGCATTTCAATCCGGGCGCCGACTACAGCAACAAGCAGGCCGCCGTTCTGAACGATGCGGCCTTCGAAACTGCCCGCTCCACCATCTCCGCCTGGCCGGGCTACGCGACGACGCCGCTTCTTGGCTTGCCGGGGATCGCGGCGGAGGCAGGCGTTGCAGCGCTGCACTACAAGGACGAGGGCGGGCGCTTTGGGCTTGGGAGCTTCAAGGCGCTCGGCGGTGCCTATGCCGTGTTGCGCCTTTTGACCCGCGAGGTCGCCGCGCGGAAGGGGATCGACGCGCCGCAGATCGAGGAGATCCTGGCCGGCGTCCATGACGACGTGATCTCGACCATCACCGTCTGCTGCGCGACCGACGGCAACCATGGCCGTTCGGTGGCCTGGGGGGCGCGGATCTTTGGCTGCAAATGCGTGATCTTCATCCACGCCACGGTTTCGGAAGGGCGCAAGTCCGCGATCGAGGCCTATGGCGCCGAGGTGCGTCGCTGCGCCGGGAATTACGACGACAGCGTGCGCGAGGCCGACGAGACGGCAAGGGCCGAGGGCTGGTTCGTTGTCTCCGACACCTCCTACCCCGGCTACACCGAGATCCCGAAGGACGTGATGCAGGGCTACGAGGTGATGGCCGCCGAGGCGGCGGAGCAGCTCGACGCAGGGCCCACCCATGTCTTCGTGCAGACCGGTGTCGGCGGCGTGGCCGCCGCGGTCGCCGCGCAGCTCCGCCGCCGCTACGGCGGGGCGCAGGCCCCCCGCGTTATCCTGGCAGATCCGGAAGACAGCGCCTGTTGGCTGGAGACAATTCGCAACGGCGAGCCGACCGCCGTCACCGGCGATCTCGACACGCTCATGGCCGGGCTGGCCTGTGGCGAGATTTCTCTGCTGGCCTGGGACGTGCTGAAGCCGCTGTGTTTCGCCACGATCTCGGTGGCCGATGCCGATGCGGTCGCCTGCATGCGCCGGCTGGCGGAACCTGTGCCGGGGGATCCGGCGATCGTGGCGGGGGAATCCGCGGTGGCCGGTTTGGCCGCGTTTCTCGCCGCCGCCGGGAATGCCGAGGCGCGGGCGGCCCTTGAGCTCGACGCGGCATCGCGGGTCCTCGTCTTCGGGACTGAGGCCGACACCGACCCCGCGCTCTACGAGGAGCTTGTCGGGAAGAGCGCCGACGCGGTGAGGGCGGGCGCATGAGGATCGAGATCAACACGGAACGGCTGTTGGCGCGGATCGAGGCGCTCGGCCGGATCGGCGCGCTCCCCGGCGGCGGTTGCAAGCGGCTGGCCCTGAGCGCAGAGGACGCGGCGGGCCGCGCGCTGGTCACCGGCTGGTTCTGCGACCTGGAACTGGACGTCCACACCGACGTGATCGGCAATTGCTGGGCCATCCGGTCCGGCCATAAGGATCTGCCGCCCCTGGTCATGGGCTCGCACATCGACACGGTCGCGACCGGCGGGCTCTATGACGGGGTACTCGGCGTGCTCGGCGGGCTCGAGGTGATCGAGAGCGTCATCGACGCCGTCATCGAGACGGAACATCCTCTGGCGGTGGCCTTCTTTACCAACGAGGAGGGCGCGCGGTTCGCGCCGGACATGATGGGCTCCGGCGTCAGCCAGGGCGCGCTCGATCTCGAGGAGATGCTGGCGAAGGTCGGCATCGACGGGGTGAGCGTGGCCGATGCGCTCGACGGGATCGGGGCGCGGGGCCGTGAGCCGGTGAGCGCGCTGGCGCCGTGCGCCTACCTGGAGTTGCACATCGAGCAGGGGCCGGTGCTGGAAGCCGAGGGCACCGAGATCGGCGTGGTCACCGGCGTCCAGGGCATCTCCTGGACCGAGTTCGCCATCGCCGGCCGGTCCGCCCATGCGGGCACGACGCCGATGGCGCTGCGTCAGGATGCCGGGGCCGTCGCTGCCGGGATCGCGATAGAGGCGCGGGCGATCGCGCGGGACTTCGGCTCGCCGCAGGTGGCCACGGTGGGGCGGATGCGCTTTGCCCCGGATATCGTCAACGTGGTGCCGGAGGAGGCGGTGCTGACCGTCGATCTGCGCCACACCGACGACGCGGTGTTGCAGGCCGCCGAGACACGTCTCTTCGATACCGCCGAAGCACTTGCCTCTGACGAAGGTTGCACGATCACCCGGCGGAGCCTCGCCCGGTTCGAGCCCGTTTCCTTTGATCCCGACCTCGTGGGCCAGATTGCCGAAGGCGCCAAAAGGCTCGGTCTGAGCCATCGACGGATGCCATCGGGCGCGGGGCATGACGCCCAGATGTTCGCGCCCAACTGCCCCGCCGCGATGATCTTCGTGCCCTCGAAGGACGGGATCAGTCACAACATTCACGAGTACACCGCTCCCCATGACCTCGCCAACGGCGTCCGCCTGCTGGCCGAGGTGGCGCTGGCCCGCGCCGGCGTGGTGAAACCGGAAGGACAGACCGCATGAGCCGAACCCTTGTCGCCGCCACGGCCCAGCTTGGCCCAATCGCCCGCGAGGAGCCGCGCTCCTCGGCCGTCAACCGGATGATCGCGTTGCTGGAAAAGGCCCATCGACGCGGCGCGGAACTGGTGGTCTTCCCCGAACTCGCGCTCACGACCTTCTTTCCGCGCTGGTATATCGAGGACGAAGCCGACCTCGACCGCTTCTTCGAAACCGAGATGCCGGGGCCCGAGACGGCGCCCCTCTTCGAGGCTGCGCGGCGGCTTGGGGTGGG
Source organism: Tropicimonas aquimaris (assembly GCF_042676185.1). Lineage (NCBI taxonomy): Bacteria > Pseudomonadati > Pseudomonadota > Alphaproteobacteria > Rhodobacterales > Roseobacteraceae > Tropicimonas > Tropicimonas aquimaris. The sequence continues at coordinate 199,864 of NZ_JBHTJT010000060.1, read as the reverse complement.
CTTCTACCTGGGCTATGCGGAACTGGTCCGCGAGGGCGGGGTGAAACGGCGGTTCAACACCTCGATCATCGTTAACCGGACCGGCGAGATTGTCGGCAAGTACCGCAAGGTGCACCTGCCGGGCCATTTCAACCCGGAGGAATGGCGCCCGTTCCAGCACCTGGAGAAGCGCTATTTCGAACATGGCGATCTGGGGTTCCCGGTGTTCGACGCCATGGGCGGCAAGCTCGGCATGTGCCTGTGCAACGACCGCCGCTGGCCGGAGACGTTCCGAGTGCTGGGCCTGCGCGGCGCGGAACTGGTCATGCTGGGCTACAACACGCCGCTCCATTATCCGCAGGCGCCCGAGCACGACCACCTGCAGGATTTCCACAACCACCTGAGCATGCAGGCCGGCGCCTATGCCAACGGCTGCTGGGTGATCGGCACCGCAAAGGCCGGGCGGGAGGAGGGATGCGACCTGATCGGCGGCAGCTGCATCATCGCGCCCACGGGCGAGATCATCGCCCGCACCCAGGGGCTGGGCGACGAGATCTCGGTTGCGGAAATCGACCTCGACCGATGTAGCGAGCTACGCAAGAACGTGTTCAACTTCGCCCTGCACCGTGAACCGGGCGATTACGGACCGATCTGCGCCGGTGCCGAGGAGCGCGCTGAGGCTCGCGCGCGGATCACCGAAGAGAGCCGGTTCACGGCCCGGCGCTGAGCAAAGGAAGGGTGCCGATGGCGTCGCGCTGGGGGTGAGGATTGCTCAGCCGAGACCCCGCAGCACGCCTTGTGCCCAACGCCTCGAGGCCTCGCCAAAGCAGTCGTGCAGGGAATCCACCGCGATGACGCTCCCGAGCGCCAGTCGCCCGAGCAGGCACAGCCCGTCGCGCACCGATCCGTCGCGTCCGATCACCTGACCCTCGGGGTTGATCGACGCCGCGAGATCGTCCCCAGCCGCGGTAAGGTGCCCCTTGGACACAAGGTCCGATATGAGCGGGTCTCTGACGGTCGCGAGGTCCGGCGACGGCAGGACCGCGTCAATCATCACCGAGACCTCGGCGCGCCGCCCCTTGCTCTCGAGCTTCCACCCTGCGTCGCACATCTCGATTTCCGGATCGGTGGCGAGGTTCAGGTCTGCCAGTCCCGCCTCGACCAGCGCCGCCATCTCGCGCGCGGAGGACACCGGCGGGCCGTAGGAGTATCGTTTCAACCCCTCGTCGAACCCGATCAGAAGGCGCGCCGTTTCGGGCGACGTCTGCGCGGGATTGAAACCCGCCCGGATCTTGTCCTGCCATTTGCGCCAGACCTGTCCGACGGCATAGCCGATCGTCGGCGGCTCTGTCCCCTCTGCAAGGGCGATGCCGTGGTGCAGCATGTCGAGCGGGCCACGGGTTTCCTGCGTGCCGGCGGCGTCCCATTCGGTCTGCAGCCAGGCGGCGACGTCGAACGCCCGGTCAGTCGCCCCGATCTCTGCCAGGATGCGCGAGGCCACGGGTGCCAGCGCTTCGGTGACGCGTTGTCTTGCGCTCTCAGGCGCCGCTTCGGCGGCCTCTTCGATGGCCATCGAGAACGCCCGCGTTTCGCCCTCCAGCGGGGTGAACCACGCATCGATCGCCTCGGTCTCCGGCTTGGGAAAGGGCGGCTTGCCGTCGAGTGAGAAGGGTACGATCCGCGCGGGCTCGCGTCCGGACGGGATGTATCGCCCATCGCGGAACACGCCGCCCTGCGCGGTGGTCAGGCAGCGCAGCACGTCATAGGCCGAGAGACCCATGCCGCGAATGCCCACCGTCTTTCCGTTCCAGCCTCCGGCCGCCTCGATCAGCCGTGTCGCCGGATAGGCTTGGTGCACCTCGGCCATCGAATGCGCGGCGTGGTCCTGCCAGCCGGCCCATTGCTCGTCTGGTGTGACCGCCGGCTGGCCCGGTGTCAGCAGGACCTCGTCGTAGGGCGCCGGCCGCGCGCCTTTCGCCTGCACTCGCCAGCCATCGGGCGCGCGGGTGAGCCCTTCCACGGGCTCGGGGATCAGGGTGATGGACAGGGCCTCATGCGCCAGCAGCTCCCCTAGCCGGACCTGAAGGTAGCGGCCGAGGTCCGACCGGGTGGGGAAGGTGTCGGGCTCGGCGTCCTGTGCGAGCCAGTCCGCGAAGTCACCGCAGCGGGAATAGCCGGGTGGGCGGATGGCGATATCCCGGATCGGAATGTTCAGCAGGCAGAGCGGGCTTTCGTCCGGTGCAAAGTTGGGCCCCGCGCCGGGCGCCGGGAACGGGTCGAAGACATCGACCCGGATTGGGCCGGTTCCGGCGGGGCAGCCTTCAGCCAGGGCTTCCAGCGCGCCGAGTCCCCGAGGCCCGAGGCCGATCACCGCAATCCGTGCCGTGTCACCAAACCTGTTCAATGTCGCGTCCCTCTGCTGCGTATTGCCCGTCCGACGATGTGAGGCTCTTCCACCCGCTGACCAAGGCAACGCTTTGAGAACGGGTTTTGTTCAAAGGCCGGTCCAGACCCGTTCGGGGCGATCTGTTACGTTTGGTCAAGCCCTCGATGGGGTGCTCGGCCCGGCCCGCATACCTACATGACGATCAGCTCCGCTGTCCTCCCGGCGGAAAAGGTCAGATTTGAAAGGAACTTGCCCGTGAAAGCTGCAGTCCACGATACCTTCGGTGATCCCGCCGAAGTCCTTGTCGCCCGTGACGTCGACGCGCCGAAACCCGGTGCGGGCGAGGTGCTTGTTCGAATGAAGCTCTCGCCGATCCACAACCACGACCTTTGGACGGTGCGCGGCAACTACGGCTACAAACCCGAGTTGCCCGGCGCCATCGGTGGCACCGAGGCGCTCGGCACCGTCGAGGCTGTGGGCGAGGGCGTCGATGCCGCGATGGTTGGAAAGCGGGTTGCCGTCGCCGGCGTGCATGGCACCTGGGCGGAGTTCTTCACGGCGCCGGCCGGAACCATCCTGCCCTTGCCAGACGCCATTCCCGATTCCGCGGGCGCTCAGCTGATCGCCATGCCGTTCTCGGCGTTGTCGCTGCTCGAGACGTTGCGGGCGAAGGAGGGCGACTGGATCGTCGAGACGGCGGCCAACGGCGCGGTGGGCAAGATCATGGTCTCGCTCGCGAAGGCCCGGGGCATTCACCTGCTGAACCTGGTGCGCCGGCCCGAGGCGGCCGAGGAGCTCCGGCAGATCGGGGCGGAGAACGTCCTGTCGACCTCGGAGCCGGGCTGGCTGGACCGCGCGCGCGAACTGGTCGGTCCGGGCGGGGCCGTCTCGGCGATCGACTCGGTTGGGGGCGAGACGGCGGGCGATCTCGTCGAACTTCTGGGTGAGGATGGCGAACTCGTCGTTTTCGGGACGGCCACCGGCGCCCCGATGCCGCTGTCTTCGGGCGCGCTGATCATGAAGCACATCACGGTCAAGGGGTTCTGGGGCGCGCGTGTCAGCCGCGAGATGGATCCGCAGATGCGCATGCGGTTGATCGGCGAACTCGTGACCCTCGCCGCAAACGGCAAGATCGCGCTGGACGACGGTGGGCATTTCGCAATCGAGGACATTGCCGATGCCGTGAAGGCGGCGCTGACGCCCGGGCGCGGCGGCAAGATCATGATCCGTCCGTGATCGTCGCGACGCACACTCTTCGGTGCCATAACGGAGGGTGGGCCATGGCCGCGTCGCGTGACCAGTCGCGCGCCCGAAAATGGTCGGGGTATGCGCGCCCATCGACGAAATCAAACTGATCGTCTCTGAGCTTGCCGATGCCCTTCCCCCGTCATCGGGCTGAGCGAGGTAACCGGCAGCGAGGGACGCCACTGAGCCAGCCCATGCGGCAGGTATCCCAGTCGCTCGTGCTGCGCGACGCGTCAAGCCGAATTTGGCTGGAAAGGCCGAGGAGGAAGCTTGACGCGTTGCCCCGGATGGAAAGGCACCGCAGAGGGAACCGGCTGTGCCCGGATTGCCCGTCGCCCGACTGAGTGTCAAACGGCTGCGAAACTTCGGTGGATGGATGCGCTTCGGCTTCCTGTTCCTGACCGCCGCCCGTGCCATCGAAGGCAGTCTCGACAACCGGGAAGGTCAATACCGTTTGCCCTCGAGGCGCTCGGCTTCAGGTCGCTCCAAGTCGGGGATAGTCGATGTAGCCCTCCGCACCGGGTGTGTAGAACGTCGGCCGGTCATAGGGCGTCAAGTCGGCGCCGAGACGGAGGCGTTCCGGCAGGTCGGGGTTGGAAATGAAAAAGCGCCCGAACGCGATGGCGTCGGCCGCTCCCTCGGCAACCATGGCTTGCGCGCTGTCTCCGTTGAAGTTGCCCGCCGCGATCAACGCCCCGTTCCAGATCGGGCGATAGAGCCGGGCGGCCGACGGCACGCCCTGATGGTCGACATCCTTCTGGCCCGCACCGCTGGCGCGTGGCTCGATCAGGTGAAGATAGGCAAGGCCGAGCTTGTCCAGTTCACCGATCAGATGTGCGTAGAGCGGGAAGGGATCATCCTCTCCGCTGTCATTGGCAATGCCATAGGGCGTCAGGCGGATTCCGACACGGGAGGCGCCGACGGCGTTTGCGACGGCTTGAGTGATTTCCACGACGAGCCTGCAGCGCGCTTCAATCGAACCGCCATAGTCGTCGGTTCGGCGATTGCTGCGAGACTGTAGAAACTGTTCAAGCAGATAGCCGTTGGCTGCATGGATCTCGACGCCGTCGAAGCCGGCCGAGATCGCGCGCCGGGCCGCGGCAACGTAGGCGTCGACGAGCCTAGGAATGTCACCCGTCTCTATTTCCCGCGGCGTCGGGCAGGGCACGCGTCGCCGGTCCGGAAGCACCACATCCACATCCGCGCGGACCGCAGAGGGTGCGAATGGCGCGCCACCGTCCGGCTGATAGGAAGGGTGCGAAAGCCGTCCCATGTGCCAAAGCTGCATGACCCCGAGGCCGCCCTTCGCGTGAATCGCCTCGGCCACCTTCCGCCATGCGTCCTCCTGCTCGGCCGTGTAGATGCCGGGCGTGTCAGGGGCCCCCCTCCCGGACTGTGAGACATGGGTTGCTTCCGTTATGATAAGGCCGCCGGCGCTTGCCCTCTGGCGATAATACTCGACCATCATGTCGGTGGGGGCGTACTGCGGAGCAGCGGCGCGCATCCGTGTCAGCGGCGCCATGATCACCCTGTGGCCCAGGCTGAGATCGCCCATGTCCAGCGCCGAGAAAAGATCCGTCATCTTAGCAATAGCCTCTCAATCCGGCCCGAGGATGTGTTCCCGGCAGACGCTATGCCCTGCACCGCGACATCGCAAGCTTCGGACCTGTGTGTACCTTGCATCGGAGAGCGGCCCGCAACTCATCATCTGGGTGGAACCGTGGCCCGGCTTGCACTACCACTGGGTTCGGACCGCTCAGTGGGGCAGACCACTGGAGCAAATCCAGACCCCGAGAACGAACGAACCGCTTTGCTCACGCCGCTCGCCGTTGTGGGACGTCGGATGACTGGGTCGGCCTTCCAGCCGACATGAGGAGGAAGAAGATACAATGCGAACAATCAGAAGCCTGGACGTGGAGGACGCCCGCATTCTCATCGCCGGGGCGCGCGAGAAGGCAGAAGAGATCGGCGTGCCGATGTGCATCGCGATCACCGATGAGGCCGGCAACCTGTTGGCATTCGAACGCATGACCGGCGGAAAGGTCACGTCGATCACCATCGCCATCGACAAGAGCTACACCGCGTCGGGCGCGAAGAAGGCGACCCATGAATATGGGGCCGCGAGCCAGCCGGGCGCGCCCGCCTACGGGATCGCTTCGGCGATCGGCGGGCGACTGATGGTGGTTGGTGGCGGTCTGCCTGTGCTGGACGGTGGCGACGTCGTGGGGGGCATCGGTGTCAGTTCCGGAACGCCCGCGCAGGACATGGAGGTCGCTCAGGCCGGCATCGATAGACTCGAGGCGCAACGCTAGACGCCCCCTGGGGCCGAGACCCGGCCATATCGCGTGCACATCGCGGTGTTGGGGTCAGCATGGAAACAGTTTGGGTGCGCTGCAGGGTATCGTTGGGTAACCTGCGGCGTGCCTGCACCTTTTGGCATGGTGAATCAAACGTCACCAGCGGTTTAGATGCGTTGTGGGCCTGCCGGCCTGCCAGTGTTTGTTCTGTAAGGATCCTGTTTATGTACGAGTTCGTCCCGTTGGTCGCGATGGTCGCTTTCTTTGCCGCGTTGATCGTTCCCGACCGCTGCCTGCGAGCCGATGCTCGGGCGCTCCTTGGCGCCACCGTTCCCTCGGTCGCCATCCCTGGTGCCGTACGCCGCCTGTTGGTCAGGCGCTGCTCCGCAGCCGGAGCGTGAGTCGGACATGGCCGGGATATTCGATAGACCGTCTTTGGGGTGCCAAGCGCCCTTGCGTGCACCATCCGCTCGGGGACGGGCGGGGCAGGAGCCCGGTGAAAGCGCGTATCGCAAGCTGCAGGGGATTGCCGGTCCGACCTTGGTCGAGACCTCCTTCGGCATGGTTCCCGCGCACCTGATCCGGAAGGGAGATCCGGTGCATGTCGGTAAGGGGCGCTTCAAGCCCGTCCGGGCTGTGCGGACCTACCGTTTCGACGAGGACTTCCTCGAGGCGCAGCCCGAGGCGCGGCCTGTCGAGGTGGCGAGCGCCGCCTCGCATCTCCGGTCCGCTCCGAGAAAGCTTCATCTTGCGCCCGGCCAGCCGGTGCTCGTGGCCGGTGCGCGTTCGAGGGACGCGGTCCGCGTGGTGCCCGCCATCGACATCGGCAGGTATGTCGCTCAGGATCCTGCGTCCGCCGGACCGCTTACATATGTGCGACTGATGTTCGACAAGGAAGAATTTGTCCCGATCGAGGGTATCGGACTGCAATGCGCGGGGCCTGACGCCTAGGGCGGATCCGATCCTGCAGATTGGCGCAGCAGGGTCATGATCGGGCGGCGGGTGCCTTGGTGCCTCGCCGTGCTACATCTCGGATAAGGTCGGTGGGAACTCTGTTGGCCCCCTGAAGAGGAGCTGGAGGTGCACGAAGCACCCGACGTTATTGATGATCTTCGCTTCGAACCGCCTGTGGCGACGGTGGGAACCCGCTGGGCGCTGGTCTCCGACCGCGTGATGGGAGGCGTCTCCGCCGGTGAGATGTCTCGCGAGCGGGTGGTTGGCCGGGACGCGATCCGCCTTACGGGCGGCGTCAGTCTGGAGAACAACGGCGGTTTCCTGCAACTCGCGCTCGACCTTGCGACGGGCGGGGAAGCGGTGGATGCGCGCCGCTGGACCGGGCTGCGGCTCGACGTGTTCGGCAACGATCAGGACTACAACCTGCACCTCCGCACGTCGGACATCCGTCGCCCGTGGGAATCCTTCCGTCACGCCTTCCGAGCCACGCCCGACTGGACGACGGTCTTCCTGCCCTTCGCGGAGTTCACCCCGCACCGCACGGAGCAACCGCTCAGGCTGGAACGGCTGCGCAGGATCGGCGTGGTCGCCATCGGGCGAGCCTTCGAGGCCGACGTCGCCATTGCGGATATCCGGTTCTACGGCGGCGGTCGGCCGGAAGCATGATCGCCCGAAAATGCCGGGTTGCATCGGTGCGGGCGGCTGCGATGGTGGGGGTAACAAGACAATCCCAGGGCCGTGTACGATGCCGATTGCCAGAGAAATGACGCCTCGATCCAATGCCATCCGCCGGCTGTTGCTGGCCGTTCTCCTGATGGCAGCCGGGCCCGGTATGGCCCAGGACCGAGCGCAGGTCGCGCAGCAATACCGCACGTGGCTCGAGCAGACGGTGTGGCCGCGGGCCAGCGCGAAGGGCGTCAGCCGCGGCACGTTCGAAGCGGCATTCGACGGTGTGAAACTGAACTGGGACTTGCCGGACCTCGTCCCGCCCGGATCGAAGCCGGCGACGCCCAAGCGACAGCGGCAAGCGGAGTTCGGCTCGCCCGGACGTTACTTCAGCCGCGGCGCGATCGATGGGGCGACGTCGGTGGGCAGGGATATGGCCCGTCGCCATGCCGCCACGCTGGCGGCCGTCGAGAAACGCACCGGGGTTCCGGGGCGGATCATCCTGGCTGTCTGGGGGCGCGAGAGCGGATACGGTCGTGTGGACATCCCGCACGATGCCTTCGAGGTGCTCGGCACGAAGGGCTTCATGAGCACCCGGGCGGGGTATTTCACCGAGGAGCTGATCGCCGCGCTGGTCATCGCCGAGGAAGGCCACGTCTCGGCCCGCTCGATGAAGAGCAGCTGGGCCGGCGCGCTTGGCCAGCCCCAGTTCATGCCGTCGAGTTTTCTCGGTTACGCCGCCGACGGCGACGGCGATGGGCGCGCGGATATCTGGGGGTCCGAGGCCGATACCATCGCGTCGATCGGAACCTACCTCGCTCGCCACGGCTGGGATGCCGGCCGGGACTGGGGCTTCGAGGTCGTCGTGCCGCCCTCCGTGTCCTGCACGCTGGAGGGCCCGGACCAGGGGCGCCCGATCCGGGACTGGGAGAGCATGGGAATCGTGCGGGTCTCCGGGCGCCCGTTTCCCGAGGCCGAACGTGGGGCCGAGGGGTTCCTGCTGATGCCGGCCGGGCGCAACGGGCCGGCCTTCGTCGTGACACCGAACTTCTACGTTCTGAAGGATTACAACATGAGCGATCTCTACGCGCTCTTCGTCGGTCACATCGGGGACCGCATCCAGCACGGGATGGGGGATTTTGCCGGCCGTTGGGGCGAGGTCGGCGGTCTCTACCGGTCGGACGTGGCCGAAATGCAGCGCGCGCTGGAGACAGAGGGCCATGACGTCGGCGGCGTGGACGGGCTGCCGGGGTTCAAGACACGCCGTTCGATCGGTCGGTGGCAGGAGGCATCGGGGCGTCCGGCGACCTGTTTCCCGGAGGCATGGATGAAGGACAGTCTTCGCCCTTGAGCGGACCATGCGATCCTCGGTCAGAGGGTATGCGCCGGTTGCTGCGAAGGTTCGGGAGATCGGGTATGATTGCCAGCGGGCGCACAGGGACATGGGAGGTGGATCGGATGCGGAAGCGATTGATCGTGGCGGCTTTGCTGGCCGCGGGCGGGGTCTCGGCCCAGGAGCCGGACCCGGAACTCGGGCGGGACATCTACATGTCCTATTGCGCGCAATGCCATGGCTTCGACGCGCAGGGCGTGGGTCCGATGGCGGAGATACTTTCCGTGGTCACGCCGGATTTGACGGGCCTTGCCGCGCGGAACGGGGGCGCCTTTCCGACCGACACGGTGGCGATGAAGACCGACGGGCGGACGCCGCTTTTGGCGCATGGCGGCGACATGCCGCTCTTCGGACAATTCTTCGACGTGGGTGAGAGCGTGCTTGTCCGCCTGCCGAGCGGACAGTCCATGATGATGAGCCTGACCCTAGCAAGTGTGGTGGCCTATCTCGAGACGCTGCAGGCGCAGTGACCGGTCCCGGCGGTCGTCCGGCGGTTACGGGTCGATCAGAACGCTGCCTGTCACTTCCACACCGTCGTCGGTCAACTGTATCGCGAGGATCTCCCCCGACCGGGTGCCGCGCCCGGTCAGCGCCGAAATGTTGACTTGGTGCGAAACGAGCAGGATATGCCCGTCGGATTGCGCGATCAGGTCAAGTGCCTCTCGCGTCTGACGCTCTCGTGTCGAGAAATCCTCGAAGAAGGAATTCAGGACGGGTGCATCGGAGACGGGGCCGACATCGAGAAGTGCGGCCGTTTCCCGCGTCCGGCACCATTGGCTCGTGAGAACCCGATCGAAGGTGATGCCACGCTCGCGCAACGCCTCTCCGATCATCCGCGCCTGCTCGCGCCCGCGCTCGTCCAGGTTTCGCTGCGTCGCGCAATCCCCGAGGGTAAATGCCGCCGGATCGCCGGTGCCCGGAGCGAGGGCGTGGCGCATGACGGCAATGGAGCCCGGCTCGGTCAGGGCATCCCAATCGTCGGCGCTTGCCATCGAAGCAAAGGCGCATAGGGCGATGACGATATACTTCATCTTCGGTTCTGCCGGTCGGGTCTGTGCAGCCACTTTGACGGTGACATGTTCATGCCCCGCCGGCCCTTGCGGCCGACGGGAGCCGGTTGGACGGGCTCACCCTTGGAGCTGGTCTCCGAGGAACTGCGAAAAGGCCTCCCAGCTCGCGGCGTCCGCGCGTTCCTGGTAGCGGTCCGAGCCGAACACCGTGAACGCGTGCGGCGCGTTGGAATAGACCTCGATCGTGTAGGTGTTGCCGGATTCCTCGAGTTCCGTCGCCAGCGTGGCGACATCCTGCATGGTGATCGACGTATCGGCGCCGCCATGCAGCACCAGAAGCGGCGGCTCGTCGCCGTTCCATGACTGTCCTTCCGGAGTGTTCAGGCCACCGTGAAAGGTTGCGTAGCCGCGGGCCAGATCGCCCATGTCGCTGCGCGCCATTTCGAGTGCGACCGCGCCACCGAAGCAGTAGCCCTTCACCACCATCTCATCGACGCTGGAGCGCTCGCGGGCCTGTTCCACCCCGGCCTGCAGCAGGGCCCTCATGCGCTCCCGATCCTGGTAGAGCGCGCCCGTCGCGGCCCGCCGGTGATCGACCGTGTCGGTCGGGGTGTCATTGCCGAACATGTCCAGCGCAAAGGCGTTGTATCCCATCTCGGCCAGCATGTCGGCGCGCTGCCGCTCGTAGTCGGTCATCCCGTCCCAATCGTGCACGATGACCACGAGGCCCTTGGGATCGGCGGCCTCGGCCCAGTAGCCGGTGAAGGCTTCGCCATCGATGGTATATGGGACGTCTTCCGCCCAGGCGGACGTGGCGGCAAAGGTGGATGCCAGAATGATCGTTGCAGCGCGCATGTTTCCTCCAATCCTCTGTGCCGCGATCCGCGGCGGTAAATCTTCGATGGACGGAGAGGTAGCGCGGCATGAACTTCAGGCAAATCTCGCGGAGGGCGGTTGGGGCAGGGAGAAGCAGGTTGCCGAGACGGCCAAACCCGCTCCGCCTTCGGAAAACGCTCCCCGCGGCAAGGTCTACGCTGCCGCGGGATCGCAGGGATCGAGCAATTCGTCGAAGTGCGGTCCGTCAGCTCCTCATCCGGCTGAAGGCCGGGTCGTAGGGGGAGGGAGGAATGACTTCCGCAGCCGCGAGCCTGCCGCAGAGATCCACCTGAGTCACGGAGCCGATCTCCGCGTGTCCGGGCTCGACGAAGGCGAGGGCGAGGTTCAGGTCCACGCGATGCCCGTAGGCAGCCGAAGTGATCGTCCCGACCACCCTGCCGTCGTGCATCAGGGATGCGCCAGGGTGTGCAGGGGCGTCGCTGGCGTCGATTTTCAGCGTGACCAGCTTCCGGCGCGGACCCTCCGCGTGACGATCCAGCAGGGCGACCTTCCCGACGAAGGCTCCCTTGTGCAGCTTCACGAACCGCGACAGGCCGGTCTCGAAAGGATCGAACTCGGTGATGAGCTCCGCCTTCCAGTGCAGGAAGCCTTTCTCCAACCGCATCGACTCGACGGCCCGGGCTCCGAAGAGTTTCAGGCCATGGGCTTCGCCCGCCGCACGAAGCGCCAGGTAGGCGGCATGGAGCGACGCGTTGGGGACGTGGATCTCGTAGGCGAGCTCGCCCGAGAAGCTGACCCCCAGGATCGTCGCGGGCGCAAAGCCGACCTGGCATTCGCGCACGGACAGCCAGGGAAAGGCCTCCGCCGACCAATCCCCACGGGCGCAGCCTGACAGCACCGCCCGCGCCTTCGGGCCCGCGAGGACCAGGATCGTCTGATCGTTGGTCAGGCTGCGCAGCTGGACATCCTCGTCCGGTCGCAGATGGGCGCTCAGCCAATCCATGTCGTGGTATTCCGACGCCGCAGCCGACCCGTACCAGACGCGGGCCGGGCCCCGGTCTGAGGCCGGCAGGTTCGCCAGCGTCGCTTCGGCCTTGATGTTGCCGAGGTGGTTCAGCAGATAGCCGAGCCCGACACGGCCCTCGCGCTTCTTCACGGCGCCGCAGAACAGCCGGTCGAGAAAGGCGTGGCGATCCGCGCCGGTGATCTCGATCCGGTTGAACCCGTTGACCTCGGTCAGCCCGACGTTCTCGGCGACATTGCGGACCTCGGCGGCAACGATATCGAAGGTCTCGTCGAAATCGAAACTGGGCGTGAAGTGGAAATCGGGCGACGGCTTGATGTAATCCACCCGTTCCCAGCCGTTCACCACCGTGAAGTCGGCCCCTTCGGTGGCAAGCACCGGAGTCAGGGGCGTGGTCTTGGCGGGACGCCCGGCGGGGCGGTGCTCGTGGGGGAAGTGGAAGCGGAACTCGTTCTGGTAGTCCTCGATCGCCTTGAGGGCGGTCAGCTCCACGGTCGCGTGGCCGGTGAAACGGCGCGGGTCGATCACCCAGGTGTCGTAGCAGGCCTCGCCATGGACGATTTGCTGGGCCAGCAACCATCCGTGCCCGCCGCCTTCACCGAGGCCGGCGCGCAGGCCGATGATGCAATAGGCATTGCGCTTGCCGGGGATGGGGCCGACCAGGGGGGCGCCGTCGATCGTATAGGTGATCGGCCCGTTGACGACGCGCTTGATGCCGACTTCGGTGAGAACCGGCATTCGGGCGAAGGCGCCCTCCAGCACGTCCATGATCCTGTCGAGATCGTCCGGGCACAGGTCGTTGGAAAAGCCGGGGTCGATGCCGTCCATGCCCCAGGTCTTGCACTCCTGTTCGTAGAACCCGATCAACAGCCCGTCCTTCTCCTGCCGGCAGTAGTAGTCGCTGATCGGGCAGCGCAGCAGCGGCATCCGGTGCCCGGCGGCCGCGATGGCCGGAATGTCCTCGGTGACGAAATACTGGTGCTCCATCGAGGCGACGGGATGCTGCACGCCCATCATCGCGCCCACCTCGTTCACGCGGTAGCCGCAGGCGTTCACGACGATATCGCAGTCGATGTCGCCCTTGGCGGTATGCACGGTCCAGGTGTCGTCGCTGCGCTGCGTCAGGCCCGTCACGGGGGTGTTGCGATAGACCTCCGCCCCGGCCCTGCGGGCGTGGAAGGCCAGAGCCTGGCAGAGTTGCGCGGGATCGATATCGCCATCCTCGCCGTCCCAGAGCCCGCCGAGGAGGTTCTCGGTCGAGATCAGCGGGTGGCGGCGGGCGCATTCCGCCGCGTCGATCACCTCGTACTCCACCCCCATGCCACGCGCCATCGAGGCGAAATGCCGATACCCCTGCATCTGGGCCTCGGTGTTCGCCAGCCGGATTCCCCCATCGCCGTGGTGGTAACCCACCGGGTAGTCGGGATCGTCCCGGAGCTTCTTGTAAAGCGCAATTGAGTGGGATTTCAGGCCGACCATCGTCTGCGTCATGCCGAAATTCGTCACCTGAGCGGCCGAGTGCCAGGTGGTGCCGGAGGTCAGTTCATCGCGTTCGACCAGGACCACGTCCGTCCAACCTTCCTGCGTCAGGTGGTACAATGTCGAACATCCGGCGATCCCGCCGCCGATGACCACGACCTTGGTTCTGGATTTCATGGCGCGCATTCCCGTTGTCACGACTGCGGTCACCCTGCCAGAGGCTTCCTGATTTGAAAAACAGACTTATCAGCTAAAGTTCATCTGTGAATCAGAGGTTTTGTCGATGACCTTGTCCCTGCGCGCGATGCGCTATGTTCAGGCGGCGCTCCAGAAGGGCAGCATCTCGGCCGCCGCCGACGCGATGAACGTCGCGCCTTCCGCCATCTCGACGGCGCTGGCGCAAGCCGAAGCGACCTTCGGCATGGCGTTGGTGACCCGGGCGCGGGCCAAAGGTATCTTTCCGACCGCGGCGGGGCGCGAGGTGCAGCGGCGCATCGACGATCTGCTGGAGCGGTACGAAGCGCTCCTGGCGGATGTCTCCGATCTTCGGGCGGGCGTGTCGGGCACCCTCGCCATCGGGTACAACGCGCCGATCGCGCCGGCATTCTTCCCGGCGATCACCGCGCAGCTTCTCGCGGCACATCCCGAGGTGACGCTCTCCTTCAGCGAGGGTGACAACATGTCGATCCGAGCCGGGCTGATGGACGGGCAGTTCGATGTCATCCTGTTCGTCGAGGACCTGCCGACCCCACAGATAGCCACCCGCCCGTTGATCTTCGCGCCGACGTATTGCCTCTGCCCGGCGGACCATGCCCTTGCGCAGCAGGACGCGGTGTCGATCCCTGAGATCGTGCGCGAGCCGCTCATACTGCTCGACCGACCCGCTGCCCGCAGCTATTACATCGAACTTCTGACCCAGAGCGGCGCGCCGTTCAGGATTGCCGCGACCGCAAACTCGACAGAGATGGTCCGTTCCCTTGTCGCGCAAGGGCTCGGCGTTTCTCTCCTGAACATGCGCCCACGGGATATCCCGGCCTATTCCGGCAAGGGCGTTCGGTGCTTGCCAATTGCGGGAGCAACGAACGGGGTGCTTCTGTCGCTCGGCTTTGCTCCCGGGCCAACGCGGCAACTGGCGCAGATTTTCATGGACGCCTGCGTTGCTTTCTTCGACGGGCCGGATGGGGCGGGGTTTGTCGTCTCCAGCGGGAAATGACCCCAGGCGCACCGCGGAAGCGACCAGCAGGGAGATAGGGGCGCGGTTCGCGTTTCAAGGCCTCGCTGTCACGACGGCTCTATAAGAGGGGCGGAACAGCCGCGTTTGCAAGAATCTCCATGAAGTGTCCTGTAAGTCCGATTAATTCTGTCGATAAGTCGGTCAGCCAGACACTGACGTGTCCCAGCCTTCCCAGAAACTGAACACATGACCGCGTCTTGCGTGGGCGGGTGACCGGCAGAGCGCGCGCCGCCGGGACCGGATTAGAGGAGATGGATGGTGAAGCGGCATCAGCAAAAGCCGGGACCGAACCGCAAATGCGAACTGGACGTGCGGCGCTGGGCCAAGCTGCGTTCGGCGCGCCGCACGCTGCACGTTCTGAAGAGCGCCCTGGTTTTGCTCGTGATCTTCCCGGCGATTGCGGCGAGCGAGGACGCTCCTGCCGGACTTTCGATCGAGCTCAGTTCGGCCGAGGATCTCCCGGGCACCTGCCGGATGAGCTTCCTGATCCTGAACGGTTTCGCACAGGATATCGATCAGGCGGTTTACTAGACGGTGCTCTTCTCCCTTGAAGGGCAGGTCGCGCTGATGACCCTTCTCGACCTCAACGACCTCAACGACCTGCCGGCCGGCCCCGTTTCCGGCAGTTCCAGTTCGACGGGCTGGAATGCGGCGAGATCGGATCGGTTCTAATCAATGGCGCGCATGCGTGCGAGGGAGAGGGGGCTGGCCGAGGGCGCCTGCATCGACCGGCTCGAACACGGGCTAGGGACGTTGGACATGGTCGCCCAGCTGGCGCCGCTTCTTGGGCTTTTCGGAACCGTGCTCGGCATGATCGAGGCGTTCCGGCAGTTGCAGACGGCGGGGTCTTCGGTCGATCCCTCGCTTCTGGCGGGCGGCATCTGGGTGGCGCTTCTGACCACCGCGGCGGGGCTCGCCGTCGCCAACCGCGCGCTGCGCACCGTGTTCTCGCCCGCTAAGGGGGAGGTCGCGCCGCGTTCCCGGTGGCAGATGGACCGCATGGCCCATGGCGCTTGAGACGGTTCGCCGGCGGCGGGGGCGGTTGTCCATGACGTCGCTGATCGACGTCATCTTCCTGCTGCTGCTGTTCTTCATGTTGTCCTCGACGTTCTCCAGGTACGGCGAGATCGAGCTCAATGGCTCCGGGGCAGGGGGCTTGGCCGGCGATCGGCCGGTCCTGTTCCTGCGTCTTGCCGCGGAGGACCTGCTGCTGAACGGGCGACCGATCGCCTTCGACACCCTTCCCGAGACGCTGGCGGAGCTGATGGGCGGGGAAGAGCGGATCGTGCTGATCAGCCTGATGTCGGAGACGTCCTCCCAACGGCTTGTCGACCTTCTCGCGCTCTTGCGCGGGGTCGATGGGCTTACCGCCAGTGTTCTGGGGTAGTCCATGGTCCGCCGCAAATCCGCCGCCCGCAAGGAGCCGACCATCGCGCTGATCAACGTGGTGTTCCTGATGCTGATCTTCTTCATGATCGCGGGGACGCTGGCGCCGCCGCTCGACAGCGACCTTTCGCTTGTCGAGACCAGCGGGCTGGAGGCGCGCGAGCCGCCGGACACGCTGATCATCCATCCGGACGGGCGGCTGTCGCTGCGGGGGCGGACGGTGGAATCTGTCGGGCGCTTTCTGGCCGAGCTGCCTGAGGACGTGAGGCAGGGTGCAATCCGCGTCGTGCCGGACCGGGAATTGCCGGCTGCGGATCTCGTCCGCATCGGAGGCGAGCTGCGGGCGGCCGGGGCCGCCGGCGTGCTGGTCGTGACCGAGAGGGCGCTGCAATGATCCCGAGATCGAGAGGCGCCGCCCTGGCAGCCATCGCCCTCGCCGCGGCCACACATGGCGGGTTTCTGCTGGTGCAGGCTGCGCAGCCGCGGATCGAGATCGAGGGCGGTGCGGCGGGAGAGATATCTGTGCTGGGCAATTCCTTCGCCGACTTGTCCGCTGGCATTCTGTCTCCTGAGGTCGTCAAGGAAGCGTCCAGCCAGCCTGTCGCGGACTCTGCGCCGCCTGCCTCCAGTGCGCGCCTCGCCCCGACGGCCCCAACGGCCAGGCCAATGGCGCCCACTGCCGCCCAGGCATCGCGGCCCGTCCGCGTTGCGCCGACTGTGCAAGCGCCGTCCGACGTCCCGGTCCCGCAGGCGGCGAAGCCTGTCGAGCCGGTGGCGACGGCCAGAGCGGTCGCGCCGGATCCGATGGAGCCGGAGCCGGAGACACCCCACGAGGAAGCCGCAAAGGACGCCCCCACCGAACGCGCGCCGACGCAGACCGAGCGCCCGCCAGAGCGACCGACGCGTGCGGATGTTGCACAGCCGGCGCCAGCGAAGACGCAGGCCGAGCCACCCAAACGGTCGGTCGCGAGCGCGCGGGGAAATTCCGACACCAATGCCCGGGCAGGTGTGGCGACGGGCCAGGCGGAGGCCACGGCCACGGCCGCCGGCGCAGCGGAGGGGCGGTCGAGCAGGCAGGGCAATGCGGCCGAACCCAACTACCCCGGCAAGGTCTTCGCCCGGATCAACCGGACGCGGCGCTCGGTCACCAACGCGCGGGGGGAAACCGTGGTGGCCTTTGCCATCGGCGCCAATGGTGCGCTTACGTCGATTTCGATCGCGCGGAGTTCGAGCTCGCCCAGCCTCGACGAGGCCGCATTGGCGCAAGTCCGCCGCGCCGTGCCCTTTCCCCCGCCGCCGCCGGGCGCGCGCCGGTCCTATTCGGTGAAGATCAGCGGGCGATGAGGCCCGGAGCGGCTCAGATGTGGTGCAGGATGAGGGGGCGGCCGTGCAATTCCTCGACCTGGATCTCCATCCCGAAGAGCGCCGAAAGCACCGGGTTTGTCAGAACCTCCGTCGGCGCCCCGCAGGCAGCGATCGCGCCATCCTTGAGGGCTATGATGTGATCGGCCCAGGCAGCGGCGTAGTTGATCTCGTGGACGACCATGACGACGCGTCGGGGGCGGGGCGCCTCGGGCCGGCTCAGCGCGTGAACGCGGGCCATGAGGGCGCGCGCGTGGAACATGTCTAGGTTGTTGAATGGTTCGTCGAGCAGGAGCCAGTCGGTCCCCTGCGCAAACCCCATGGCGACGAAGGCGCGCTGCTGCTGGCCACCGGACAACTCGTCAAGAAACCTGTGCTGAAGGGCGCCGAGGTCGAAGGATGCGATCGCCTCGCCTACGGCGGCCTCGTCCTCGGGGCCGGGACGGCCGCGGTGATGCGGCCAGCGGCCGAAGCCCACGAGGTCGCGCACCCGCAGCCGCGACGCCACGCCCAGCTGCTGTGCGACGATGGCGAGCTTGAGGGCGAGGTCTGGCGAGGACGTTCGGACGAAGTCCTGTCCATCGACCTCGATCCGCCCGGTCTGGAGCGGCAGCAGCCGCGCAACGAGATTCAGAAGTGTCGACTTGCCCGCGCCGTTTGGTCCGATCAGGGCGGTGATGCCGGTGTCGGGGATCTCGACGGAGACGTCCCGCAGGATCTGCGTCTGGCCGATGCGGTGGCTGACGTTGCGGATGGAAATCATCGGATGCGTCCCCTGAGTACGAGGTAGAGGAAGAACAGGCCGCCGAGGAATTCCACGATCACGGAGAGGGTGGATTGCATCCTCAGCACACGTTCGAAGAGCGACTGGCCCGCCACGAGGACCAGCGCGGCAAGCATTCCGGCTGCGGGCAGGAGAAGTGCGTGGCGGTGGGTGCGCATGATCCCGTGTGCCAGCGCTGCCACCAGCAGGCCGAGAAAGGTGATCGGCCCGACAAGCGCGGTCGAGACGGAGACCAGCGCGGCGACAAGCGCCAGGAGGCCCAGCACCAGCCGGTCGAAGGGCAGACCGAGCCCGATCGCCGCATTGCGCCCGAGTGCGACGACGTCGAGCTCCCCGGCGATCCGCCACAGCACGGCAAGCGCCAGCACGGTGACGGCTCCCGTTATGGCGAGTTGCAGTGGCTCGACCGCGCCGAAACTCGCGAACATCGCGCCCTGCACCACCGCGAACTCGGACGGATCGATGATGCGTTGCAGGAAGGAGGTGAGGGAGCGGAAAAGCACGCTGAAGATCACGCCCACCAGCAACATGCGATGCATGTCCTGCCGACCGCGGCCCAACAGGAGGTTGAATAGCAGCATCGCCGCGCCCGTCATCACCAGCGTCTCCAGCAAGAACTTCCCCCGCCCGGATGCGTGGCGTAGCCGATGCCGCCGAGCAGGAACACGAGCACTGTCTGTATCAGCAGGAAAAGCGCGTCGAACCCCATGATCGCGGGCGTCAGGATACGGTTGCCGGTGATGGTCTGAAAGACGGCGGTGCTGGTGCCAAGGGCCACTCCGACCACCAGAAGCGCGGCGAGCTTGATTGCGCGAAGCTCCAGGACGAAGCCGACCGGCCCCTTTAGCTCCCAGAACAGAAAGAACGCGCTCGCGGCGGTCAGCAGGGCTGCGAGCAACATCAGGCGGCGCTCAGGCACGGGCGGGCCTCCCCAGCAGGAGCCAGAGGAAGTAGGCCTCTTCGGGTTCCTGTGCCCAACCGGCCGTGGCAACCAGCGTGGAAGCGCCGAGCAGCAAGGCTCTTCGTGCTCTCATGATCTCTGTCCCGCCTTGTAGTTGACTAAATTAGACAGGTATTTACCGTGCAGAGATCGCACGGAGCCAGTGGGCGGCCTTTGCAGGCGCGCCAGATGTCTTTGCCAGAAGGTCAAAGCATCGCCGGAGCCAGCCCAAGGTGCCTTTCTGCAACGAAATATTCGAGGGGTTAGCGATGCCGGATGGCGATTGCATGGAACACGGGGGCCATCGCAGCGGCCGCTGCGGTGAGCGATTCGATGCGATTGGCAGCCGGATTTCGCCGCGCTGGACGGGCACTACATCAAGCGGGTGCTGCGGGAGGGGCTGTCGCTATCCGCGCAGGATGTCAGGGTGCGGGCACCGTTCGAGGTGCGCGGGGTGCGGGCGGCGGGGGTGATGCTGCACTTCGTGCTGGAAGGCCAAGTTCGGCCGTCGCGCGGCGGGGAGGCGCTCGATCTCGGGCGGGGGGCGGGAGAGCCGGTTCGGATGGTCATGAGCGCGGCCAACGACCCGATGGCGTTTCGCCGCTGCGGCAGCGCGGGCGACCGTGTGCGGGGGGTCAACGTGGAGATGTCGCATGCCTGGCTTCGCGAGAACGGCCTTGGAGCTTTGGCCGACGGGACGGAGCCGTCCCTTCGGCGGAACTGCGGGAGCGTGCATCCGGAAGATGTCCGGATGCTGGAGCGGCTGATCCGCCTGATGCCCGAGGACACGCCGCTGGCGCGTCTCGAGGTCGAGGCGCTGGCGTTGCGGTTGATCTGCAGCACATGCGCCCAGTTTGCAGGTCGGGCTGGGTGCCGCGCGGGGATGAGCCGTGACGACAGTCGCAAGCTGGAGCGCATGGAGCAGTTCATCGAGGCGGGGCAGGGAGATCTGTCCGAACTGTCAGAGATTTCCCGGATCGGCAATGTCAGCCTGTCGAAAATGCGGCGGATGTTTTGCGCCGCCCACGGCTGCAGCGTGCAGCATTACGTGCGAGACACTCGCCCGTGCCTCCCTCGAACGGGACGGGGTGACAGTGGCCGAGGCCGCGCGGCTTGCGAGCTTCCGCTCACTTGCCAATTTTTTGACGGCGTTTCGGAGGGCGACGGAGTTTGCTCCGTCACACCTTTCAAAGTCGAGGGTCCGAACCCCGCCGTTCTGAGCCTCATCAAGTCGCTGCCCTGAATGTCAGGCGGCGTCCAGAAGAGGAAGACTGGGGATGACCTCGGGCGCCGGGAGGATGCGCAAGCCGGAGGTTTGCCGAAACTCGACGCAGCACCGGCGGCCGGAGCTCCGCCTCGAACGCGCGGATCTCTTCGAGGTCGTTGGGGACGGTCAGCATCTGGACGACGCCGATGTCCAGCCCGCCATCTGCGCCCTCGGTCACGGTGCTGCCGGCCATGCGGAACGTCAGGCGGATATGGGGGCATGACTACGGCAAGCGTGGTCTCGCCCGAGATCGGCGCACCTGGGGCGTCAGTTGCGAAAGGCACCGCGCCCATCCCGATCACGTTCCTCAGGTTTTCCTGGAGTTTATGCTCGGCCTCCAACGGCACGTACCGGCTGCAGGCGAACGGCGCTGTCAGGCCAGCGTCGGTCCGGGTGATCGCGATGTCGATCAGGTTCATCGTCTGGGGCCCGATGAAGCCGGCATCGAACGGTTTGCCTAGATGGTTATGAAGATCGATCGGACGGCCGGCCTGTTCGATCTGGCCGCCGATCCGGATCTGGCCGTCGGATGCAACTCCGGCCCTGAGATGAGTGCAGTGGTGGAAACTCCAGCAGCCGTACGGAGGGCCAGCGCAACGAAGTCGTCGTCCTCGATCCGCAGGTCGTCCTCGTGGGCGGCGTCGATCGTTCCAAGGGAACTCTTGAGGTTGGACAATTCGACTGAGGCCAAGGTCACCGCTCTTTTCCTTCTGACTCGTTCTGACCGCGGCGGACGGCGTACCTTTAAGGCGCGCGTGGCGGCCACTTCGCGACGAATGTCCTGTCGCCCCGGCCGTCCTTCTCGATGGCCCCGTTCCGCCTACGGCAGGGGCTCGATGTCGAACGTGTTCAGTTTGGCAAAGATGCACCCGGTTCAAGGGGCCGCGATCATGGCGTCCGGCTCGATCAGACCGGTGCGCACCGTGTTGACCTGGGGGCGCCCGCGGGGAGCAGATCGAGCACGGGCCGGCGAACACATTCTAGGCCAACGGTTCCCACCTCCTGCGCGCCCGGTGATCGGCCGAGGGCGTCGTCGCGCCGGTGGAGTCAGGGCATTCCGTCGCGCGGGCCCGTATCCAGTTCTCACTACTGGTGCAGGAGGGCCATCATCTGGGCGAGGGTGAAACTTGGCGACCAAATGGGCGATCACGGGGGGGCTGACCCGAACGTGTCCGTCCTCGAGCGCGTCGAGCACCCCGAGCGGTTTTACCTAGTCTCCAGCATGGGGCACGAAAGAAACGCTTCCCTCCGTCGCCGGAGCCGCGTGCAACATGGCAGAGCAAGGGCCGCGGCGGCCTCCATCACGCGCTTGGGGCATATGCGGGTGCGCGTCGTTTCCGGGATCGGAACAGCGACTTCGGGGCGGGTGACACCGCGTGTCCGGCACTCATGCGGGGCTCTTCCTCCCCGATAACTCGCTGGTTTCGCTCACTAGGTCCGCAACCTTGGATGGGAGCGGGTGGCGCCTGCGGGGGAGGTGGTCGATGACCGCACGACGAGATCCGGCCGTAGGACGACATGCGGCTCCGCGATCTCGTCCGTGCCTTCCAGCTGGTCGATGAGGCGGCTCACCACCATTTCGGACATCAGGTCGGCGGGTTGGCGGATGGTGGTGAGGGGAGGGTGCATGACCTTGGCGAGGTAGATGTCGTCGAACCCCACGACGGAGAGGTCTTCGGGCACCCGGTAGCCGAGTTCGCGCGCCCCGGAGAGCGCGCCGATCGCGTACATGTCGTTGACGCTGAAAACCGCCGTCGGCGGCTCGTCCAGGGTGAGCAGTTGGCGGATCCCGATCCGGCCGAGTTCGGCCGCATGGCTGTCGCCGAATCCTGCAACGTCGGGGGCGAGCCAGATCAGGCTTTCGTCGACATCGAGTCCCGACCGTTCCATCTCCGCGCGCATACCCGCCAGGCGGCCCGTCCGGCTCGAGGTGCCGATGGGGCCGGAGATGAACCCGATTCGCGTGTGCCCCAGTCCGATCAGGTGTCGCGTCGCAAGGCGCGCTCCGAGATCCTGGTCGACACTGACGGAACAGGAGATCATGGCGTTGCCGGCGGGGGTTCTACGATCGAAGGCGGCAATGCGCATGTCCTTGCCGATCTGCTCCGACAGGTGTCCAAGCGACAGTGGCGATGAGCCGAGGATGACTCCCCGGATCGATGAGCCATAGAGCGAACTGAGATACTGGGCCTCCAGTCTCGGATCGCGCTCGGCGTTGCAGATCATAACCTGGTATCCCCGCTTTTGCGCTTCTTTCTCGATCAGCTGCGAAACATTTCCCCAGAAAGGGTTGGCCACGGAGGGAACGACAAGGCCCAGCGTTCTGATCTGCCCCGATTGGAGCTGCCGGGCGACGGCGCTGGGCGTGTACTGGAGTTCGGAGATGGCTTCCTGCACACGCTGCAGGGTCTGGGCCCGCATCTTGGAGTGCCTGCCGTTGATCACGTTGGATACCGTGCTGACGGACACGCCGGCCCTTGCTGCTACGTCCTTGATCCCTGCCATCGTCGTTCTCTCGTCCATTCTGCCCAAACCGGGTGTGAGGCAGCTTCCAGCCATCGGCCGTAGGCGTCCATCGGACGGCTTGTGATTGGTAATACGGTACACCAATATATGTGCGAAGCTGCCAAATTTTTTTGTCCTTTTGAGTTAATGTTTTGGCTCCCGATACCTGAGGTCGCCTTTGAAGTTGGGGTCGACTTAAGTGTAACGTTTTACTAATCTTGTCGAAGGAGTTTCCCGAATCGCTGTATTTCGCACTGCCGGCCTCGTGCGTGGTCGCTTTCAGGGAGGATGAAATGGCCGCAAGTCGATCACGCTGGAACGATCTGGAACAAGGCGTGGCCGTCATGGGAGGCTTGGCGCTGACGGTCCCGTAGAAGGGTGCAATGGCTCAGGGCAAGACGCGAACTCGCTTCAACGGAATTGTCGATTCCGGTGCTGACGCCGCTGATCTATCCGGCCTCGATCGAGAACAATGTCGCTCCACAAAGGCTAAGCCTGTTGCAGGTCGCGCGCGGAGCGAGTTTCTGTGGGCCGATGCTGGCAATGTCCCTTTTGTCGCTGGTTCCGATGTTCATCCCCTTCTTCGTTTTCCAGAGGAAGCTGATCGACGGGATCGCGACCACCGGTCTGAAGGGCGGCTCGGTCGATCGAGGCCCAACCACACCACACGAGAGAAAGTCTGAGTTGGTGGAAAAACCGTTGATTATTGTTTTCACCAAGCCCTGGATGGAACCCCTGCCGGAGCTGGCGGGCAAGCTGGCGGGCCTTGGGTTCGGCGGCGTCGAACTTGCTGTGCGCCCCGGCTACCAGGTGGAGCCGGAAAACGTGAACGCCGACCTTCCGGGGGCGGTCAGGCTGCTGGCGGAACATGGGCTGAAGACGGCCAGCATCGCCAGCGATCCTGACGAGGCGACCATCGAAGCCTGCGGCGCTGCCGGCGTGGGCATCATCCGGCTCTGCGCGCCGATAGACATGGAGGCGGGCTACCTCGCCTCCATCGACCACCACCGGCGCCGCTTCGACGCGCCTCTCCCCGTTCTGGAGCGGACCGGCGTCGCGATCGGCGTGCAGAACCACTATGGCGAGCACGTCGGGAGCGCCTTGGGCCTCGCGCATCTGCTGTCAGGCTACGACCCGAAGCAGGTCTGCGCCGTGCTGGACATGGCCCATTGCGCGGTCGACGGAGAGCCGGTCTGCATCGCTGTGGATATTGCCCG
This sequence comes from Tropicimonas aquimaris, assembly GCF_042676185.1. Taxonomy (NCBI): domain Bacteria; kingdom Pseudomonadati; phylum Pseudomonadota; class Alphaproteobacteria; order Rhodobacterales; family Roseobacteraceae; genus Tropicimonas; species Tropicimonas aquimaris. The sequence continues at coordinate 175,899 of NZ_JBHTJT010000060.1, read as the reverse complement.
CCCACATCTGAACGGGCTGGTGAACTTCAAGAGCGCCTGCCATCTGCGCGCGAACGGGCCGGAGATGGAGGCCGAGTATGTGGTGCATTGGACGACCCATGATCACGGCGGCTATAACTGGCGCGACCTGGTGGGAGCGTTGCATGGCGTGGGCTTTGCCGGCGCCTTCTGCATCCCTGCCGAGTACAGTCAACTGGCCGGGCGAACCGGCCAGCGCATGGGCGACGAGATCCTTCCCTTCCTGCGCAAGGACATCGCCCACCTCAAGGTGTTGGTCGCCGAGATCTATACGTGACGAGGCAGAGGAGCGGAGACGAAGCCTATGAAAACCGAAAGTGATCTGACCTTTTCCGATGTCAGGGGCGATCCAGCTGCACGGGCCGGACTTCGTGACAGTCAATGACGCGACCGAATGCGCCAATTGCGGCTTTGGCGACGCGACCGTCCACGGACGCGACATTGCAGCTGCGGCCTGTATTCAGGAAAGCTTCGCGCCATGCCTGATCGGCCGCACGCTGCATCCGACCTGTCGCCCATCTGTTTGGCGGCGCGGGCTCATGTCGATATCCGGGCGCCGAACTTCGGCATCCGGGAATACGTCGAATTTGGAACCGAAGCGTCGAACCAGGTGTTCTCCTATGACATGTCGGTCAAGGAGGGCATGTTTCATGTCGGCGACAGCGCAAGGCCGGTCGTCGGCTTCGACGCGGACGCCGCGGCGAAGTATCCCTACAACTGATCCTATCTGCCGGTGACCCGTCTGGAAGATGGAACCCTGTGGAGCTGGTAATCCGCATGGCACCCCGAACACACAAAGCGAGGCAAGCACTATGAACCGCAAATTCGGCAACACCGATCTCGAAACCAGCGCCATTGTCTATGGCTGCATGGGCGGCGCGGGGGCCTTCGGCGCCCAGGAGGAACAGGATTCCATCGAGGCTCTGCAGGAAGCCTTCAACGTCGGGATCAACTTCTTCGACACCGCCGAGGCCTATGGCAACGGCTATTCGGAGCAACTCCTCGGGCGTGCCCTGGGCGACAAGCGGTCCGAGCTGGTGATCTCCTCCAAGGTGGCGCGCGAGAACCTCGCGCCCGGCGACATCATCGCCGCCTGCGACCGCAGCCTGCAGAACCTCGGTTCGGATTACATCGACCTCTACATGCTGCACTGGCCCAACCGCGACGTGCCGCTGGCCGACAGCATCGGCGCGCTGAAGAAGCTCAAGGAAGACGGCAAGATCCGCTGGTACGGCGTGTCGAACTTCGGCAGCCTCGATCTCGACGAGGCTACGGCGCTCGGCGAGATCTCGGTCAACCAGCTTCCCTACCACCTGTTCTTCCGCGCCATCGAGTTCGAGGTCCAGCCGAAGTGCGAGGCCGCCGGCGTGCCGATCATGTGCTATTCCTCGTTGATGCAGGGGCTGCTGGCCGGCAAGTACAAGTCGCTGCAGGATTTCCCGGTGGACCGCGCCCGGACCCGGATGTTCGACCATCGCAAATGGGCGGAGGTCGTGCACAAGGAGGAAGGCGCCGAAGAGGCGGGGCAGGAACTTCTGGACGCACTCTGGAAGCTGGTGGACGAGACCGGCCTGAGCATGGAGGAACTGGCGATCGGCTGGCTGAAGAGTCGCCCGGCCGTCGGCGGCGTCATCGTCGGAACCCGCAACGGCGCGCAGAGCCGTGGGCTGAAGAAGTTGCTCGATGTCACCCTCGACGAGGCCGTGCTCAAGAGCCTGAGCGACGCGTCCGACCGGCTCAAGACCGAGCTGGGAACCGATATCGACATGTGGGGCAAGGGCAGAACCCGGTAAGATCCCTTCTTCGGGCTTGATCGGGCGACAGGCACGCCCGTCCTCTCTGCCGTGGTCGCGGTCTCCTGTGCGAGGCCGCGACCATTCGTTTTCAGGGAGATCTCTTCCGGATGAAAGCCTGCCCAAAGGTCCTCGCCTCTCTGGCATGCCGTCCGTTTTCCGGGTTAGGAACAGGGTCAGCGCTCGGCGCCCCCCGCGCGGCACGCGTGTTTCCGATGCGCAAGGCCCGGGATGACCGAGCACACCCAGTCCCGTGCCCGACCAGGAGTTACCATGACCGCGCCTCTCCCCTTCTTCGATGGTCACAACGATTTCCTCCTGCGCCTGATGAATGCGCCGGGGCCGAGGGAAGATGTCTGGCTCGGAACCGGCGGGGCAGGGCATCTGGACCTGGCGCGGATGAAGGCGGCGGGCTTTGCGGGCGGGCTGTTCGCGATCTTCGTGCCGCCGCGCGCGAGCGGATCGCTGTCCGATCTCCGGGCGACGATGGCAAATCCCCCGTTCGAGGTGCCGCTGCCGCCCCAGATGGATCACGCCACCGCGCAGCCCGACGCCATGACAATGGCCGGGTTGCTCCACTGGATGCAGCGCGCTGCGCTGGAGGATTTCCGGGTCTGCCGCTCAGTGCGCGAGATCCGCGACGCCATGGGCACCGGCGCAATCGCCGGGGTGATGCACATGGAGGGTGCCGAGACGATCGGCCCTGACCTCGACGCGCTCTACCTCTTCTACGAGATGGGGCTGCGTTCGCTCGGTCCGGTCTGGAGCCGCCCGACGATCTTTGGCCACGGGGTCCCGATGGCCTTTCCCGGAACGCCGGACACCGGGCCGGGGCTTACCGAAAAGGGCAAGGACCTCGTCCGGCTGTGCGACGCCCTCGGCATCCTGATCGACCTGTCGCATCTCAACGAGGCCGGTTTCGACAATGTGGCCGCCCTTTCCAGCGCGCCGCTGGTCGCGACCCATTCCAACGCCCACGCGCTCTGCCCGTCGCCCCGCAACCTCACCGACCGGCAACTCCACATGATCCGCGAGCGGGGCGGCATGGTGGGACTCAATTTTGCGACCTTCTTCCTGAATGCCGACGGCAGCACTGCCGCCGATGGCGGTTGGGAGGCGATGCTGCGGCACCTCGATCACCTTATCGACCAGCTGGGCGAGGATCACGTGGGCCTCGGTTCGGATTTCGACGGCTGTGTCGTGCCCGACGTGATCGGAGACGTCACCGGCGTACCCGCGCTCTTCGAGGCGATGGCGGCGCATGGATACGACGACGCGCTGTTGCGGAAGCTGGCCCGAGAGAATTGGCTGTCCTGCCTCGACCGCGTCTGGGGCTGAGACCGGGCTTGCCGGCTCACCTCCCGTGTTGCAGCGCAGGCGCGGCCTCCCCGGACGAGGTGCCGCGTTGCCCAAGCTGTCACCAGCCCTGAGCCCTGCGGCCGATTTCGCCGTGCAAGCCCCTGATGCGTTGAAAAACTGTCACACGCCTCTGTTAGCGCGGCGGGACAGCAATCCATCCACGGGGTTTCCCATGCGTCTTATCCTCCCGGCGATCGCCGCCGCCCTTCTTTCCACCTCCGCCCTCGCCGCCGATGTCTCCGGCAAGCTCGTTCTTTACACGTCCCAGCCGAATGCCGATGCCCAGCAAACCGTCGATGCGTTCCAGGCGAAGTATCCCGAGGTCGAGGTCGAGTGGATCCGGGACGGCACCACAAAGGTCATGGCCAAGCTGCGCGCCGAGTTCGAGGCCGGAGCACCGCAGCCCGACGTGCTGCTCATCGCCGACATGGTCACGATGGAGGGCCTCGAGGCCGAGGGCCGGCTGATGGCCTACCCGGAGGCCGACACCTCGGCCTACGACGCCGCGCTGATGGACGACGAGGGTCATTACTTCTCGACCAAGCTCATTACGACCGGCATCGTCTACAATACCGGCGCCGAGATGGTGCCGACCTCCTACAAGGACCTGCTCAAGGCCGAGGCGAAGGACAAGCTGGCGATGCCCTCGCCGCTGACCTCCGGCGCCGCGACGATCCACATGGCGGCGATCACGTCCAATCCCGATCTGGGGTGGAGCTTCTACGAAGGTCTCGCCGACCAGGGCGCAGTCCCCGAAGGCGGCAACGGCGGCACCTACAAGGCGGTGGCCGGCGGCGAGAAGCTCTACGGCTTCGTCGTGGACTTCCTGCCGATCCGCGAGATCGCCAACGGCGCGCCGGTCCAGTTCGTCTTCCCCGAGGAAGGCGTCTCGGCGGTGACCGAGCCCGTCGCGATCCTCTCGACGGCCCAGAACCCCGACGCGGCCAAGGCCTTTGTCGACTTCCTGATCTCCGAGGAAGGCCAGCAGCTTGCCGCCGACATGGGCTATCTGCCGGCGCATCCGGGCGTCACCCCGCCCGAAGGGTTCCCGGCGCTGACCGATATCAAACTGCTCGACTTCGATCCGGCCCGGGCGCTGGCCGAGGATCAGGCCAACAAGATGAAGTTCACCGAGATCTTCGGCGGCTGACACCTTGCGACTGACGAAATACCTGCGCAGCGGCGAGGGGATGACCCTTGCCGCTGTGACGTTTCTGGCGCTGGCGCTGTTCGTCTTTCCGCTCGGCCTGCTGGCCCGCGTCGGCCTGACCGGAGAGGAGGGCCTGTCGCTGGCGCCGCTGGGCGAGGCGCTGGCGTCCCGTTCGGTGCTCCGCGCGCTTGGGCATTCGCTGGTAACGGCGACGCTGTCCGCCTGCCTGTCGCTTGTCGCGGGCACGGCGATCGCCCTTGTCATGGGGTTGACGGACATCCGGTGGAAGGGGGCTTTCACCTTCCTGCTGCTGATTCCGATGATGATCCCACCGCACGTCACGGCGATTGCCTGGATCCAGGCGATGGGGCCGTCCTCGCCGATCCTGCGCAGCCTCGGGATGGCGCCGGAACTGGGCAGCACACATCCGCTCTATTCGCCGGGCGGCATGATATTCCTTCTTGGGGTGCAGCACACGCCGCTGGTCTTTCTCGTGGTGCTGGCGGCGCTGCGGACGCTGCCGCGCGAGATGAGCGACGCGGCGCGGATTGCGGGCGCGAGGCCTGTCCGGCTGCTGCGTCGGATCCTGCTGCCGCTGCTCGCGCCGACGCTGATCGCCGCCTGGGCGCTGGCCTTCGTCTCGGCGCTCGGCAATTTCGGCATCCAGTCGCTGCTCGGCATCCCGGCGCGCTACATTACGCTGCCGGTGCTGATCTGGCAGCGGCTGGCGAGCTTCGGACCGAGTGTGCTGACCGACGTGGCGGTGATCGCGGCCCTGCTCGCGCTGCTGGCTGTCGTGGTGATCCTGGCGCAGATGGCGCTGCTGGTTCGCAGCCGTGCGACGCTGATCGGGCCGCCGCAGCCACCGCTCCACCTGGCGCTCGGCCCTGCGCGACCCTGGGCCGAGGGAGCCCTGGCGGGGCTGGTCGCGGCGACGCTGGTGCTGCCGATGACGGCACTCGTGGCGACGGCGCTGGTGCGGACCTATGGCCTTCCGCTCAATGCCGAGACGATCACCCTCGACAACTTCACCGAGATCCTGTTTCGCCAGTCGGTCACCGCGCGGGCCTTTCTGAACTCCACGCTGACCGCAGCGGCGGCGGCCGGGGTCATCGCCATCGGCTGTGTCTTCCTCGCTCGCTTCATGTGCTCCCGTCGCCGGCCCGTGCGGCGCACCGCCGTCAGCCTGGCGACGCTGGCGGAGATGACCTATGCGATCCCCGGGCTGGTGATCTCCATCGCCTTCATCCTCGCTTTCATCAAGCCGCTGCCGGTGCTTGGCGTCTCTCTCTACAACACGCTCGGCATCATCTTCCTTGCCTATCTCTGCGCCTTCTTCTCGATCGCGTTGAAGCCGGTCAGCGCGGCCTACTTCCAGCTCGACCCGGCGCTGGATGAGGCGGCGCGGATCGCTGGCGGGCGCTACATGTTCCGGATGTGGCGCATCTTCCTCCCGCTGATCGCCCCGGCCGCGGCCTCTGGCGCGATCCTGGTCTTTCTGACGGCGTACAACGAGGTCACGGTCTCGGCCCTGCTCTGGTCCACGGGCAACGAGACCATCGGCACCACGATCTACAACTACGAGGACGGCGGCTACACCACGCTCGCGGCCGCGATGTCTTCGGTGACGGTCCTGGCCACGATCCTGCTCATGGTCCTGCTCGACCAGTTGGGCCGACGCGCCCCGCCGGGCGTCGTGCCCTGGCGGATCTTGCGGTCAGCGCAGGAGCGGCAGGAACTCGGCCTCGAGCGCCTCGTAGTCCGAAAGGTGCTGGTCCAGCGACGCAAGAAGCGGCGTATTGCCGGCGTGACGCTGACGGATCTCCGCGATCCGTTCGGACAGGGTGAATGTCTCGCCGCGCGGGCCGGAATGGGTGTCGCAGAAGGTGAGTGCCCGGCTGAGCGCGCTGCGCATCATCCGGCATTCCGGGCCGTAATGGGGCATCAGCTCCGGTCGCGTCCGCTGGGCCAGCGCCCGTGCGCCGGAATGGTGCAGCACGGCCTCCACGATCCCGTCGTCGAGGCCGTCGGAGCGGGCGACCAGCGCGCCGTCGACCGGGTGAAAGCCGGTGGTTGCAAGGTCCGGCGCATAGCCGAGGTCGTGATAGGCGGCCGCGATCACGAGCCGGCCGCCAAAGGGCAGCCGTGCCTCGATGCTTCGGGCGGTCTGCATGACCTTGCGGATATGTGCCAGCCGGTCGAAACCGGCATCGAAATGGTCTTCGGGCCGTCGCATGGCCTACTGCGGCAAAATCCAGGCGCGGCGAATGCGAACAGACACCGGCTGCCCGGGGTGAAGCGGCGCGCCGTGGGAGATCGTCAGCACCACGCTATCGGCGATCTGCAGCTCCGCTTCCCAGGTGCCGCCCCGATAGAAAACGCTGCGGACGGTGCCGGCAAGCCCGCCGGGCGTCGCATCGGGCAGGATCTCGATGGCCTCGGGGCGCAGCAGGGCGCGGGCCGGGCCGGCGGGTTGGCCGGGGGCGGCCTCCGCCGGGAAACGGGCGCTGGCGAGTTCGGCCATGCCATCTGCATAGCGCAGCGGCACGACCGCGCCATGGCCGATGAAGCCCGCCACCTCCGGCGAAACGGGGCGTTCGTAGATCTCCTGGGGGGTGCCGACCTGAAGAAACCGGCCGGCCCGCATGACCGCCATCCGGTCGGCCAGCGCCATGGCCTCGCGCTGATCGTGGGTGATGTAGATCGTCGTCGCGCCGGAGGACCGGTGAAAGGCCAACAACTCCCGCTCCATGGTCGCGCGCAGGTGCGGGTCCAGGTTGGCCAGCGGCTCGTCCATCAGGATCGTGCGGGCGCCGCCGGCCAGGCACCGCGCCAGCGCCACCCGTTGGCGTTGCCCGCCCGAGAGCGCCTCCGGCTTGCGGTCGGCGTAGTCCTGCAGCGAGACAGTGGCGAGATGCGGCTCCACGGCCCGCGCCGCCGCCTTGCGCCCCATCCCGCCGGCTTCGAGCGGAAAGGCGACGTTGTTCCTGACCGACAGGTGGGGCCAGAGCGCGTAGGATTGAAAGACGAACCCGGTTCCCCGTTCTTCCGGCGGGACCATGGTCGACCCGTTGGCCACCAGTTCGCCGTGCAGCCGGATCTCGCCGCGGTCCGGTGCTTCGAGCCCGGCGATCAGCCGCAGAAGCGTGCTCTTCCCGCAACCGGATTCGCCGACGATGACGAACAATTCCTGCGGGTCGACATCGAAGGTCACGTTGTCGACGGCGGCGAGCCCCGCGAAATCCTTACCAACCGCACCCACCTCGATCCCGCCTGCCATGTCCCGTCTGCTCCCGCATCTTTCGTCATTCTGGTTTGCGGGCTTTCTTCGGGCAGCCGTGTAACCGTTTCGTGACGGCTGCGATGCGGACGGTGCCGGCAGTCCTGTGGACCGACCAACGGCCCGGGCCAGCCAGCAAGGCATTTCCGGTCAAAACCCTGGCAGGTTCGGTCAATACCCCGGCGCTTCTGGGCGGCTATCCCTTGGTCATCACGCAAAACCAGGGAGCACACCCATGCACGTCAAACCCATCCTCGTCATCGGCGCCACCGGCAAGACCGGCGCGCGCGTCATCGCCCGACTGGAGGCGAAGGGCCTTTCGGTTCGCCGCGGCTCCCGCAGCTCCGACACGCCCTTCGACTGGGACGCGCCGGAAACCTGGGGCCCCGCTCTGGAGGGCGTCCGGTCGGCCTATGTCACCTATTTCCCCGATCTGGCCTTTCCCGGTGCGGTCGAGAAGCTCGAGGCGCTCTGCGCCGCTGCAAAGACCGCGGGCGTCGAGCACCTTGTCCTGCTGTCCGGTCGCGGGGAGCATCACGCGCGACTGGGCGAGGAGGTCGTGCGCAACTCGGGCGTGGATTTCACCATCGTCCGCTCGGCCTGGTTCGCGCAGAACTTTTCCGAGGGCTACCTGCGGGAGCCGATCCTCTCCGGCGTGCTGCCGATGCCGGGGGGCGACGTCGCGGAGCCGATCATCGACATCGACGACATTGCCGATGTGGTGGTGGCGGCGCTGACCGAAGAGGGGCACCGGGGCGAACTCTACGAGGTGACAGGGCCGCGGCTCCTGACCTTCGCCGACATGGCTGCCGAGCTGTCCGCCGCCACCAGCCGGCCGATCCGGCATGTCCCGATCACGTTCGAGGATTTCCACGCCGGGATCGCGGCGACAGGCGGAGACTTCGTGGCCGACGTCTTCACCGCGATCGCGCGCGAGACGCTGGACGGGCGCAACGCCAACCTGAGCGACGGTGTCGAGCGCGCCCTTGGCCGGCCGCCGCGCGATTTCGCGGATTTCGCCAGAGCCGCCGCACAGGCCGGCGCATGGCCGGTGGCCGCCTGACCGTCAAACGACCTCGATACCGAAAGGACATCCCATGACCCTTACCCGACTTGAAAAGGCTGCCCTTGGCATTTCCGGCGTCACGGCTCTCGCCATCGGTGGCTTCATTCTCGCCGCGCCGCATGCCTTCTACGCGAGCTACGGTATCGCTCTGGGCAACGACGCCAGCCTGCTGAGCGAGCTGCGCGCCCCGGCCGCTGGCCTCGCCGCCTTCGGAGCGCTCATGCTGGCCGGGATCGTCCGGGGCACGCTGAGCCGGGTTTCGATGATCGTGGCGCTGACCGTCTTCCTGGCCTTTCCGGCCGGGCGACTCTTCGGGATCGTGGCCGACGGCATGCCCTCCGGCGGCATCCTTGGCGCGCTGGTCGTCGAACTGGCCATCGCCGCCCTTTGCCTGGTCGCCTTTCGCCACAGGCTCCGCGCGCCCGAGAGGCAGGGCCAAGGCTATCCGGCCGCCTGAACCGTCACGCTTGCGGCGGGATGGCCGCGCCGTCCCGCCGCTCATCCAACCCCTCAAGGAGATTTCACAGATGTCCCCGTTCTTCTTCGTGCTGATGCAGGCGGCCATCCTGGCCTACGCGCTGGTCGGCGGCGTTTTCCTCGCCTTCTCGGATTTCATCATGCGTTCGCTGTCGCTGACCGGCGGCAGCGGTGGCGTGGAGGCCATGCAGGTCATCAACCGGGAGGTCTACCGCTGGGTCTTCATGACCCTGTTTCTCGGCATGGCCGTCGTCTCGCTGGGGGTCGCAGGTGTCGCGGCATTCGGCTTGAGCGGGCCCGAGCGCGGCCTCGTCCTGGCGGCTGGCATTGTCTACCTGGTGGGGTGCTTCGGCGTCACGGTGTTTTTCAACGTGCCGATGAACGAAGCTCTTGCGGGAATGGACCGGTCGTCCGATGCCGCCCGCAGCTACTGGACCGGCACCTATCTGCCCCGCTGGACCTTCTGGAACACGGTTCGCACGTTGGCCTGCGTGCTGTCCGCGGCCTTGCTCCTGCTCGGCCTGCTTTGGACGGCGCAGGGGCAGGCGTGACGCGGTGGTCGGGGCGCCCAGCTATCACGCTTGACCGGCGCGCCGGCATGGACATCCCGCCGCCCGCATGGCACCACGCCCGCATGACGACCCTGTTTCGGATACCCGCCGGCAAGCCCCCGGCTCGAATTACCATCCCGGCCTGACTCGCCGGGCCGGGCTCCCTGTATCCGAATTTCCACGAAACGCGCCTTGCGCCTCGACAGGTCTGTCTCATGTCACCCAACTTACCCACGCTCCATCTCCTCTGCGGCAAACCCGCTTCCGGCAAATCGACCTTGACCGGGAAGCTGGGACGCCAGCCGGGAACCGTCGTCCTCTCCGAGGATGCGCTGCTCTCCGCTCTCTACGGCGAGCAGATGGCCACGATCGCCGATTACGTTCGCTGCTCCGCCCGTCTCGAGGCCGCCATCGGCTCTCACGTCGTCTCGCTTCTGCGGGAGGGCGTCTCCGTCGTGCTCGACTTCCAGGCGAATACCCTTGCCAGGCGCGCTTGGATGCGCAGCCTCGTCGAGGCCTCGGGTGCGGCCCACACTTTGCACTTCCTCGACGTGCCGGACGAGGTCTGCTTGGCGCGGTTGCGGGCGCGGAACGCGTGCGGGGATCATCCGTTCGAGGTCTCGGACGAACAGTTCGCGCAGCTGAGCAGGCATTTCGTTCCTCCAACCCCGGAGGAAGGTCTCCATATCGTCATGCATGGCGCTGAGTGAAAACGATTATGGCCGCGCGGGGTCTGCTCCCGCGCGGCCGGTCTTGTTTTCTGGATGGGCCTGTCGTTCAGGCCGAGAGGGCGCGGCCTGACGGGACCTGGGCCTTCCGGGACCGGGGCCGGTTGGTGACCTGGCCCACCCAGACCGAACCGAGCACGATCACCGCGCCCAGGGCCTGCAACGGGCTCAGCGCCTGTCCGAGCCACAGCCAGCCGATGGCGACAGCGGTGACCGGGCTCATCATGCCGAGCATTGAGACCGCGCCGGGCTCGATCCGGGCGACGCCACGGAACCACAGCCAGTAGGTCAGCGCCGCGCCAAAAAGCCCGAGCCACGCGAGGCCGGCGAGATTCGCGGTATCGAGAGGCGGCAGGGGAGGCTCGAGCACGAGCGCGACGGGCAGCAGGATCAGCCCTCCCGCGGTCAGCTGCCAAGCGGTGAAGCTCAGCGCGGGCACTTGCGGCTGCCACTTGCGGCTCAACACGGTTCCCGCGGCCATTGAGGCGGCGCCGCCGATCCCGGCAGCGATGCCGATCGGGTCGAGCGCGGCCTCCGGGCCGAGCAGGAGCAGGGCCACGCCAGCGACACCGGTGAGGGCCGCAAGCACCGCCATCCCGCGGACCGGCGTTCCGAGCACGCCACGCGCGAGGCCAATGACGATCAGCGCCTGCAAGGATCCGAGCGTCGCCGCGACGCCGCCGGGGAGCCGGTAGGCCGCCACGAAAAGCAGCGTCCAGAAGATGGCGAAGTTCAGCGCCCCCAGTGCGAAGACGCGGCCCAGCCAGGCCCGCGGCGGCAGGCAGCGGGTGACGGCCAGCAACAGGAGCCCGGCCGGCAGCGCGCGCAGCACCGCGAGGGTGACGGGGTAGCCCGCGGGAAGGGCCTCGGTCGTGACGAGGTAGGTGCTGCCCCAGATCGCCGGGGCGAGCGCGGTGAGGAGGATGTCGGTCGGCCGGGTCATGGTCGGGTATCCTTTGCGGCGCGGGCACTCACCAGAGGTGGCGCGGGAAGACGGGCGGCTGGTCTGGCCATGGTTCGAGACCGATGTCGCGCATCTGCCGGGGAGAGAGGTCGCGGGGAACGGCTCGCCGCCGTTGGCGTCGCAGACTTCTGACGGGGAGGCGGAAGGGGAAGCTCATGAGAAGGCCCTTTCAGTTTTGGGGGGAAGAGCCCGGCACTCTCCGCGGCCTGCGCGGAGTGCCGGAGATATGACGGCCGTTGAATCAGGCGGCCTCGCGCATGCGTTCGCCGAGGGCGAGGCGGGCGGCCAGTTCGGCCACATGGGCGCCCTGGAACCGCGCGCCGGCAAGATCGGTCTCGGTGGGACGGAGCGCGCCATCGGCCCCGGCGATGGTGCCCGCGCCATAGGGCGCGCCGCCGATGATGCCGTCGCGCGATGTCTGGCCAGCGAAGGAATAGGGCAGGCCGGCGATCAGCATCCCGAAATGCTGCAGCGGGATCTGTGTGGAGAGCAGCGTCGCCTCGTGGCCGCCGTGCTGCGAGCCGGTGGAGGCAAAGACCCCGACCACCTTGCCGACCAGCGCATTCCGCGCCCAGAGCCCGCCGGCCTGGTCGAGGAACTGCTTCATCTGGCCGGCCATCATGCCGAAGCGGGTGGGCGTGCCGAGCAGCAGGCCGTCATAATCCGCCAGATCGGCGGGCGCGGCCTCGGGTGTGTCGTCCGCCAAGTAGCCCGCGCTCCGCCGCACGGCTTCGGGCACGGTTTCGGGGATGCGGCGGATATCGACGCGCGCACCGGGAACGCTGCGCGCGCCCTCCGCCGCGGCCAGCGCCATGTCGCGGACATGGCCGTAGCTGGAATAGTAAAGCACGAGAATGCGGGGCATGGGATCTTCTCCGGTCGGTGGTTCGTTGCCGGGAAGATCGGTGATCGGGCGGACGGGAATAAGCGGCCCGCGCGCAAATCATTCTTTACACCAGGTTATGAATGCGCGGGCCGGAGCGCGGTGCGCAGGTGCTCGAGAAAGGCCGAGACCTTGGCGTCCATGCCGAGCCGGGACGCGGTGACGGCGAAGATCTCCGGTGCGGGCAGCTCGTAATCCGGCAGCAGGCGAACCAGCTCGCCGCGCGCTTCCGGGCCGTCGGAGACGAAGTCGGGCAGGGTGCCGATCCCTTGGCCGGCGATGAGAAGGTCCCGCAGGACCAGGCTGTTTCCCACCCGCAAGGGCGGGTCGATCTGGACGGTGCGGGGGCCCTCCGGTCCCGAGAGGGCCCATTCCGTCAGGTGCTCGGCGAGCAGGAAGCCGACGATGCGATGCCGGGACAGATCGTCAGGACTCTGCGGCGTGCCCGTGTGCTCCAGATAGCCCGGTGCGGCAAAGATCCTCTGCCGCATGATCCCGATCCGCCGCGCCACCAGCGAGGAATCCGGCATCGCGGGCCGGATTCGGATGGAGACGTCGAAACCGCCTTCGATCATGTCCACCACGCGGTCGTCCATCGACAGCGTCAGCCGAAGGTCCGGATGCGCGTCGAGAAAGGAGGGCAGGATCGGCGCGATCACCATCTGCCCGAAGGAGCTCGAGGCGTTGACCTTCAGATGCCCCTGAACCCGTCCTGCGCCGTCGCGGATATGGTCCTCCACCCGTCCCACCGCATCGAGGATCCCGAGCGCCTCCTCGTAGTAGAGCCGCCCGGCATCGGTCAGGGACATGGACCGCGTGGTGCGGGTCAGGAGCGTGCAGCCGAGGCTTTCCTCCAGCAGTTTGACCTCACGGCTGAGAAGCGCCCCGGAAACGCCGAGATCCTCGGCGGCGCGGGCGAAGCTGCCGCGCTCGACGATGCGGCAATAGGCGTGCATGACGGAAAGCTTGTCCATGGTCTCGACATGTTGACCGCGACGGGCAGCTTGTCGACGGTTTTCCTGCCATCGGCGGTATCATGAGGAAGGTTTGCCGCTCCGGAAACCGGCCGGCGTTGCGCCGGTCCAGCGCTTGAAGGCGCGGTTGAAGGCGCTCTGTTCGGAGAAGCCGGTCAGGTAGGCGATCTCGGCGATGGAGTACTGCTCGTCGCGCAGCAGACCCTCGGCCAGTTCCCGGCGGGTGGCATCGGTCAGCAACTGGAAGGTCAGGCCATCCTCGGCCAGTCGCCGATGCAGGGAACGCGCGCTCAGGCCCAGCCGGCGGGCGACATCCTCCATCCTGGGAAGCCCTTCGCTGAGAGCCTGCGCGATGACATCCCGGGTGCGGTCGGCGATCCGCCGGGTCTCGGTGAGCAGGGAGAGTTCCTGTTCCAGGTGGCTTTCGAGAAACCGTGTGATTCCCCGGTCGCCAAGCCGGTTGGGGCTGTCCAACGAGGCTCGAGCGATCAGCAGTGCGTCGCGATCCGAGCCGAAGACGACCGGGCATCCGAAATAGGCCTCGTGCTGCGCGGTGCTGGACGGTGCCGCGTGCCGGATATGCACTTCCAGCGGGGAAAAGCTGCCGGTCTGCGAAACTTCGCGGGCGATGGCCGTCGCGCTGGCCAGTGTCGCCTCGTTCGACAGCCGAAGGCCAAGCCGCGGCGGCCCGGCGCGGTGCAGGTGAAACCAGCTGTCTTGCCCCTCGGGCTCCAGCGAATACTCGACAACGCTGGTCCAGAGCCTTGCAAACCGGGCGACCCGCGAGAAGGAGCCGCCGAGCGTGGTGGCTGCCTTGAAGGCCAGTCCGAGCGCCCCGTAATCGTCGAGCCGCATCGAGGCCCCTGTGCGCAGTGGCAGGTCGGTGACGTCGATCTCGGCCGCGATGCGCTCCAGCAGCCCGTAATACTCGGTATCCGCGATCATGGTCTTCGGATCGGCCTCGGCGTCCGGGGCGAGGCCGACCGACCGCAGCAGCCCCGCCTGATCGATCTCCGGCCCGGCCGCCGCAACCATCTTGCGCAGAAAGAGAGAGGTAACGGTTCCCATGCCCCTCTCAATACCCCATGCGGGCTACTGGACATAGGCTGCGATTCCCTGTGGTCGACACAGCGCCGGAGCGCCGGGCGGATGGGCATGAAGGAAGAGCGATGCGAATGGCGACGTCGATGTCGGGTTCAAGCATGACGCTTGTGCGGCAAGATGAGACCCTTGGCCAATCGGTCGCGAAATCGAATGGCAAGGCACGATGCTGGCTCTAATCAGGACGCCGCTCTATCCCGGTGTGCAGACACACGCTGCCAGATCGCCGAAAACGTGTTGTGGGCCGGGTAGGCCAAGTGTCGGAGGGGGCACGAGAGGCCGGCCCGCGCCATGCTCGCCTCCATGACGCCACTGCAGCTGCCGGCCGAACTCGTCGCGCTCGCTCAGGGCGGATGTGGCGTCACCGTCGCGTCAAGCGACGATGTCGGCGCGCCGGTCGTCGGCTTCGGCGTTGGTATCCGGATCATGCCAGAGGGCGTTGTGCGCGTCCTTCTGGGGCAGGCCGCCAACCTGGCCGTTCTCCGGTCGGTGCAGCTGCGCCGTGCGGTGGCCGTCACGTTCACGGCGACCCGGGATCACACCTCGTTCCAGGTAAAGGCTTCCCATGCCCGGATTTGCCCAGCCTGTTCCGACGACATTCCGGAGATGGATCGGCAGAATGCGCTGTTCCAGGATGGGTTGGTGGAGATCGGCTACGCGCGCGTGCAGGCGGCAGGATATTGCGCCTATGATCCTGCGGATCTGGTGGCGCTCGAGCTGACGCCCGAGCGTGTGTTCACCCAGACTCCCGGTCCCGGGGCCGGCGCGGAGTTGCCGCGATGACCGGTCTTCGCATTGATGGCCTCCGAAGGGCCTTGGAAGGGGTCATTGCCTCCGTTCTGGCGACCTGCGATGCCGATGGCGTTCCCAACGTCTCTATGATCAGCCAGGTTCATTACGTGGACCCGGAGCGCGTCGCGCTCTCCTACCAGTTCTTCAACAAGACGCGGCGAAACGTCATGGCCACCCGTCGCGCGATGGTGGTGGTGACCGATCCAGAAACGCTCCAGCACTTTCGCCTGTCGCTCGTCTACGAGGAGACGCAGACCGCCGGCCCGCTGTACGAGGGCATGAAGGCAAAGCTCGCCGGGATCGCATCGCATCACGGAGTCGAGGATGTCTTCCGGCTGCTCGGCGCGGATATCTACCGCGTGCAGTCGATCGAGGCGGTGCCGGGGCCGGTCGCGCTGCCGGTGGCGAACCGACCCTCGCTTCTGGCGGCGACACGGCGCACCTGTTCGGCCCTGGATGGCTGCGCCGACCTCGAAGAGCTTCTGGATTGCGTCACGGCCTGCCTCGAGCGCGACTTCGGCATCGCCTGGTCGATGGTTCTGATGGCGGGCGCGGAGGCCGGCCGTCTCTACACCGTCGCATCGCATGGCTATCCCGAAACCGGTGTCGGGGCCGAGGTTGCGCTGGGCGAAGGCGTGATCGGTGTCGCGGCGCGGGAGAACGCCCCGATCCGCATCGGCCACATGACGCGCGAATACCGATATGGCGCAGCGATAAGCGACGCCGCGCGCCGCCATGGAATCGTCTGCGACGTGCCCCGGCTCATCGCCTTTCCCGGTCTTGCCGCCCCGCGCAGCCAGATCGCGCTGCCGATCACCGAAGGCGGGGTCGTGGTCGGGGTGCTGTTTGCCGAGGATGACGAGATCAACCGCTTTGGCTACGACGAGGAGGATGCGCTCGCGCTGGTCGCCGGCCATGTCGGTGCGCGGATGTCCCTGCTGCGTCAGGACGCTGCCGACGAGGTCGCCGGCGACGCTTCGGTCCCTGACGCCGGGAATGGCCAGTTGACCCTTCGCTACTTTCGGCTCGACCAGAGCGTCTTTCTGGAGAACGAGTACCTCATCAAGGGCGTGGCCGGCGCGATCCTGTGGCGGCTGCTGTGCGAGCATCGCGCCACCGGGCGCACGGAGTTCACCACCCGCGAGCTGCGCCTCGACCCGGCACTGCGGCTACCGGCCCATGCCGAGAACCTCGACGCCCGCCTGATCCTCCTGCGCAAGCGGCTCGAGGAGCGGTCTGCCTGTCTCAGGCTCGAGAAGGCGGGGCGCGGACGGTTCAGACTGGTTGCGGCCTGTCGGGTGGCCCTGGAAGAGCCCGACGCGGGCGAGGTCGTCGTTTAGCAATCTCTTAGCATTCGTGAGCATTTCGCGAGCGAACACTTAGCATGCCCGCGCAGGGCTGCGGGGGTATTGCACTTGCCAGGGACGCGGTCGCCGAACCTTCGCCGAAGCGCCCCGATCGTTCTTCATTTCCCATCCGGGAACCCGATTCCTTTGGCCGGTTTCGGCGGGGCGGGCGCCCAAGCATTGCAGAGACTTTCTGAATGACTTTCGAAACCCTGAAGTCCCGCATACGCGGGCCGGTGATTACCGTGTTCGATCCCGACCATGCCGAGGCCTGCGACGCCCTGATCTGGAACGGCCGCAAGCCGCAGCGCCAGGCGCGGGTGATAATCCGCGCGGCGGACGCGGCCGATGTCCAGACGGCCGTTCGCTACGCCAGCGAGCACGGTCTGAGCGTCTCCGCACGAGGCGGCGGGCACCAGTTCACGGGCATCGCCGCCCGCGCCGATATGGTCGTCGACCTGGGCGCACTGGACGGGCTACGGATCGATGTGACCGAGCGCAGCGCCATTCTCGGGCCGGCCGTGTCCAACGCGCGGCTCGCGGCGGCGCTGGATCGTCACGGGCTGGCGTTTCCGGTTGGCCATTGCGGCGATGTGACCGTCAGCGGCTACCTGCTCGGCGGCGGAGTCGGCTGGAACTCCAGTGCCTGGGACATCGCCTGCTTCTCCGTGCTCGGGGTCGACGTGGTGATGGCCGATGGGCGGCTGCTGACCGCCACGGCGACAGAGCATCCCGACATCTTCTGGGCCGCCCGCGGCGCCGGCCCCGGGTTCTTCGGCATCGTCACCGCGTTCCGGGTCCGGCTCTATGAGGCGCCGCGCGCGTTGACGTCGGTGGTCCGGGTCTATCCTGCGGGCGAGGCCGAGGCGGTCGCAGCATGGGCGGAGGCGGCGGTGGCCCGCGCGCCGGCCAATGTCGAGTTCACGGCCAAGATCGCCGCCGGGCCGGAAGGTGCCGTCATCGCGGCCATCGCGAATGTCTTCGCAACCGAGGAGGCCGAGGCGCGCGGGATCTGCGCCGATCTCTGGCGCGATGCGCCGGAGGGGGCGGTGGAGGTCGCCGGGCCGATGCCCACGCCGATCTCGGCGCTCTACGAGATGACCGGACAGTCGACGCCGAAAGGCGCGCGATACGGGGTGGACTGCCTGTGGTCCGACGGGGCCTTCGGCGAGGCGCTTGCGCGCGTCCTGCGCAGCATCGAGCGGGCTCCTTCCTCCCGGAGCTTCGGTCTCGTCGCGCTGCGCTCGAACTCTGTCCCGCTGCCGGGCGATGCCGCCTTCAGCCGCGACGGCCGCATATTCGCGACGCTCTACGGGATCTGGCCGGAGGCGGCGCAGGACAGGGAGAACCTGGCATGGCTCCGCAGCTCCGTCGAAACCTGCCGCGGCTTAGCAACCGGCAGCTATGTCGGCGAGTCCGATCTCGACCGTCCGACGGCCGGGTTTCCCACGCTCTCCGCCGAGGCAGCCAGCCGCCTCTCGGACCTGCGCCTGCTTCACGATCCGACGGGGCGCTTTGGCATTCACGAAGGTCACAGCGACCAATCCGCAGCCTGAAACGTCACGGCCCGGGCGCTGCCCGGGCATTCCCAAAGGAAAACAGAAATGAGACCAATGCATCTTGTGGCGCTGACCACAGCGGCGCTCCTGTCTGTCGGTCATCGCGCCGATGCCGAGGGCGATGCCATCGCGCGCGGCGGCTACCTGGCCCGCATCATGGATTGCGCCGGCTGTCACATGCCGCGTGGGGCCGATGGTGCGCCGGTTATGGACGCCGGCCTGTCCGGCGGCAACATCGGCTTCGAGATCCCTGGGCTCGGGATCTTCTGGCCTCCCAACCTGACCCCGAGCGCCTCCGGTCTCGGCGACTGGACCGACGAGGAGATCGCCGACGCGATCCGGGCCGGTCAGCGACCGGACGGGCGACTGCTGGCGCCCGCGATGCCCTGGCCGGCCTATGCGGAGCTGTCCGACGAGGATGTCGCTGCGCTCGTCGCTTATCTCCGGTCGCTGCCTCCGACGGAGGCGCAACGGCTGGAACCTGTCGCAGCGAGTGCGGCGGCCAGGGCACCCTTCTACCGGGTGACCATGCCGACGAACTGACGTTTCCCCACGCTCTGCGGGCATCGGGAGCCGAGACACCCGCAGACCCCCCATTTCTTGAGAGAGGATTTCAGAATGTTGTGGAGACCCCTCGGGTGGTCAGGCTCACGCCGCCGCCCAACGCCCCCGATCCTTGCGCCAGAGCTTTCGTCGCATCGCCTGCGCGACCTTGGGCTGGAGCCGCAGATCGATCTGGGGCGCATCCCCTGGCCGGCGATCTGGTAGCAAGAGGGCGTCCTGGCAACGGGACGCCTTAGGGGTCGGCCTCGCTCGCGTTGACCTGCGTCAACGCGAGCAGCGCCGAGCCATGGCATCCTCGGTTGCGGAGTGGAACAGCCATGTCCGACGACCCGAACAAGCGACCGAATGGCCCCAATTCCCCGTGGGCCGAGCCCATGCTCATCCCATGGGCGTTCGCGCTCCTGTTGCTAGTGATGTTCTCCATGCTGCAGCCCGGAG
The DNA here is from genome assembly GCF_042676185.1 of Tropicimonas aquimaris. Lineage (NCBI taxonomy): Bacteria > Pseudomonadati > Pseudomonadota > Alphaproteobacteria > Rhodobacterales > Roseobacteraceae > Tropicimonas > Tropicimonas aquimaris. The sequence continues at coordinate 156,856 of NZ_JBHTJT010000060.1, read as the reverse complement.
CCGCCGTCGAAACCGTATCCTACAGTGAAATGAAGCGGTTGATCGGAACCGGTGCGGTTGCCGAAGCCGTGCTCGGAGAAAATTTGATCACGGTCACCCTTGCCGCCGACACGACCGGTGAGGCGGCGCAGTACAAGGCCGTCACCCCCGTCCAGCCAGATCCCGACCTTCTTGCGATGCTTGAGGCCGCGGACGTCGAGATCACGGCAGAGGCCCCCGCAGGCGACTCGCTGCTGCTTCTGTTCCTGCCTTGGATCGTCATCCTGGGAGTCTATGTCTGGCTGCAAAGACGGATGTTCAGACAGATCGGCGGCATCGACAGTCGCGGTATCGGCGGGATGTTCAGCGGGCGTTTCTCGCAACCGACGGCAACGCAATCTGAAACCAGGTTTGCCGACGTCGCCGGTCAGGAACAGGCGAAGAAGGAAGTCGCCGAACTGGTGGAGTTCCTGCGCGAGCCGGAGCGGTTCCAGAGGGTAGGCGCGGTCGTGCCTCGCGGGGTGTTGCTCATGGGGCCGCCGGGCACCGGCAAGACGCTCCTGGCGCGCGCGCTCGCGGGTGAGGCCGGGGTGCCCTTCTTCTCGACGTCCGGATCGGAGTTCATCGAGGTCTTTGTCGGTGTGGGTGCCGGACGGGTGCGGGCGATGTTCGATGCCGCTCGCAAGCGCGCGCCGTCCGTCATCTTCATCGACGAGCTCGACAGTATTGGGCGCACCCGTGGAACGGGTCTCGGCGGCGGCCACGACGAGCGCGAGCAGACACTGAACCAGATCCTCGCCGAACTCGACGGGTTCACCGGGCGGGAGGCCGTGGTGGTGCTGGCCGCCACCAACCGTCCGGACGTTCTGGACCCGGCCCTGCTGCGGCCGGGCCGGTTCGACCGCCACGTGACCCTGAACCTGCCCGACCAGAAGGCGCGCAGGGCCATCCTGGACATCCACGCCCGGGATATCCCGTTGTCCAACACCGCCGATCTCGACGACGTTGCGGCCGGCACGCCCGGCTTTTCAGGGGCAGACCTCAGGAACCTTCTCAACGAGGCGGCTATCCTCGCGGCACGGCGGCAGGGCGACCTTGTCAACGCAGCCGACCTCCAGGAAGCGCGTGACAAGATCATACTCGGCACGGTCCGCACGCTGGCCATACAGCCGCAGGAACGTCACCGCCTGGCCGTTCACGAAGCCGGTCACACGGCGGTCGCCCATTTCACGCCCGAAGCTGACCCGCTGTACAAGGTCACCATCATCCCGCGTGGCCGCAGCCTTGGCGGCACCCACATGCTGAGCCGCGAGGAACACCATACGCTTCCCGAAGGCTACCTCCGGGCGCAGCTCGCGATCTTGCTGGCCGGTCGCGCGGCCGAGCGGCATTTCCTTGGCAGCGTGAGTTCGGGAGCCGACGACGACATCAAGCGCGCGACTGAACTTGCGCGCTCGATGGTGGCCCGCTGGGGCATGACCGAGGAACTGGGACCAGTCGATTTACGCCAGAGTGAGGATCACCCCTTTCTCGGACAATCCATCGCGCAGCCCCACGAACATGCCGACCAGACCGCTGCACGCGTGGATCTGGCCGTGATCGGCCTCCTGAAAGAGGCAGAGGCCCGGGCGGAAGACATTCTGGTCCGAAACGAGGATGCGGTCAGCTATCTGATACGGGAACTCGAGAAGCGTGAGGTGCTCGAGGCCGATGAGATCCGCCTGTGCCTGGACGCGGGCCGGAAGGTGCGCCCGATGACGCCACGGCCAGACCTGCGCCCGACACCGGCAACCGGCAAGCATCCGGCGGAGCCCGAGCGGGAAGACAGCAGCGATCCGGGTTCGTAGGTCTGACGGCGACCCGCAAACCGGTGCGTTTCGGCGGCCTGCATTTGGCGTCAGGCGTTTGATCCCGTGTTTGGATAGAGTGGCGAGAGGCTTCCGGCGCAGCGTGCGTCAGTCGTCGGATCATCCCACAACCTGCATTGCTCCCGGCGAAGGCGCCAAATTCTGCGCACCGTCTTCTGATGGTGATCGGCATGGGACATTTGCACTGGGTGTTAGCCATCCGTCTTTCCAGAAGGCCCGTGGCGCGTCCGATCTCTGGTGAGGTCCGCCGAATGCGCATCGTCGCCAGTCGTGCCCTATAGCTGCGTCGGCCGTATGGTGCATCGGGGGCGTCTTGCAAGAACACCCAGCGTCAAGGCCGGTCTTGCCCGCTGGCCCACGGACCGTGATGCTTGCCCGCCGCATCGATCCTTTCAAACCCGTGGGCGCCAAAGAAATCACGTTGAGCCTGAAGCATGTTGGCGGTCGACCGCTCGGTGCGGATCATGTCGAAATAGCTGAGCGCGGCGGAGAGGGCGGGCATGGGCAGGCCGTGAAGCGCGCCCGTCGACACGACCTTGCGCAGCGCAACGTGGTTGCGCGCAACGAGATCGGCGAAATAGTCCGCAAAGATCAGGTTGCGCTCGGGCTCGCCGCGCAGGGCCGCGGCCATGTCGTTCAGCATGTCGGACCGGATGATGCAGCCTTCCCGCCAGACCTCGGCGATCTCGGGCATCGGCAGCGCCCATCCGTGCTGCGCCCCGGTGCGTGCGAGCAGGTCGAAACCCTGCGCGTAGCACATGATCTTGCCCGCGATCATCGCGGCTTCGAGGTCGTCCAGCGAGAGCGTGCCGTCGGGCAGGGACTGGGGCGCCGCGCCGAACAGTTCTTGCCCGGCACGGCGGGTTTCCAGTGCCGCCGACAGGTTGCGCGCCGCGACGGCCGCCTCGATCACCGGCACCGGTGCGCCAACCTGCTGGCTCTCGATCACCGTCCAGCGCCCGGTGCCCTTCTGTCCGGCCCGGTCCAGGATGACGTCGAGCATCGGCGATCCGGTTTCCGGATCGGTGGCGGCCGAGACCCTGGCCGAGATTTCCACGAGGTAGGAGCGAAGCGGGCCATCGTTCCAGCGACCGAAAACCTCGCCGCATTCGGCAGCGGAGAGGCCCATGCCATCGCGCAGCACGCCGTAGGTCTCGGCGATGAGCTGCATGTCGGCGTATTCGATGCCGTTGTGGACCGTCTTGACGAAATGGCCGGCACCGCCCTCGCCCATCCACGTGGCGCAGGGCTCTCCCTCGTACTTGGCGCTGATCGCCTCGAGAATGTGCGAGACCCGGTCCCAGTTGGCGCGGTCGCCGCCGCCCATGATCGACGGCCCGTGCCGTGCGCCCTCCTCGCCGCCAGAGACCCCGATGCCGAGAAAAGGCACACCCTGCGCCACGGCCTCGGCGGCGCGGCGGTTGGTGTCGTGGAAATTGGCATTGCCGGCGTCGATGATCAGGTCGTCCGGCCCGAGCAGTGGACGCAGGGCCGCGATCTGCGCGTCCACCGCTTCGCCTGCGGGCACCATCAGAATAATCGCGCGCGGTTCCGCCAGCGAGGCAACGAAATCCTCGAGAGAGCGTGTCGGCGTGATCCGCTCCGCCAAGGGGCCGGCCTCGGCCAGGAAACCATCCACCCGCGACACCGTGCGGTTGAAGACGGAGATCCGGAACCCCTTCTCCGCGATATTGAGTGACAGGGCCGCGCCCATGGTGCCAAGGCCGATCAGGCCGATTTCGGAAAGGTCCATCTTGCCCCTCGCTTCCTTTGGTCGTCGGGTTTCACCATGGCCGGGTAGGGCGCCTAGAACCGCCCTCCCGCCCGCACCGTGTCAACGCTTGATCTTGAGCCGATCCAGTTCGGGGGAGATTGGAATGAACTCCTCCGCATCCCCCGGCGGCAGGTGGAACGGTCCCTTCTCCCAATCCGCCGCTTTCCAGGCTTCCTTCGCCTCTTCGATCCGGTCCGGCGAGGACGAGACGAAGTTCCACCAGACATAGCGCGGCCCGTTCAGCGTCTCGCCGCCAAGCGCCATCAGCCGCGCCCCCTGCGAGCCCGCCCGCACCGAGAGACGGTCGCCCGGACGGAAGACCATCATCTGGCCTGCCTCGAAGCTCTGCCCGGCGTTCTCGATGGAGCCCTGCGTCACGTAGATACCGCGATCCTCGTGGTCATCCGGCAGAGGGAACTGCGCCCCCGGGGCCAGGGTGACATCGGCGTAGAAGATCTCCGACTGCATGGTAACGGGCGAGCGCTCGCCCCACGCGGTGCCGAGAATGAGCCGCGCCTGCGCGCCGCCCTCGCTCAGGTCCGGCAGGGCGCCTGCCTTGTGGTGCTCGAAATCCGGCGCAATGTCCTCGCGGTCCTCCGGCAGCGCGACCCATGTCTGGATGCCGAACAGCTTGTGCCGCGTGGCGCGGGTCTCGGCGCTGGTGCGCTCCGAATGCGTCACGCCCCGCCCGGCGAGCATCCAGTTCACCTCGCCGGGATAGATCATCTGGTGCGTCCCGAGGCTGTCGCGATGCTCGAACTCGCCCTGGTAGAGATAGGTCACCGTACCGAGGCCGATATGCGGGTGCGGGCGCACGTCGATGCCGCCATCGGTGATGAACTCGGCCGGGCCCATCTGGTCGAAAAAGATGAAGGGGCCCACCATCTGCCGCTTCGGCGAGGGCAGGGCCCGCCTTACCTCGAAGCCGCCGATATCGCGGGCGCGGGGGATGATAAGCGTCTCGATCGCATCCGCGCTGACGTGATCGGGGCAGTCCGGGGCGAGGGTCGGGTTCCAACTCATGGGTCTGGTCCTTGTCTCGGGGAGGGGGGCGGAGGGTCAGGCTTCGGGCGCGCGGACATCCAGAAGATGCCCGGTCTTGATCCAGAGCCGCGCGCCCTCGGGGCCGGCGGTCAGGGTGATCTCGTGGCCATCGGCGCGACGGATCCATGTCCAGGGCGAGAGCGCCACGCCGTCGAGGCGCAGGCTGCCGGAGAGCAGCAGGATCTCCGCACCGCCCTCAGCCGCCACGGCCGCGGAGCTCCCGGCCGACCATTGCTCGATCCGGACATCCTCGTGCGCGTCGCGATAGAGCGGCGATACCGCGACGCCGGGGCGGGACGCGTCCGCCACGCTGCCGAGTTTGTCGGTCGCCACGCGCACATGGGTGCGGTCCTCCGGCTGGAACTGCCAGAGCTTCACGAAGATCACGCAGCCCGGCTTCGAGCCCGGCGTGTGCCGCGAGGTCGGCGGATTCCGGATGTAGGCGCCTTCCGGGAAGGCCCCGTGCTCGTCCTCGAACACGCCGTCGAGCACGATGAACTCCTCGCCGCCTCCGTGGGTGTGGGGCGAGAAGTGGCTGTCGGGAGCATAGCGCACGATGGTCGTGGCGCGCGCCACCTCGTCGCCGATCCGGTCGAGCATCATCCGGTCGACCCCTGGCATCGGCGAGGCGACCCAGCGGTTGTCCTCTGGCCGGACGATGACATCCTGGGTGAAATCCGCGTTCAGGCTCATGGGGCGTTCCTTGTCTTCTGGTGTGCAGTTTGCGGGGCCGGGATCACCACTGGATGACATCCGCCAGCGCCTCGCGCCGCTTCTCGGCATAGGCGCGCACGAAGGGGCAGAGCGGCACGATCCGCTGGCCCGCCGCGCGGGCATCCGCGATCAGGCGTTCGGCGAGCGCCGCTGCGACGCCCTTGCCGCGCATGGTATCGGGCACGCCGGTGTGATCGGCGATGATGAGCTTGTCCGTCACCTTGGAGAGCGTCAGTTCGCCTTCGCCTTCCACGCCGGCGACCCTGGCGGCATAGCGTGCCTTGCTGTCGGTATCCGTGCGCGTGATCGTAATGCTTTCCATGACCAATTTTCCTTGTTGAAATGTCGCGGCCGGCTTCAGGCCGCGGTTTTCGCCTGGTTCAGAAACAGGGCGAGCGCGTCGATTTCCTCGGGGCGCACCTCGTGGCCTCCGTCGTGAATGCGGGTCGAAACCGTCGCGCCTTGCTCGGAGAACCAGTCTATCAGCTCCTCGCTTATCGGCCATGGACATATCGGGTCGCGGCGCCCGGCCGTGACGAGCATGTCGCGCCCCGCCAGCGCCGGAACCGGTTCTGGTGTCCACGGGATCAGCGGGTGCAGCAGCCCGATCCGGTCGAACAGCTCCGGATGCCTGAAGGTGACCGCGGCAAGGATATTGGCGCCGTTGGAATAGCCGAAGCCATAGACCGGCGAGCCGGGGTTGGCCTTCCGATGGGCGGCGACGAATCCGGCCATCTTCTCGGTCCGCGCCGCGAGATCCGCCATGTCGTAGACGCCCTCGCCGGTCCGCCGAAAGAACCGCGCAGCGCCCCTTTCGGAAACGTCCCCACGGGGAGAGACGACCCCGGCCTGCGGCAGGAGCTGCCGCGCGAGGCCGAAAAACTGGTTTTCGTCGCCGCCCGTGCCGTGAAAGGCAAGGATCAGCGGCGCGCCGGGTTCGGGCGCGTGAACGAGTGCCGTGTAGGCATCTGTCGACATGGCGACCTCCTTGGTGTTGCGCTTGATCTAGTCCGAGATCGGGACCAGTCCCGCCTCAATGCGCGACCGGATCGGCTCGTAGCGCGTGGGCAGCTTCAGCGCCTCGCCCAGATGCGCAGTGTCTTCGTCCCGGTCGAAGCCGGGCTCGTTGGTGGCGACCTCGAAGAGGATCCCGCCGGGGGTGCGGAAATAGATCGCCCAGAAGTAATCCCGGTCGATCACCGGCGTGACCTGGTAGCCGGTGTCCATCAGCGCCTTGCGCACCTCCAGCTGTGCCGCGCGGTTCTCGACCGCAAACGCGATATGATGCACGGAGCCCGCGCCTTGGGACGCGACACGCGCAGTCGGAATGGCCTCGATGTCGATCGTGTCGGCGGGGTTGCCACCCTCGATGACGTAGCGGGTCAGATTGCCCGTGGTCTCGGCCTTCTGGTAGCCCATGAACTCCAGCAACTCGCCCGTGGCGGCGGCATCCCGAAGCCGGAAGCGCGCGCCGTGAAAGCCCAGCACCCCGGTTTCCTCCGGCACATCGCCACCGGTCCAGGGCATGCGGCCGCGCAGCGCGTCCTCGACTAGCGCGAAGCTGTCGCCATCGGGGCCATCGAAGAGCAGACGGTCCGCACCGAAGGCGCTGTCCTCGGACAGACCGGTTGCGCCGTGCGTCGAAAGCCGCTCCTTCCAATAGCGGAGGCTGCCCTTCGGCACGGCAAACTCGGTCACGCCGACCTCACCGATCCCGCGCCGTCCCGGCGGCGTCTGGCCGAAGGGGAAGTAGGTCATCACGCTGCCGGGTGTCCCTGCTTCGTCGCCGTAATAGAGGTGGTACACCTCCGGCGCGTCGAAGTTGACGGTCTTCTTCACCCGCCGCAGACCGAGCGTCTTCGTGAAAAACGCGTTGTTGGCATTGGCATCTCCGGCAAGCGAGGTGACATGGTGCAATCCCCTGATCTGGTCGATCATCGTTCGCGCCTCTCTGGTCCTGTTCATTGCGTCGGGACAGATTTTGGCACGAATGTTCATTGAGACAATCGGCATCAATATTGCCTAATCTGTTGCGCCGAGCGTAATAATAACCATGGACGATCTCGGCCCGATCCGGGTTTTTCTGGAAGTTGCCCGCCAGAGCAGTTTCACCGGCGCCGCGCGCGTGCTCGGCACGACGCCTGCCAGCGTGACCCGCGCGGTGGCGCGGTTGGAGGAGACGCTCGGCCAGCAGTTGCTGCTCAGAACCACTCGCAAGGTGTCGACGACGAGCGCCGGCGCCATGGTTGCAGCGCGCTACGCCGCGCTGCTGGGAGAGTTCGATGCGGCGACCGAGCGGATCCGTCAGGAAAGCCTGCCGGATCGCGGCCAGTTGCGGCTGAATGCGCCGATGTCGCTGGGGTTGCGCTTGATGCCCGGGCTGGTGGAGAGCTTCCGCCTTGCCTACCCGCATGTGCAGGTGCAGCTCCGCCTGACGGATCGCCTGATCGACATCATGGAGGAGCCTTGCGACGTGGCCATCCGGATCAGCCAGGCGCCGACCGACAAGTCGACGATCTGGCGCAAGATTTGCGAAGTGCCCCGGCACGTGGTGGCCGCGCCCGCGCTGTTCGACCGTCTCCCCCGTCCGGAGACCCCAGATGAGATCGACCCGTTTTCCTGCCTTTCCTATGGTGAGACGACCGAACCAGAGACTTGGACCTTTCGTAAGGACCGAGGCAAGCGGCTGGTTCGGGCGCGCGGCGATGTGATCTCCAATAACGGCGACCTGCTGTACGAGCTTGTCGTGAAGGGCGGTGGCATGGCGCTTCTCCCGGATTTCATCGTTTCAGAGGGGTTGGCCTCCGGCGCTGTCGAGACCGTGCTGGACGACTGGTCCGTTCCGATGCTGTGGCTGACCCTGTTCTACCCACCCTACGAGAAACTGCCGCCGCTCGTTGCAACCTTCACCGACTTTTTCGAGGCATGCCTGAAGGAAAGCGCGCCCGGCGCGTTTCGCTGGAGTTAGGCGACCCAACGACCCGGCTGGAGATCACCTACATCGCTGGTGGCTTGGATCTTGCGGCCGTGCTGGACGATTGGATCGGTCGAACAAGAGCGGAGGAACTGCTGTCCGTCGAAACTTGAGACTGCGGCTCCCGAGGCCTGGTGTTCGCAGCGTCGGCAAGACGCGCGATTCCGACAAGCGCGGCCACCCCGACGAGTGGAAGCACCCAGGCCAGCCAGAGGGCGTCCGGTAGAGAGAGCATCAGGGCTTGGGCCGCCAGCGAGAGCACAGTGCCTGCCGCGAACACCAGCAGCCCGTGCCGCCCAAGCAGTCGAAGGGGCATCGCGTAGCGATGGGCCGAAAGTCGGGACACGATGGCGAGTTGCGACAGGAAGTATCCAAGCGCGAGGATATGCAGGAAGCGTGGTGCGGCGAGATAGGTCTTGTCGTGCGACGTGAAGATGAAAGGAGCCCCGGCCTCGGCCAGGTGATGCATCTGGATGTTGAAGAAATCCTCCAGGCCGGGAACGTATTTCCAGGCCAGAACGAACACCAGCAATGCCGCGGAAAGCCAGAACAGCAGGCGGGAGCGCGGGAAGAATGTCTTGCCCTGTCGCAGGCTGAGGCCGGTCAGCAAGCCGATCACGAAGATGGCCTGCCAGGCGAAAGGATTGAAGAACCAGCCTCCCTCGTTGGGATAGTTGGGCAGGTTGAGCCGGAAGAGGCCGGTTATCAGCCAGAGGCCGAGGGAGGCCGCGAGGAGAATCCGCGGCCAGCGAATTCCGAGCAGGATCGCCGCCGGAGCGCAGATCAGCAGCACCGAGTAGGCCGGGAGGATGTTCACATATCCGAACTGGTGCGTCAGGATCGGCAAGCCGATCAATCCCTCGGTCGGGTTCTCGAACACCTGCCGCATGTTGTTCTGGGTCAGAAGGTCCGGCAGGCCGGAAAGCTGGTAGGCAAGGCCGAAGATGGCGAGCGCACAGGCCGACAGAGCCATCTGGACGAGGTAGAGCGTCCAGGCCCGCTTCCAGAGCGGCGAGACGGCATGCCAGAGCCCGTTGCGAGCAAGGTGTTCCGGAAGGAACCGCGCGGTGTAGGCGAGGCCCGCGGCGATCCCGGACATCAGGAAGAACGCCTCCGCCGCATCCGAAAATCCGAGATTGCGGATCGTCAGGTATTCGTAGGGATTGCCGGGAACGTGGTTGATGAAGATCATCACCAGTGCAATCCCACGAAAGGCGTCTATCCGGAGGTCGCGTGGACGCCGTTCGCCGGGGGGCTTTCTGGTTGGAAAGGCAATGAGTTCTGCGCTGGCTTTATGCTGGGACATGATGTTCAACGGCCTTGCCGGCACTTGGTTCCGCCGGCGCGTTCTTCCAGGTCATCGCCCAACGGGTGCATACCTCGTGATAGGTCTTAACCACCGGTGGTGGCGCGATTTCTTCCTGCACGCTGAAGAGCGCATGCGTGAGCGGGCGCGATGTCCAGGCGATCAGGAACGGGGCGGCCAGCATCGGCAGGCCGACCGGCAATAGCCATATCAGGAGGTCGGGCGCAATCCAGTAGACCGACGCCAGCGCAGAAGCTCCGATCATCACGATCCAACGCCCCGACCGCCAGCCGTCCGCCAGACTGAGCAACCCCTCTCCGCGCTGATTGGCCGGCCATCCGCCATCCTGCCCGGAGAGTACCTGCAGCACGGCCCGGCTATGGTAGAGCAACATTAGCGGTGCAAGGAGCGTGGTAAGAAGTACCTCGGCAAGCACCGAAAAACCGCTGCGGAGGATACCGCCAAACCCGTCCACGCGGCTCGAGGCGATTGCGCCCGTCAGGATCGTGAGCTTCGGGATGATAAGAAGCCCCACGACGCCGAAAACCAACATGGTGACCTCCCGCGTCGAGGTGTTCGGGAAGACGGGGTACAGCTGGTGCGGTTCGGGAAAATAGTTCGGGGGCGGTGCGGTGACGGTCGCGACGAAGGACGCGACGAGGAACGCCGCCCAGAGTATCGAGACCACATAGGCCGCGATGTTCTGCAGGAAGACGAAGCGGCTCCAGCCCACCAGACCGGGCGCGAAGAGAAGCCGGGAATGCTGAAGGTTGCCCTGGCACCACCGCCGGTCCCGGCGGGCGAAGGAAAGGATGTTCTCCGGGCCTTCCTCGTAGGAGCCGGCTATGGAGGGATCCATCTCGACCTTCCAGCCTCCCCGAGCCAACAGCGCCGATTCCACGTAGTCGTGGCTGAGGATGTGCCCTCCGAATGGGGGTTTGCCGGAGAGCTCCGGCAAGCCGCAGCTGTCTGCGAAGGCGCGGACCCGCACGATGGCGTTGTGACCCCAGAACGGGCCAGTCGCGCCCTGCATTCGGGCCAGTCCGCGAGAGAACACCGGGCCATGGAAACCAGCCGCGAACTGGAGCGCACGGCCAAAGAACGAATGCGCACCGATGATCTTGGGCAAGGTTTGCAACAGGCCGAGTTTCGGATCTTGCTGCATTCGAGCGATCATTGTCCGTATCGCCTCGCCGCTCATGAGGCTGTCGGCGTCCAGGATCAAGGCGAGGTCGTAGGCGCCGCCGGAACGGCGGACGAAATCCTCGATGTTGCCGGCTTTTCGGCCGAGGTTCTGTGTTCGCCGCCGATAGAAGACCCGTCCCTCTCCCCCCGTTTCCCGCAGCAATCGGGCGAAGGCGAAACGCTCCCGCTGGGCGGCGACCTCGTCTCGCGTATCGGACAGAACCGCGAGATCGGCGGTCACGCCTGCTTCGGCTAGGGATGCATCGATGGCCGCGATGCGGGCGAAGGTGGTCAGTGGGTCCTCGTTGCAAATCGGGATCAGGATGACCGTTCGCGGCTGGGGCATCCGAAGATCAGGTTGCGCGCGGGGGCGCTGCCGCCCGGGCGTGCCGATCAGCGCCAGCGAAGCGCCCCAGGCAAGCCAGGCCGTGGTCAGGAAAATCAAAGCGGCCCTCGCCGCATCCAATGCGCCGAAGCCGTCGCGCGCGGCTGCTTCGGCCATCAGCAGTGAGGCCGCAACTGCCGCTATCAACGAAAAACCCAGCGCAAGAAGGCGGCAAAGACGCGTCGGTCCGTCCGGTTCGAGATGCGAATGCATGGCAGGCTATGCAAGCACCCCCGTCACGCCTTGCGGCGGGACAGGAACAGTCGACCGACGAGCGCGAGGTCTGCCCAGCTCGTGCGCTTCTCGACCACCTGCTTCTGCATCGGGAGGGGAGCCTCTGGTGGTGCCCAACGGGAAAGGCCGGAAGCCGGCGGGTCACTGGGCAGGGCGTCTTCGAAGTCCTTGGCGTTCAAGCGTTGATCCATTGGTACACCCATGTCTCGGTGAGTATGCGATCGTAGCCTGCGATGCCTGCCTTCAATTCAACAATTGAGCCCGGTTGCGCCCGGACCTCCATGACCAGTCTCCACACGTCCTTTCCGCTCACGGGGCTCAGGACAGTCTCGACAATCTCGCCATTGGTTGCGCTGGCGACCGGTTCAATCTCTGCGTTTCCGGGCAGCGAGCCCAACAGCCCGCCCGCGAAATCCACCACGAACTTTCGCGTCCCCGCATCGGTCTCGACGCCGGCGACGCCGCCCTTGCCGATCCGCGTCCGAAGCACCCTTGCAAGGGCTTTCGGCTGCGCGCCGGGCGGGGTCATGCCCCAATGGAGCCGGTAGGAGAATTCGAGCGCATCGCCGGCGCGGGTCGGCGTGTCAGGCACCCAGAAGGCGACGATGTTGTCGTGAATCTCCAGGTCCGAGGGTATCTCGACCAGCCGCACGGAGCCCTCGCCCCAGTCGCCGATCGGTTCGACCATGAGGGAGGGGCGCAGTTCGTAATGGGCCTGCGCATCCAGGAAATGCTCGAAGGCACGTTCACGTTGCACGAGGCCGAAGGAGGCCGGGTTCATCGCGCCGAGATAGGAACTCGCCAGTTGAGGCGGGTTGTTCAGCGGTCGGAAGTAGGTTTCGCCGGGCCGCGTGTTGAGTACCAGCGCCTCGCTGTCATGGACCGCCGCGCGGTAGTCGTCGAACGGACCCATGTCGGCGCCGCTGAACAGGAACATGGAGGTCAACGGCGCCACGCCAAGCTGCTCGATGTCCTTGCGCAGGAATAGGCGGGCGGTCACCTCCATCGAGGTTGTGTCGCCGGGCGAGATCACGAACCGGTAGGCACCGGTGACTGACGGGCTGTCGAGCGCGGCGTAGAGCGTCACCGAACCATCGCCCTCGTTCGGACGGCGAAGCCAGACTTCGGTGAACACGGGGAATTCCTCGGCCTGGGAAAGGCCGGTGTTCACGGCAAGCCCGCGGGCGCTGAGCCCGTAGGTATTGCCGCTCCCGAGCGCACGGAAATAACTCGCACCCTGGAAGACGACCAGCTCGTCGAAGATGTCGGCGCGATTGAGCTGGGTGTGCAGACGGAAGCCGGCAATGCCCGGCATCTCCGCGTTCGCCGGGATCGACGCGGCGAGGTCCTCGTCGTCATATTCGAAATCGGCAGTCGTGAAGGTCATCTGCTGAACGGTGTCGCCGACGATCTCGTTGATCTTCACCGGCTCCTTGAAGAGCCATCCGGGGTGGAATGCGTGAAGCCGGAAGGCGCCGCCGCCATCGCTCCAGCGGGCCTGTTCGGGCCGAAAGCGGATACGCTGGTAGGCATCATAGTCGAGTTCCGCGAGGAACCCGTGCACCTGCTCGGCAGGGGCGAATTCCTTTCCGGCAGCCTCCTGCATCGCGGCGCTCAGAGTGTCGAACGAGAACGCGGCAGGCGCGTCCTGCTGCGCGTGAACGAGAGCGGGCGACATGATTGCCGGCGCGCCGATGGCAGCGGCCGCCGAACACAGGAACTGGCGTCTCGCCCACTTTCCCTGCGACAACGCCCCACTCCGTTTCATGTTGGACTTCAACACGGAACTTCCCCCAATACAAAAATGGTAGTAAACGAATGCACTCATAAGATGTACTTCCGTCTGCATTGCGGCAAACGCCTCAGACCCATTCTCGGCATGATTCCGCGTTGCAATGCGGAAAGCCGCCGATACGGGACCCGCCGCTTTCGATTCTGCGCACGTAGGAACCGGATCTTCGTTGATGTGCTTGCGTCATGGGCATATTTTCGACGAGCTCAGTTCAGTCGCGTCAGGTAGGTTCAGAACGCTGACGCTTCAAGTGCTTGAAGTGGCCGAGGTCAAATAGATTTATGGCAAGATCTGCCCGGTCCTGGACCGAAGCCGAACGGAGTGAAGTGGTTCCTGCGGAGGTCCGGCCGATTCCGCTGGTTGTGGCGACGTCAGGCGCGTCCGTGCGCGGGACCGTTCTGCTTGTGCACGGCCGCAACGGCGCGCCGGATCAGCCGCATATCGCACAGATCGCGGAAGCGTATCTTGCCCGCGACTGGCGCGTGGTGGCGCCCGGGTTGCCGAATTCCTCCGCATTGCCGGGCTCGGGAGCCCCTGAAAAGCTGACCTTCACCGGGCATTGCAAGGCCGCGTCGGCGGCGTGGGTCTGGGTCCGTGAACGCTGGCCGGACGCGCCGCTGGCGCTTGCCGGACACAGCATCGGCGCCTTCGCCGTCGCCCATCTGGCCGCCGAGACGCCGGGCACGCACCATGTGCTGGCCGTGTCCCCGGCCGTGTCTGGGCGGGCGTTGCTGTTGGCGCGGGTGGCGATGGGGCCGCCGGCCGTGGAGGCGGTGGAACGGGAGGCGCCGTTGTTCCGCGCCGAGATGGAAACCGCCGACGCCGCGCCCGCGCTTGCCCGGAGCGACGCGCCGCTGGCTGTCGTGACAGGTGCGGAGGACGGGCTGGTTCCGCTCAAGGACGCGCGAGCCTATTTCGCGGCCGCTGCCAACGCGCGCTACTTCGCAGCCGTTCCGGGGCAACACCATTGCCCCATGGGCCCGGACGTCGGCGAAGCGCTGACTGCTGCGCTGTCGGCGCTGGAAGCATAGGCATGAAGCGCGCACCCGATCCGGACTGGATTGCGGCCCGGCGTCTGGCCGCCGCCCGTACGCTTCGTGCGGCAACCTCGGCCACGCATCTGGAGCGCCATCGATCGGGCTTCGGCTGGACCGTCCGTCCGGCAGCCGGCTCCATCCTTGCGTCGACACGCATTGCGAGCTGGGATCCGGAGCCCGACTATTTCCACCACTGGGTCCGCGATGCGGCGATTGCCCTGCGCGCCGTTCCCCTCGCGATCGCTGCTGAACCCGAAGCACGGGGCTTCTGGCTCGAGGCGGTTGCCGACACCGTGCGGTTTTCCCTCCGGATCTCCGATCCGAGCCGCCGTGGTCCGGCGACAAATCCCCTGCGCGCCACTACCCGACAGAGCCACGAGCAATTCCTTCGCCCTGACGGGGAACTCGCGGGGCTCGCTGGCGAGAAGTGGCTGGAGGAGCCGAGGTTCGCGGCGGATGGCTGCCCGGATCTCGAGCAATGGGGCCGCCCGCAGGACGACGGCCCAGCGTTGCGGGCCTCCGCGGTCATGGCGCTGGTCGATGCACTGCCCGAGGTCGCCTCGCCGGATACCGATGCGCTTGTTGCGCGGGCCCTCGAACACAGCCTCCGGGTCGCGGGCCGCCCCTGCATCGGTCCGTGGGAGGAAGCGCCGGCACGGCGATCCACCTTCACCCTGATCGCTGAATGGGATGCGCTCGACAGGGGATGCGCCCGGGCAGCCGCGCGGGGGGCATCCGCACCGGCGATGCGAGCGGCCGCGGACCGTATCGTCACCTTGATGCAGGAGGCGCGAGATGCGCGGTCGGGAGGCTGGCGGGAGAGCGTCGAGGCGCCCGAAGGGCATTTCGACAGCGCGACCGTGCTCGCAATCTTGCATGCCGGACGCCGCGACGGGCCCTTCGCCATTTCGGCCCCCGCGACCCGTGCGACGGTCGCCGCGCTGGAGGCGTGTTTCGCCGCCCTCTATCCGATCAACCGGGGCCAAGGTGCCCCTGCCATCGGCCGCTGGAAGGAAGATGTCTATTTCGGAGGCAACCCCTGGTATCCGACGACGCTTGGCTTTGCCGAACTGCACTACCGGCTCGCCGCCATGGGAGAGGCCGAAGCGTTCGAGAAGGCGGAAGCCTGGATGGGACTTGTCCAGAGCGTTGCACCAGACCCGGCCGAGCCGCTGGCGGAGCAATTCGACCGCCGCACCGGAGCGCCCGTTTCATGCCTCGCTCTCACCTGGTCAGCCGCCGCATTCCTCGAAGCCGCTGCCGCGCGCGATACGGCGCTTCAGGCGATGGCGGGGGCCAGATAGGGCGCGGTGAAGCCCAAGGCGCGCAGCCCGCGCTGCACTTCCGGCCGTCCGGACACCAGCTCCCACAGCAATCCGGTGCGATGGTTCTCCAGCCCGATGACAATCGGGGCCTGGTCGATGGCAAGCCGGCTCTCGGCGACCCATCCCTGCGTTTCGCAGAAGGCATCCACGAAGCCCGCTTCGCCCCAGATCCTGTCGCCCAGAACGTCGTGCAGGTGCCGCAGGACCGGCATCGCCTCCGCCGGCGCGAAAGGGAACGAGGCCAGCGCGGCGGTGGGCGTGATGACCCCGGTGTCTTCGGTCGGAGAATGCGCGACGTAGCCCGACGGATCGTCACTCGCGGTCAATCCCCAGCAATCGGCCCCGTAGCCGTCCCAGCCCTTCGGATTGAGCAGGCAGTGCTGGCGGTTCACCAGGGCATGGGCTCGGGCCTGCGCGCCGTAATCCGCATAGGCATCGCGCAGCCCCCGTGGATCGATGCCGAGGAAGGGATATTGGGACAGGAACAACGGCCCGCCCCAGTCCGGACCGAGGGGCAGCGGCGTTCCGCCGTAGCTGCGGCCATTGAGGAACGCGGGTGCGGTGGCCCAGCTTCGGTGGTAGGCAGATGCGGGGATCGGATGCGTACGAGAGCCCGCGCCGAGCACAAAGACCGGAAAGGCTTCGTTCCAGCCGCGGATCGGCAGCGCGCTCGGACTCCTGGGGCGGCGCGGATGGTGGTGCCACATGACGGCGCCGTCCTCGCGCAGATGCGCCGCCCAGTTCACCGCATCGAAGAGCGCCTCGATCCGGGCGCCGAGCGTCGGCTCCTCCGCGAAATAGGCCGCCGCCCCCAAAAGGCCCATCATCAGAAAGGCGGACTCTACAAGGTCGCCGCCATCATCCCCGGGCATGAAAGAGAGCACGCGCCCTGTCGTCCCCTGCAGGAAATGCGGGAAGACGCCATCGAACCGGTCGGCGCCTTCCAGAAAGCCGACGATCCTTTCCGTCCGGTCGAGGATCTCGCGCTTCGGGCGCCAGCCGCGTTCCGCGGCGACGATCTGGGCGAGCAGGCCGAAACCGGTGCCGCCGGTGCAGACGGTCTCCTCGATGTCATAACCGAAGGCGCCGCCGCTGCGCTCGCGCGCCATTCCGCTCACCGGGTGGCTCCAGTCCAGGAAGTAGAGCGCCGTCGCCTGGCCAACCCGGTCCCGGAGCGCGTCGTCGTCGAGCCCGCGGATCACGATTGCCATGTCAGCGTCACGCTCTGCGTGTCGCGGCTGTTCGGGCCGACATGCAGCACCACCTCGCCGGGATCACGCACCCATTCAGCGGCCTCGAGGGACGGAGCGATGGGGTAGCGGAATTGCTCGGAAGTGATCTCGAAGACCAGCTCGCGGCTTTCCCCGGCGCTCAGCGCCACCTGTTTGAAGTCGATCAGCATCCGGCCGGGGCGGGTCACGCGCGCCACAGGGTCCGTCGCATAGAGTTGCACCGTCTCGACGACCGCGCCGGGGCCATCGTTTTCGACGCGAAGCCGCAGCAGGACCTGCTCATCCCCAGGCGCGGCCTCCGCCGAAAGGCTCGGCGCGCCGTAGGTCACCTTGCCGTAGCCGAGCCCGAAGCCGAAAGGAAACCGTCGTGCGTCATCGGGCATGTCGAGCCAGCCCGTCCGGAATTTCATGAAACGCCCGGTGAAGGGGCGCCCCGTCGGGTCGCTGGCGTAGCTAAGCGGCACCTCGCCCGGGTGCGCCGGCAGCGAGACCGCCAGCCGCCCAGAGGGCACCGTCGCACCGAAGAGCAGGTCGGCCACGCCTTCCGGACCGGCGATGCCGCCGTGCCAGGCGTAGAGCACGGCGTCGGCTTTGTCCGCGATCTCACCCAGGGCGAGCGGACGACCGGCGAACACTACCACCACCAGCGGCTTGCCGGTGCTGGCCACGGCATCGATCAGACGGCGCTGCGGGGCGGGGAGGTCTGGCGACAGCCGCGAAGAGGACTCGCCCGCGTGTTCCTTGGCTTCGCCCACTGTGGCGATCACCACCTCCGCGTTGCGGGCGGCATCGAGGGCCTCTGCAAGCAACTCGGCCTCCGGCCTCTCGTCCGCATCCACGGTGACGCCGTGAACGTTGAGGCGCTGCTGGAGCCACGATTCGTCGACGATGTTCGCGCCCCAGGCGACCGACGGGGCGGAGCCGGTCATGGCCACCACGGCATCTCGCAGGCTGACGACATCCTCCGCCCGGCCGGAAACCGACCAGGTGCCGAGCATGTTCGCCCGATCCGTGGCAAACGGGCCGATGAGCGCCACGCGGCTATTGGGCCTCAAGGGCAGAAGGCCGTCGTTCTTCAGCAGGACGGCCGAGCGGGCGGCGGCCTTCCTGGCCAGCTTGCGCCCTTCCAGCCGCGACGGCGCCGCGGGCGAACCCTCAAGCCCGCGAAACGGGTTCTCGAGCAGTCCGAGCTTCTCCTTGAAGCTCAGCACGCGATAGCAGGCCCGGTCGACGAGGCCCACGATGTCCTCGGGCGAAAGGGCAAGTCCGGCGTCCGGTGCGTCCAGCCCGCTTCGTGCCAGTTCCGGAAGCTCGGCAAGGTAATCCTCGCCGACCATGTCCATGTCGACCCCTGCATGGAGCGCTCGGGCAACGGCCACGCTGGCTGGCCCCAGCCCATGCGGCGTGAGCTCCTTGACGCCCGTGTAGTCGGACACGATCAGCCCGCCGAATCCCGCCTGTCCGCGCAGCCAGCCCTCGATCAATGGCTCATTGGCGTGCATCGGTAGCTTGTTGACCGCGTTGAAGGCGACCATGACGCTGGCGGCTCCCTCGGCGATGCCGGCCTCGAAGGGCGGCAGGTAGACCGAAAGCAGGTCTTCCCAGGCGAGGCTCACGTTGTCGTAGTCACGCCCGCTTTCCGGTGCGCCATAGGCGACGAAATGCTTCAGGCAGGCCGCCACCCGGCCAGGCCCGGCGAAATCCTTCCCCTGGAAGCCGCGCGTGGCGGCCGCCGCGATCCGGGAGGCGAGGAGGGGGTCTTCGCCCGGACTTTCCGCCACGCGGCCCCACCGAGCGTCGCGGGAGATGTCGATCATGGGGGCGTAGACCTGGTGCAGGCCCTCTGCTGATGCCTCCGCGGCCGCAAAGGCCGAGGTCTCCTCGATCAGGTCGAGGTCCCAGCTGCAGGCCAGCGCGATGTTCAGCGGAAAGACCGTGCGGTGGCCGTGAATGACATCCTCCGCAAAGAACAGCGGGATATTCAGGCGCGAGCCGGCAAGGGCGCGTTCCTGCATCGCGCGCGCGGAGGCCAGCGACTTGGTGCCGAAGATCGCCCCGACCTGACCCGCGTCCAGCCGCCGCGCCAGCGGGGTGTTCTGCGCCCTCCCTGTGACCAAGCCTTCGCCTGCGGCGAGCAGGTTGAGCTGACCGATCTTCTCGGCGAGCGTCATTTCGGCCATCAGCCGGTCGACAATCGTCTGCTTTGCCATGCGGGCGCCTTGTTTGCTGAGCCTTTATTCCGCCGCGTGGCGCGCTGCGTATCCTGTCGCCACGATTGGGCGCAACTGCCCGATACCATTTCGGATTTCGAGAACCGAGGAATAGAACGGCTCGCCATCCGGGTCATGCGGCACGATCTCCCCGTGCAGAACCGCAAGAATTGCAGTTTCGGGCAAGCACTCGCACAAGGTGAGATGGAAGTCTACCGCGGCATTGACGTCGAGCGCGGAGGTGGCTTCGTCCAGCAGGAGGATCCGGGGTTTGGCCAGAAGGATGCGCGCCAGAACCAGCCTTTGCTTCTGGCCGCCGGACAGAACGTTGCGCCAGTTCTTGCCCTGGTAGAGGTCGTCCTCGAGGCAATTGATGAAGTCCCCCAGCCCGACCCGCGAGAGGGCATGGGCGGCGGCGATGTCGGAATGCTGCTCGGGATAATCGGGATAGGCCACCAGCGCCTTCAGCGTCAGGCGGTCCGGGATGTCGGGCTCCTGCCCGGCAAAGAACATCTCCGCCCCGTCCCGCATCTTCACGCGGCCCTTGCCATAGGGCCACAGCCCCGCGACTGCTTTCAGCAGGCTGCTCTTGCCGCAGCCGTTCTGGCCACGCAGGTAGACCCTCTCTCCGGGGTAGAGCGCCATGCGCGGCACCGTCAGGAAGGCCTGCGTGTCGTGCCCGCGATGGTGCAGGCTCAGATTTTCCATCGCCAGCAGCGGTCCGCTCTCGGTCCGGACCCGCTCGAAGCGACTGACCCCGGTTTCGGCGTAGAAGTCCTGCCGCTGGCGCACGCGCTCGATGGCGCAGGCAACCTCGGTCAGTCGGGCCGAATTCGCGCGGAGCATGGCGATCGCTGGCATCACGTTGATGAACCAGGACACGTCGCCAATGAGTTCCGCCGTCAACTCGCTGCTCGCCGCGAAGTCCCGGAAAGACAGGCTGCCGGCCATGAACGCGGGCAACGCCGGGAGATAGGCCAGCAGCCGCGCGGAGAGAAAGCTGTAGGTGTTCCGGAACATCAACATGCCCGCGTCCAGCCGGTTCTGGCGGCCCCATGTCTGATCGACGTCCGCGTAGAGCTTTCCGTTGATGCGGCTCTGAGCCCGCTCGCCACGGGAGGCGGCCAGCTGGGCGACGCGGTTGAGCATCACGCCCCACTCGCCCCGCCAGGCACCGTCGCGCCGTTGCCGCTGCAGGTTGAGCCGCTCCAGAACCCGCCCTAGCAGCCATGCGACATAGGTGATGGACGGGACGTAGACGGCGACCATCAGGATCGCCAGCAGCGCAGTGCCATATTCGCCGGGTACGAGGTTGACGTGGGAGGCCATCTCCGGGCCCACCGTCCGTTCCAGAGCAAGATTGGCCTCCTGTCCCCAGCGATCGAGGAAGGGCACGGGTTTGGTGTGGTCGAGCAAGGCTTCGGAGATGAAGTAGATGGACGTCACCGCCCCCCAAAGCCCCATCGAGAGACCAATCACGCCGCCGTAGAGGCCAGCGGAGCATTCGTCGATCCGCTGGTCGATGGCATCGGGCATCCGGGAGGTGCCGCCGGCTTCCGAGCGGTCGCTCATCAGGTCCAGGGCAGTGCGTTCATCCGACAGGATCGCATGGTTGAACTGCGCCACCAACCAGCCGCGTGCCCTGCGGTGCAAGGTCGTGGAGATGAAATGCCGAAGCGCCACGCCGGCGGTCCTGGCAACATAGATCGCGAGGTAGGCGCCCGCAGCCAGGAGCACAACGCGCACCGGGTCCGTGGCGGCTTCGAGGGAATGGAAATTCGCGAGCGACGCCAGGAATTCGGCGCTCGCCATGGCGACCCAGACGCTTGCCTTGCTGAGCAATGTGGTCAGCGCGATGATGACTGCGGTCAGCAACCATGCTTCCCGCCAGCGCTCGGACACCCAATATGCCGACAGAAGGCCCCAGAAGCCTGAAAGACGTTTCATTTAGCCTGCCCCGATGGTGTCCTGACATGCCGGCACTACCTCAGAGCAACGACCTGTCGCCTGAGGCGCCGATCTGGCACCATTTGTTGTTGATTTGGGGCCGATATGCGCCGCTTTGTTGCGCTTCGACCAATGCTCGTACCAAAGAATAGCCATTTTTCCGATCGGCAGTAAACCGCCGGAACGACACCGGACCCCATATTTTACTGGACGGAGCGAGGTTGCGTCGCACTTCTGCAACGGTCGACCCGCGCCGGTATCGGGGAATCGAGACTGCGCAGGTCGCCGATGTGGCTGATCCCGTGGGCTTTTTTGATCGCGTCGTTGCTGAGGGGCGTCTTCCGGGCCGAACCCGGCCAATCCAGTTTTGGGCGGGCACGCGTTTGTCTGGCAGGGCGGTCAGATTCCCTTATTTTGCCATCCGGCTCATGAGTCGTTGATCCACGTCATGGCGAATATGGATAGTTCTGCTACAAGAGATCATGGGTTGCGGGTATTGGAACTGCCGCAACCCGCTGCACTGTCCCTCGTTCCACACTCGGCGCTCAGCCGTTCTGGCGAGCGCCGTTTCTTGTCGGCCCTCCCGATGCTGGGGATCTTAAAAAGTCGGCGCGGTTTTCCGTGTGTCGGCTCGTGGACAGGACGGGCCTTCGCGAACCTTCCGGTCAGAAGCTCCGCAACCTGAACACAGTCCCAGAGCCCCGATGCCCGCATGCGAAGGTTCTGAGCTAACTGGACGCCGGCATCCACCACGGTTGCGACGTTCGGAACAGCGACAGGAGCTCATTGAAGGATGAATGCGTCTCCATGATTTCGCCGACAGGCGCGCTGCAGGCGATCGCTCCCGCGGTTCTCTCGGGGAAATGAGGCCCGATGCGGCCCAGTTCGTAAGCGACCCCATCAAGCATGGTCGTTGCGATCTCGCCGGACCACTGAACCGAAACCGATCGAGGGTCCGTCGACAATCCCGTTCCGGCCGCTTTGAGCACCGCCTCCTTGGCGCACCAGTATCGCAGGGCCAAGGGCCCCTGATCATGACGGGGCAGGGCAAGAACCTCGCCCACCTCGTTCGGTGTCAGGAAGTTCTCCACGACTGCGAGGGCGTCGCGCGCTCGATCTGTCTGCTCTACGTCGATCCCTACCATGCCGCCTTGCCGCAGCCCGATCGCTGCCGAACTGCCCGAATGCGAGAGGCTTACCTGTAGGCCGGACTGTGCCTCGCCGCGAAGCCTTGGCGGCACGTTGGGTTCGCCGGGGCTGACAAACTCCAGTGCGGCGGGAGACCGGCCCAAGGCCCATCCGGCGAGAATTCTCAGTGCAACATGACTGCACAGATACGCCCAAGCCGATGTCGGCTCGCGCATGCGCTGGTGTCGCCTCGTTTCCGCCGGGCAGAGAAGCGATGCTTCGGGAAAGGCATCCTCGGTGGGCATCCCAAGGGACAGGACCATCGCAAGGGGTCCGGCATGATGTTCCGGCGTCCGAAGCCTGGTCCAGAACTCCTCGAGTTCACAGCGGCGGAATGACATTCGACCGTCCTTGTCGGGGATCGCTTCTGGCATCGGATCCCGCGGGCTGTCCTGTCGCCATCGTGCGGCAGCGTCCAGATGTTGGGGCCAATTCTACCACTACAATATGAACCGAAATTCCGGCAATCAAACCTGCCATTGCAATGTCATGCTGGCGTGGCACCCGTCTTGCTGGGGTTATCCGACCGCGCCTTTCGGGGGATTGTACCAGTCTGTCTGAGGGTGCGGCGAAATTTATTGATCCAGAAGCCGTGGCCAACGTATCTTTGTTCTGCGGGTAATACATTGCAGGTTCTTGGGGAAAGAGTGGCGTTTTGAGGGGGATGGCAATCAATTCGACTTTGCGGCCTCGGTTGCAGTCATCCTGGCCATCGGGTTCGAAGATGATCAGACCAACCTTTCCCGCGCTTCTCCACACCCAGTTGGAGTTGGTTGCCGACGCAAACCCGGACAAGCCGGCCTTCAGGCTCGACGGCGCCAGTCTCACCTACGCCGACCTCGCTGCTGCGACCTCCCGCATGGCGCGAACATTGGTCGAGGCCGGGGTGTGTCGGGGGGATCGGGTGGCCCTCTTTCTCGACCGGTCGTTTGAAGCAAGCATCGCGCTTTTCGGTATCCTGCGGGCGGGTGCGGCCTATGTGCCGATCGATCCCGGTGCCTCGCAGCAGCGCGTTCATGAGATACTCGATCTGAGCGATGCCAGATGCCTCGTCACCACCGAGGCAAAGCGGGCTGCGCTGCCAGGTGGTTTTCCCGCCAGCATGTCGGCCGTCATCGGCCTGTCGAAGCCGCTTGAGGCAGAGGTCGACGTGATATCCTGGGAGGAGGCGCTGTCGTCTCCCGACCTCGGCGCGCGCGCGCAGGCCCTCTCGGAAACCGATCTCGCGTATATCATGTTCACCTCGGGCTCGACCGGCACGCCCAAGGGTATCATGCACACCCACGCCAGCGGCATGAGCTATGCCTGCATGGCTGCGAACCTGTATGGCCTTCACGCCGAGGACCGGTTCAGCAACGCCTGCGGTCTGCATTTCGACATGTCGACCCTTGACTATTTCTGCTCGACCCTGGTGGGCGCGAGCACAACTATCATTCCCGACCCCTGGCTCAAGTTGCCGGCGAGCCTCGCGGAACTGATCGAAGCGGAGCGGTTGACGGTTTGGTACTCCGTCCCCCTGGCCTTGCTGCAGCTTGTCGAATTCGGCGATCTTGGTTCGCGCGACCTGAGTGCCCTCAGGATCGTCCTCTATGGCGGCGAGGTTTTCGTTCCGAAGCATCTCGAGACATTGCGACGTCTTCTTCCCGACGCGCTGATCGGCAATGTCTATGGCCCGGCCGAAACCAATCAGTGCACGTGGTTCAACGTTCCGGAAGGGTGGAATGCCGACCGTGGGCCGGTGCCCATCGGTGCTGCTTGTCCCAATGCCGACCTCCTGGTGATCGGCGAGGACGATGCGGATGTCGCCCCGGGGGAGACCGGTGAACTCGCCGTCCGCGCGCCGACGATGATGCAAGGCTACTGGCGGCAACCCGAGCTGAACCGAACGGCGTTCCTGGAAAGGGCCGGGGCCGGCGGCGAGACGCAGCGCTATTACCGCACCGGGGACATCGTGATTGAGCGCCCTGACGGAAATCTCGATTTCCTTGGGCGCCGCGACCGGATGGTGAAGTCACGGGGCTTCCGGGTGGAACTCGACGAGGTCGAACGCGCCATCGCGGGGTTGCCGATGGTCTCGGAAGCGGCGACCTTCACGGTTGCGTTGCGCGAGGGGGTTACCGTCATCAGGGGCGCGGCAATTCTGAACCCCGAGGAAACGATTGGAGCGCGCGACCTTGCCGCGGCGGTGGCGCGCCTGTTGCCGCATTATGCCCGTCCCGACCGGATCGAACTCGTGCCGGAGTTTCCGCGAACGGGCTCGGGAAAGATCGATCGCCGGGCTTTGGCGGAACAGTTGTCGGGCGAGGCTCAGGTATCGGGAGTGGTTGGACATGCATGAGACGATACGGGAGTTCATCGAGGCCGATCTTGTACTGGAGCGGGAAATTACCGCCGATGAGCCGCTGCTGCTCAGCGGCATGATCGACTCGCTGGGCGTGATGCGGATCGTTGCCTTTCTGGAGACGAGCTTCGGCATAAAGATCCCGGCAAGCGATCTGAAGATCTCGAACTTCGGAACGTTGAACGCGATCGCGGCCTATGTCGCCGAAAGGACGGCCGCATGACCGAGCGCGCCGGACATCTGGCCGAGGCGCCCCTCACGTCGCCGCAGAAGATGCTCTGGGCGGGCCAGCAGATGGCGCCGAACAGCCCGCTCTACAACATGGCCTGGCTGGTGGAACTGGAAGGTTCCCCGGACACCGAAATCGTGCGGCGTGCGTTCGATGGCCTGTGCCGGTCGCGAGATGCCTTGCGGCTGGTGATCCGGACCTCCGATGCGGAGCCCGCTCAATACGACAGCGGGCAGCCGGCGGGGCGTTTCGGGGCGGTCGATGTCGATGACGCCGCCGCCGCAAGGCACTGGGCGGAACAGCGGATCGGCCGTGGCTTCGATCTTTCCCGCGAAACCTTCGAGGCTGCCTGCCTTCGCACCCGGAGCGGGGACTGCCTCTTCTATTTCTGCCAGCACCACATCTTCACGGACGCCTGGTCCGGCCGGGTGTTGCTGGAAGACCTTGCGGCGCGGATCGCGGCACTGCGGACGGGCAAGGAGCCTGAGCCCGCCAGCGCGGCGCAGTTCCTGCCAAGGGCTCTGGAGCCGCGCCCGATTCCGGACGCCGTGCGCGATCACTGGTCGGCCGTCGAGCGCGACGCCGTCGCTCTGCCGCGCCTCTACGGGCAGTCCGGAGAGCCCGGGGAAAGCGCGGCGGTTGTGGTCCGCATCCCACTCGGGTCGGAGCGGAGCGAGAAGCTTTTGCAGCTTGTCACGCATGACAGGTTCGCGGCCCTGTCGCGCCACCAGGCTGCGTTCAACGTCTATGCCACGGCGCTGTTGGCGTGGATGCACCGGGTTTCCGGGCAGCAGAGGCTTTCGCTCGGAACGGTCACCCACGGGCGCCACGCCGCGACCGACCGGGATGTCGCCGGATGCATGGTCGAGCTTTTCCCGCTCGCCGCCGCGCTGGAGCCGGACGAGACCTTTGCCAGCCTGCACGCAAAGGTCGCCGAAGCCGGCATGGACCTGTTGCGGAACGCGGCGCCCGGAGCCAGCACCGCCGGTCTGCAGGGTGGGTTCAACGTCGTGTTGAACCACATCACCGCGAGCTTTGCCGACGTTTCCGGGATCGGGCGCGCGGACTGGCTCGACAACGGCCATTCCGATCCCCGCCACGCGGTTCGTCTCAACGTCAGCGATTACGGCGAGAGCGCGGGGGGCGAGCTCAAGTGGCTCTTCAATGCCTCGACGTTTGATGCGCCGCGGCGCGAGGCCGCGCAGATGCATTTCCTGCGCCTGCTCGACCGCTTCCTGGATGATCCCGACGCCCGGATCGGCTCGGTCGATCTGGCCGGCGATGACGATCAGTCGGTCCGGCTCACCCGGCGGCAAGCAGAGATCCGCGACGAGGCGGCAAGCCCGGTGCAGGACGTGCTGGATGCGTTCGCCCAACACCTCGCCGATGATCCCGACGCGACGGTAATCCAGGGCGACGGCGGCGATCTCGACCGCAAGGGACTTGCGGCTCGGTCCGATGCCATTGCGGCGGCGCTCGCGGATGCCGGCGTGGGGCAAGGGGACCTTGTCGGCCTGCATCTGACGCGTTCGCCCGACCTGGTCGCCGCCATGCTCGGCGCACTGAAGCGCGGCGCCGTGTTCGTGCCTTTCGATCCGCAGCAACCTGCGCAGCGGCTGGACCGGATCGCCGAGGAGGCGCGGCCCGCGCTGGTCCTTTCCGAGGCGGCACTGGCGGAACGTTGGGCGCCTGCAGCCCGCCGGCTCGACCTCGCCGATATCGCGCCGCGGACAGCGGCCACTCCGTCCGAGGCCTCGGCGTGTGACAGGGCCTATGTGATCTTCACCTCCGGCTCGACCGGCACCCCGAAGGGCGTCGTCGTCGGCCGTGCCGCGCTTTCGCGCTATGCCCATTGGGCGGCTCGGGAGTTTTCTCCGGTGCCACGGGCGCGGTGGGCGCTGCACTCGGCCACCGGTTTCGATCTCACGATCACCTCGATCTTCGCGCCGCTGGTGGCCGGGGGGCAGATCCGGAGCTATCGCGAGCCGGCTGATGGCCCCGATCTCTCGGTGCTGCGGGTGTTCGAGGAAGATGCGGTCGATGTCGTCAAGCTTACGCCCGCGCACCTCGCGTTGGTCACGGAAACACCGCGCAGGCTGGAGCACATACGGTCGCTGGTGCTTGGCGGAGAGGAGCTGACCACGGCGCTTGCCGGCCGTGCGCAGGCGGCTTTCGGCCGAGATGTCGACATATGGAACGAGTACGGGCCGACGGAAGCCGTCGTCGGCTGTATGTCGCACCGTTTCGACCCGGCGAGCGACACCGGCCGGGCAGTCCCCATCGGCCGGCCTGCTGCGGCAACGGCGATCTACCTGCTCGACGCAAGCGGCAACCCCGCGCCCGATGAAGTGCCGGCGGAGCTCTTCGTCGGAGGCATCGAGCGGCTGGCAGATGGATACTTCCGCAACAGCGAGGCAACCGACGAGGCTTTCCTCCCGGACCCGTTCGCGCCCGGCCGCAGGATCTATCGCACAGGCGATCTCGGCTCCGTCGCGCGGGACGGGACGCTGCGGTACCACGGCCGGCTCGATACCCAGCTCAAGCTGCGCGGCGTGCGGATCGAGCCGGCCGAGATCGTCGCGGCGGCGATGGCGCATCCGGACGTTGGGTCCTGCGTCATTCGGATGAACGCCCCGCGCAAATCCATCGCTCATTGCACGCGGTGCGGTGTCGGAACAGACACCCCGGGGATCGAGATCGACGACACAGGCGTCTGCACCACCTGTTCCGGCTTCGACAGTTTTCGCGAGCGCGCGGCGGAATACTTCGGCGACCTCGGCGCCTTTGGCGGCATCGTCAAGGATCGGGCGCGGTTCCGCAGGGGCGACTATGATTGCCTGATGCTGCTTTCGGGCGGCAAGGACAGCAGCTATGCCCTGTGCCGTCTGGCGGAGGTCACCCCGCGCATCCTGGCCGCCACCCTCGACAACGGGTTCATTTCGGAGGGAGCCAAGGAAAACATCCGACGGGTCACGGCGGACCTCGGAATCGAGCACCGTTTCCTCGCCACCCCGGCCATGAACGAGATCTTCGTCGACAGCCTGAAACGCCATGCCAACGTCTGCAACGGCTGTTTCAAGACGATTTATACCCTTGGCCTGAAACTGGCGCGGGACGAGGGCATTCCGTTGATCGTGACCGGCCTTTCGCGCGGGCAGATGTTCGAAACCCGCCTCACCCGGGAGCTCTTCGAAACACAGGCACGGAATCCGGACGAGATCGACGACATGGTCCTCGCCGCCCGCCGTGCCTACCACCGCTACCCCGACACCGCGTCGCAACGGTTGAACGGAAACCTGTTCGACGACGACCGGATCTTCGACGAGGTGACCTTCGCCGATTTCTACCGCTATTGCGATGTGCCGGTCTCGGAGGTCTATCGCTATCTCGACGAGAAGATGTCCTGGATCCGTCCGGTCGATACCGGCCGGTCGACCAATTGCCTGATCAACGATGCGGGCATTCACGTGCACAAGACCGAGCGGGGATTTCACAACTATGCCGTCCCCTACAGTTGGGACGTGCGCATGGGCCACAAGACCCTCGAAGAGGCGCAGACGGAACTCGACGACGAGATCGACGAGGCGCATGTCCGGAGCATTCTCGACGAAATCGGCTACGAGATCCGCCGCCCGGACGCCGAAGACAGCGAGTTGATCTGTTACTACACGGGCGAGGCCGGGGCCGGCGACGTGCGACGCCACCTGTCGACGCGCCTGCCGCGAGAGATGATCCCGGCGCACTTCGTGCACCTGTCCCGCATGCCGCTGACGGCCAACGGCAAGATCGACGATGCCCGCCTGCCGGCTCCGGCCCGGGGCGGAGGCGAGGAGGCGAATGCCGACTTCGTGGCGCCGGCCACCCGGACGGAGCGGCACCTGGCCGAGATCTGGGGCGAGGTGCTCAACCGCGCCAACATCGGCACCGCCGACAACTACCTCGAGATCGGGGGCGATTCCATTGGTGCGATCCAGATCGCCGCCCGATGCCGCTCAGCCGGGCTGGCGATCTCGCCCATCGACATCTTCCGGCACCAGACTCTGCAGGCGCTCGCGGCCTTTGCCGACGGCGCGGCGCCCCCTCGGGAGGCTGCGAAACAGGTCCGCGCCAGCGTCGACCCGGACAACCTGAAGAAGCTCGCGGCTCTGCTCGGGAAGCCGAAGTCGTGACGGAGGCGCCGCTCGAATTCTCCGGGCTGGAGGATGTGCTCCCACTCTCGCCCTCGCAGGAGGGGATGCTTCTCCAATCCGTCGCCAATCCCGGCAGGGGGTACTACCTTGGCGTGATCGTTGGATCGCTGCCGGAGGGACTCGATCGCCCGGCCTTCGAGAGGGCGTGGCAGCAGGTGATCGACCGGCACCAGGCTCTGCGCAGCACGCTCGTCTGGGAGACCCTCGATACTCCCGTTCAACTGATCGCGGAGACATCCACTCTGCAGATCGAGGAACGCGACTGGAGCGACAGAACGTCGGCCGAGGCCGAAGCGGCGCTGGACGATCTGATCTCGGATCTGCGTCGCACCGGGCTTGATATTTCGAGCCTGCCGGCCATGCGCGGGGTGCTGATCGGCTGGCCGGGAGGCGGGTACCGGTTCTGCTGGCTGGTCCACCATGCGTTGCTCGACGACTGGTCGGTTGCCGTGGTGCTGCAGGAGGTCGGAGAGTTCTACGCAGCGGCGACTGCGACCGGAGCGGTGCCCATCCTGCGCGATGCAATCCCGGTGCGCGCGCTGGCCGACTGGCTCGCGGGACAGGACAACGCGGCGACCGAAGCCTGGTGGACGGACAAGCTCGCCGGGCCTCACGCCGAGGGCCGGTTGCCTTTCGATGCGCCGGTGGATGCCGGGCAAGATGGCGCGGGCCCGGCCACGCTCATCCTCGAACGCCAACTCTCCCCGGACATCAGCCGCGCGGTGTCAGCCTCGCTGGTGGAGAACCGCCTGACGTTGGGAGCCGCCATCGCGGCGGTCTGGGCGGCCGTTCTCGGGCGGCTGCTGGACAGGGACGAGGTGATCTTCGGTGTCGCTACCACGATGCGTCCGGCGGAGATCGAGGGAATCGACCGGGCGGTCGGAAACTTCGTGACAACATTGCCCGCCGGGCTGAACCTGGCGCAGTTCTCCAGCATGCGCGCGCTGATCGCTGACAGAATGGAGACCGGCGCGGCCGCGCACGAGAATGCGTCGCTTTCGCTGACCCGCCTCAAGACGCTCCTCGGGGTGTCGCCGAAGGCGCCGATCTTCGAATCCATCGTTTCGCTGAAATCCACCTCCGGGGCCGGCAGCGGCAAGGCAGTCCTCTTCGACAGCGTTCAGAGCCGGCTGAGCAGCGGCTTCCCGCTTGCCATGATCGTCGAGCCTGGGGATGCGATTGGCATTCGGCTCATCGCAGATGGACGGCGCATCGGTCAGGCGGACCTGCCTTGCATCCTGGACATGGTCGCGGCGGGTCTGGCGGCCCTGCCTGATTCCATGGATCGTCCGCCTCAGGATCTCCCAGTGCTGGCGAACATTCCCGGCGCGGTCAGCGAGCCGGATTTTGGCGACATCTCGGAACTCGGAACCTTCGGGCTGGTGCACGAGGAGATCCTTGCGCGTGCCGAGGAACGGCCCGATGCGACGGCGGTTGCGATGGGGGAGCGTTCGGTCACCTACCGCGAACTCGTCGAGCAAGCACGATCCGTTGCGGTCTGCCTTGGCGAGAAAGGGATTGGCCCCGGAGACAGCGTTGCGATCCTGATCTCCGTCGGGCCGGACGCATTCGTCGCCATGCTGGGAGCGCTGCTCGCCGGCGCGACCTATGTGCCGCTCAACGCCGAACATCCCGATGCCCACGTGCTGCGCATCCTCGAACATGCGGGCGTCCGGGTCGTGTTGACCGACCGGCAGAACGCGGAGCGGGTCGAGCGGTCGGGCAGGGGGGCTGTTGTCGTCGGCGATCTCGGCAACGTGGGGGGCGACGCCACTTTGCCAGAGGTGCCGCCCGACAGCCCGGCCTACCTGCTCTTTACCTCCGGCTCCACCGGCACGCCCAAAGGGGTGCTGGTCAGCCATCGCAACCTGTCAGCGTCGACCGAGGCGCGCCTGGCCTGGTACAAGGAGACGCCGGAAGCGTTTCTGCTGCTCTCTTCCATCGCCTTCGACAGCTCGGTTGCCGGCATCTACTGGACCCTCTGCACCGGCGGCACGCTGGTTCTGGCCGAACCGGATGCCGCGCGGGACCCGTTCCGGATCGGGACGCTCATCCAGGCCCGCTTCGTGACCCACACGCTCTGCCTGCCGTCTCTCTACAAGCTGATCCTGGAGGCCAGCGACGCGGGTGCCCTGGTCTCGCTGCAGACGGTGATCGTCGCCGGCGAAGCCGTCAGTCGGGCGATAGTTCATCAGCACCGGCAGAGCGGTGTCACCGCCCGGCTCGTCAACGAATACGGGCCCACGGAAGCCACGGTCTGGTGCTCGGCCTGCGATCTCGGGCGGCTGGAGGGCGCGGGGCCGGTGCCGATCGGGCGCGCGATCCCCGGCAGCCGGCTGATGATCCGGGACAGCCGGCACCGCCCCGTGCCGCCGGGAATGCCGGGAGAGCTCTGGGTGGGCGGTGCGGGCGTATCCCTCGGGTATCTCGACCTGCCGGAGGCAACCGCCGAGAGGTTCGTTGAAGATCCGACGCGCGACGGCGGAACAGCCTATCGAACCGGCGATCGGGTCCGGCGACGCGCCGACGGCATGTTCGAATACCTCGGCCGGATCGACCGGCAGGTGAAGGTCCGGGGCGTCCGGATCGAGCCGACCCTGATCGAGACCCTGCTCATGGACATGCCCGAAGTGCGGGAGGCGGCCGTTGACGCCCGTGGCGAGGACGAGGCGCGGGCGCTCGTGGCCTGGATCGTCGGCGAGCCGGAGAACCCGCCCGAGATCGGCGCCGTGGCTGCGCATCTGGCCGAGGCCCTGCCGGCCGCGATGGTGCCGTCGCAGCTTCTGATGGTCGATGAACTGCCGCGCACCTCGAACGGCAAGATCGACTACCGCGCCCTCGCCGCGCCGACTGCGCCTATAGCACCGGCGGCCATCGTCCCGCCTTCAAGCGAGACCGAAAAGGCGCTGGCGGAGATCTGGAAGCGGGTGCTCTGGCTGGAGCGGGAGATCGGGCTCGACGAGGATTTCTTCGAACTCGGGGGGCATTCGCTTGCAGCCATGCGCTTGATCACAGAGATCGGCTCGGGCCTCGGCCTGCGGATCCCGGTGGCCCGGCTGGGCCGTCTGACGACGATCCGGGATCAGGCCATGGCGCTCGATGCAATGCTTGCCGATGCCGATGCGGAGGTGCCGCCGAAGCCGGCGGAGGAGAGAGAACCAGAGACGCAGGCTCCGTCTTCCGCCGAAGCCGACCCGCTCGGAGGCCTTGTGGAGACCGAGCAGGCAAAACTGCACGCCTATCTCACGGCCTGGCCCGACCCGGTGCGCGAGGGGTCGTTGATCTCGGTTCTCAACCGCGATGGCACCCTGCCGCCCCTGTTTTTCTGGTTCACCGCCCGGGCGGATTTCGAGCGCCTCAGCGCGCAGCTTGGACCGGATCAGCCTGTCTACGGCATGCGCGCGGCGAACGGCGTCATCCCGAGCAGGGACACGGATCTCCAGATCTCGGCCCAGCATCGTGTCGCGCGGCATTACCTCCGGGACATTCTCGACGCATACCCCTCCGGGCCGTTCTACCTCGGGGGGCATTGCCAGGGGGGCATCGTCGCCTTGAATGTCGCCAACATGCTGCTGAACCTGCGCCGGCCGGTGGCGACGCTGATCCTGGTCCAGAAGGAACCGCCGATCCCCTATGCCGGCCACGTGGACCTGATCGTTGCGCAACATGCAATGACCAACCCTTACGGACGCTTCGCACGGCCGGAAGAAACCTGGGACAGGCTCTATCGCAGCTGGACGGTCGACTCGCTGCCCTGCGGGTATTCCGACATGTATTGGGGCCGCAACGAACGGCTGCTTGCCGGCAAGATCCGCGACCGCCTGGAGCAGGCCCGCAGGCGCGGCGGCTGGCCGCTTCCGCGCGGCGGCCATCTCCTGGAGTGGGGGGATGTGAACGCGCCCGAAGCCGCGGCGCGTGGCGCGGTGTTCGAGGTGGACGTCTCGATCCGGAACCTCGGCCAGGAAGTCTGGGCGCCAAGCGAGCAGAGCGGGCTTTTCCTTGTGTCTCGCGCTGTCACCGGCGCTCGGCCCGAGATCGCGCGGATTGGACATCGGACGCCATTGCACAGGACGATCGCACCGGGGGAGCGGGCGCGCGTGCTGGTCGCTGTCCGGATGCCGGATGACGATGGCGAGTTCAGCTTCGAGCTCGATATCGTCGAGGAGGGTATTTCGCATTTCTCCGACCGGGGCGCTCCGGTTCAAAGCTTCGTGGTCCGGTCAACGCCTTCCGATCCGCTTCTTTCGGCCGGGCAGGACGCTGACCCCGCGCAGATGCAGTTGGAATACGAGACGCCGGGTCAGCCCGATCCCCTGGCCGATTATGTGCGCAGGATCCGGCATTTCAGGACGGCAGGAAATGCGGCGGGTGGACTGGATATCGTGACCTCCGAAGCCCCCAATTACGCCGTTGCGCTGATCGAAGAGGGGCTTTGCGCGCTCGAGGTTGGAAACGTCGCCGCGGCCGCGTCGCCCTTGCTGGCAGCGGCCCGCCTTGCGCCGAAGGATCCCTGGGCGGCATTCGCCCTCGGTCGCCTGAGACATGCGCAATCCCGGCCAATCGCCGCGGCCCTGCAGATGATGAAGGCAAAGCGCCTGTCTCCCGACGCCGAACTTGCAACGCTGGTGGAGTACCACCTTGCCCGAATGAACGCCCCGCGCCGATGGGCCGGCAAGCTTGTCGATACGATCCGGCCCCGCAACCGCTGATTTTCCCTCCGCTTCCATCACAGGACACAGAGCAAACCGGCCCACGTCAAGAACAGGAAGAGTTGACCCACCATGCCTTTGACGACCGAGCAGATCGAACTGCGGGACGCCGCGCGTGACTTTGCCGCCGCCAACTTGGGCCGCGATCTTGAAGCGCGTGACCGGCGTGGGGCCGAGGATGCCGGGGATTGGTTGGGGGATTGGCGGAAATGCGCGGAATATGGGTTTCTTTCGGCGCAACTGCCGGTCGAGTACGGCGGCCGGCGCATGAGTGTTTCCTCGACCGTCGCGATGCTCGAAGGCCTGGGGATGGGATGCGCCGACAACGGCCTGACCCTCGCCGTCAATGGGCAGGTCTGGGCGGTGACCGAAGCGATCAAGACCTTTGCGACGGACGAGCAGGCGGGCCGCTGGCTGCCGGGGCTGGGCGATGGCAGCCTGATCGGTTCGGACGGCATGACCGAGCGCGACTCGGGTTCCGACGCCTTCGCGCTGAAGACGACCGCCGAACGGGTGGACGGCGGCTACGTGCTGAACGGCGAGAAGATCCTGATAGGCCTTGCTCCAAGATGCGACATCGCGCTGGTCTTCGCCTCGACCGATCCGGCGGCTGGGCGGTGGGGCGTTTCTGCCTTTATCGTGGAGGCCGGCGACGAGGGGTTCGAGCGGGGATTGCCGGACTCGAAGATGGGCCTGCGCACGGCCCCGCTCGGCGGGCTCACGCTTGAGAATTGCTTCGTCCCGGAAGACCGCCTCCTCGGAGGCGAGGGCGACGGCGGCGCTATCTTTCAGCATTCGGTCGAATGGGAGCGCTGTTTCATCTTTGCCAGCCACGTCGGGTCGATGGCGCGCCAGCTGGAGCAATGCGTGGACTTCGCCGGCAGGCGGAAGGTGTTCGGCACGGCCATCGCCAACCACCAGTCGGTCGGCAACCGGCTCGCGGACATGCGCCTGCGACTCGAGACGTCGCGCCTGATGCTCTACCACGCCGCCGAGATGAAGGATCGCGGCGAGCCCTGCACGATGACGGCGGCGATGACCAAGCTCCACATCTCCGAGGCCTTCGTCGCAAACAGCACGGACGCACTGCGCATCCATGGCGGCGCGGGGTACATGACCGAAACCGGCGTAGAGCGCGATTTGCGGGATGCGCTTGGCGGTGTGATCTACGGCGGCACGTCCGACATCCAGCGGCAGGTGATTTCCGCGATCCTGATGGGAGGGCGCGCCTGATGCCGCGGCGTCCTCGCAAGATCCGTGCCCTGCTGGCGCCCGGTTACGGGACGTAGCATGGCCCGGATCCTTGTCGCCAGCACCGGAATGCTCAGCAGCGTCTTCGTCGCTGCCGAGTTCGGTCGGCGGCTTGTCCGTGACGGCCACGAGGCCGTGCTCGTCACGACCGAAAACCACGGTGATCGCGTGCGGGAGTTCGGGCTGGCGTTCCGGGCGATGCCAAAGGTGCCGATCACGCCACTTGCCTGTCCACTGGAGGGGCTCGGCAAGAACCCGTTTGTCCGGACCCCGGCGCGGCGCCGGCAACGACTGGAAGAGACAGCAGCCATGCTCGGTGCCGCCGAGTTCGGCGCGATGCTCGACGAGATCACCCCGGACCTTGCAGTGATCGACTTCGAACTGCACGGGCCGATCATCGCGGCCCTCGGACGCGGTCAGCGCACCGCCCTTTTGCATTGTTTCTTTTCGACAATGGTCGGCCCGCGGAACCCGCCGCTCGGTTCCTTTACGGTGCCGGGCAGCGAGCCTGAGGGAGCGCCCGAGCCTGTCATGAACGAATGGTCCAACCTGCTCCGCTGGAAACGTCGGCAGGAGATCGTCGGGGCGCTGCGGCATTGGGGCGGGGACATCCCGTCGGCCTTGGGCCATCTGGCGCGCAAGCACCGGGTTGCTCGCGACATGTTCTTGCGGAGGCGGTGGCAGTATCCTTGGGGCTATCGGCTGCCCTGCCTGATGACCAGTCCGGCGGAGCTGGATTTTCCCGGCGAGGGGGATGATGACGTTCGCTACATCGGTCCGATGATCGCCGGGACGCGGCCGGAGGGGGCGTCGCAAGCCGATGTCCCGGGCATCCTGGGATCGGACGCCGCGGCCAACGGCAAGCCTGTCGTCCTGGCCTCCTTCGGCACGGTGAATTCACCGCCGCCCGCGTTCCTCGAGGCGCTCTGGGCGGCCTTCGAGGCGCGCCCGGACCGTGTTCTGGTCCACGTGGTCCCGCCCAATGCCGACGCGCCGCGGCGGCCACCCCCGGACAACGTGACGGTGGTGAACTGGCTCGACCAGCCTGCCGCGCTCGAACGGGCGTCCCTGATGATCAACCACGGCGGCGTCGGATCGGTTCGGGAGGCGGCGCACCGGGGTGTGCCGCAGATTGTCGTCGCGGCCGACATGATGGATCGTCCAGGCGGCGCCGCGCGGGTCCTCTCCCATGGATTAGGCGCTCGCCTGACCGGTCGTGAAGCAGCAGAGCAGATCTCGGGGACGATCGACGCCGTTCTCGCGGACGAAGGCATCGCCGCCGCCTGTGCCCGCATGTCGGAGGCCTCGCAAAGCTACGCCGCAGGGCGGGTCGCCGAGCGCGAGCTGAGACGGTTGTTGGACGAGGAGCGGAAATGAACGCGGTGTCCGAGAAAGGGAAGTGTGGCGTCGGAATGGCCGGGAAGGCCTGTCGGGCGCCTGGTGGAGTTTCAGGATGATTGTTTTGGAGGGAAGATGAGAGTGTGTGAAGTTCAAACGGCGCCGGTCCGATGGGTCCGCCAGATGCTGTTCCTGTGGGCGCTTACCGCGCTCTG
Source organism: Tropicimonas aquimaris (assembly GCF_042676185.1). NCBI lineage: Bacteria > Pseudomonadati > Pseudomonadota > Alphaproteobacteria > Rhodobacterales > Roseobacteraceae > Tropicimonas > Tropicimonas aquimaris. The sequence continues at coordinate 120,389 of NZ_JBHTJT010000060.1, read as the reverse complement.
TGTGATTTCAGGCGCGTCCGCATCGCAGGCCCATGCGCGTGACGAGAACTACGTCTGGATCAACGTCGAGACGGATCGGCTGAGCGGGCGCTTCGAGATCGCGTTCGACGACCTCCGGGACAGGCTCGGGATCGCGATCCCGGAGGAGCAGGATGCGCGGGAAGCCGCGGTTCGCGAGAACGCGGCCGAGATACAGCGCTACATCGACGAAAACTTCGACTTCCTGATCGATGGCGCCGAGCTTCAGGTGATCTTCGGGGAGGCCGGACTCGCGCCGGGCGCGGAGACACGCTTTGCCTCCTTCGCTTTCGAGACGGCCCCGATCGACCCGCCGGACCAGATCGAGATCCGGAACGAGATCCTGCTGTCATGGGAGTCCCCGCTCTACCGAAGCCTTATCGTCGCCGAATACGACCGAAAGCGTGGCCTGACCCATCCGCAGGACCACGTGGTCCAGGTCTACGGACCCAACAAGACGCTTCAGACGCTGGATTTCACCAACCTCGAGACGATCCTTACGCCGCGGGAGTTCGTGTGGCAGGGCATCCTCCACGTTATTGCCGGTCCCGATCACGTCCTGTTTCTCGCCGCGCTGCTCCTGTCCGCGGTCATGCGAATGGCGCCGCCACGGCACTGGGAACCTGCGGAAGGCATGGGGAAGGTCGCGTGGAACGCGTTTTGGGTCATCACCCTGTTCGCGGTTGCGCATTCAGCGACGCTGGCGTTGACGGTCCTTGGCATTCTCCAGCCGAACATCCAGCTGATCGAGTCCCTCATCGCGCTCTCGATCGTCGTAGTCGCGCTCAACAACCTGTTCCCGGTTCTCGACAGTGGGCGGTGGTTGATGATCGTATTCTTCGGACTGTTCCACGGAATGGGCTTTGCCTCGGCGATGAGCGACCTTCAGTTTCGCCTGGTCGAGCCGGTCAAGATCCTGCTGAACTTTAACGTCGGGATCGAGATCGGTCAGTTGATCATTCTCTTTCTCTTGCTGCCGCTGTTCTACATGATCCGTAAAACCGCATTCTTTCGGCGCTGGATATTTCAGGGCGGCAGCCTCGTGATTGCCGCCATCGCGGGATACTGGACCATCATTCGGGGGCTCGGATTGTGATTTCCGCAGCGGTTTGCAGAAATGGCCTGAATGGCAGGGGAGTCCGTTTCCCGAACGGTTCCTGCCTTGCGGGGTAGAAGAGAGAATTCGATGGCGGCACCGGCCTCCACATCAGAGACGTCAACTAGGCGATCGAGCTCCAAAGGGCTGACGGCGTCGTTCCTGGCAAAGCTCGGATCGCTGTTCTCGGAGCCTGATCGCCGGAGACTCGTGCGGCTCTTCTACGCCATCGTGCTCATGGCCTTTCTACAGGTGGTTGGCATCGCCTCGGTGCTTCCGTTTCTTAATCTGGCTGCGGACCCCGGGACAATCGCGGAGTCGGACAGGCTGCAACAGATCTACGGATTGTTCGGTCTCACAACCAACCGGTCGGCGTTGATCGCTACCGGAATTGCCGTTGTCGGGCTGCTTGCAATCGCCAACGCCGCGTCCGCCTACCTGATACTTCAGCGCCAGCGCATCGCCTGGTCTGTCGCCCATCACCTGTCGATGCGGTTGGTGGAGGGCTACGTGGCGCTGCCCTACAGGTTCTTCCTCGGACGCAGCTCCGCTGATCTGATCAAGAAGAACATCAACGATGTGAATGGCATCGTGAACGGGGTCATCCTGGAGGGAAGCAAGCTGGCCACTTACCTGATCACCAGCGTGATGATCCTTTCCATGCTCGCATTCGTCGAGCCTGCGGCGACGCTTCTCGCCTGTGGGGTGTTGCTGGCCATGTTCGGCACAATCGCAGTCCTGCGTCACAGGTTCCTCAGCGATCTCGGCCGCCAGAGCCTGAGCACCAATCAGCGGCGTTTCGAGACGTTTGTGGATCTGGTCGGGGGCATCAAGACGGTAAAGACCGACAGTGCGCAGGATTTTTTCGTGAGCCGTTTCGAACGGGCTTCAAGGGAATTCTCGGTCATCAACCCCCGCGTTCAGTCGACGGCGGCGATCCCGCGCTTCGCGGTGGAGGTGGTGGCGATGGGCGGTGTCGTCCTGACGACGATTTACCTCGTTGCCCAGGGCATTCGACTGGACGAGTTTCTCCCGTCCTTGACGCTGTTCGCCATCGCTGCCTATCGCCTGATCCCGGCAATCTCGGGCGCCTATTCGAGCTATGTCAGCGTTGTGAGCAGCCTTCCGGCCGTGGACAGCATCTACGAAGACCTGCAGGATCCCTCCCTGCTTTCGCCGCCCGTGCAGCGGCCAGTCGCATTTGAGCGCAGCATCGAAGTCGACCGGCTTTGCTTCCGGTATGACGAGGTCAATCCCCTGGTTTTGGACAATGTCACCCTTTCGATTGCACGCGGCGAGAAGGTTGCCTTCGTGGGCCCATCGGGAAGCGGGAAATCGACGCTGATCGACGCCGTCATGGGGCTCTACCAACCGCTGTCAGGTCAGATCCTGGTCGATGGAATTGCGCTCGACGGTGGCACCAAAGAGAGCTGGCGCACGCGGATCGGCTATGTGCCCCAGAGCGTGTTTCTTTACGACGACACCATCGCACGGAACGTTGCCTTCGGCCGTGCGGAGATCGACAGGGAAAGGCTGCGCGAGGCGTGTGACTGCGCGCAGCTCGGCTCATTGCTGGAGAAGCTGCCGAATGGATTCGAAACCAGGCTGGGCGAGAACGGTGTGCGCCTCAGCGGGGGCGAGCGGCAGCGGATCGGTCTCGCCCGCGCATTCTACCGCCGCCCCGACGTGCTGGTGCTCGACGAAGCCACGAGTTCACTGGACAACCGAACCGAGAAGGCGGTCATCGACGCGATATCGCGCCAATTGCCGTCGGCCACGACGCTGATGATTGCGCATCGGATCTCGACGGTGCGCCACTGCGACCGGCTGTTCGTGATGGACCGCGGGACGATACTGGCTGAAGGAACCTTCCAGGAACTGATCGAGGGCAATGCGTTGTTTCAGGAACTCGCCCATGTCTCCTGACACCTGGTCTGCGACTGGCTTGTATTCCTGGCGTGTGAAAGGTTGTCCGGCGTCGGCTCGCGACGCAGAGACTGCAGGCGGGGAAGGGTCCGGTTCATCGTGGCCATCCGGGATCGAAGCTCAACAAGACGCCGGGACCATCGAAGGACGCCGCTAAAACGTGGTCAGCATGATCCAGCGGAGACCCCGCATCAACCGCCCGACCGAGGCTGAGAGCTTGATCGAGCCGTGGTGCGACGTTCACAGCACCGTCCGTCCTTTCCATACTCTCCACGACACGGCGCCGGAATCGGAAAGCATCGTCCCGGTGCCCCCACAGGCACCTCAAGCACCAGCAATCACCGCAGAGCACTCCCTCGGGGTTGGACCACACCGAACTCGGTCGAAACGTTAAGCAATGTTTTATGGGGATTATGCTCGTTGGACGACCCGCGAAGCCAGTGGCGAACGAAAGCAAGCCATTTTCAGATCGGAGCGTCGTTCCATACCATTTGCCGCGCCGAGTTGGTGCCGCTCGGACGTATCCGAAGCACCGTTCTCGCCTGACTTGGCCCGACGCGCACACCTGCGTTCCCAGTTGCAATGATCGAAATCAGGGAAGCGGCGAGCGTTTCCACCGCCGCGCTGCGGATCAGACGAGAATATCCCCGGCAAGTTCTGCAATCGTCATCGAAAGGAGTCTCAGCACATCGTCGCCGCCCAGATCAAATTCAACGGCGCTGCCGACCTGGCTTGCCAAGGCCAGTGCGTCCACTTCGCTAGCGAAACCGAAACCGGTGAGGTCAAGATGATCCATGCCGTCCTCGAAGTCCTTGATGAGATCGGACCCGTCTCCGGGAGCGATCACGAAGATGTCTGCGCCGCGCCCGCCATGCAGGAAATCCGCCCCCCGGGACCCATCGAGCACGTCCTCGCCCCAGCCGCCGACAAGCCGGTCGTCCCCCCAGCCGCCAAGCAGCTGGTCGTTGCCGCCTCGGCCGTATAGAGAATCCTCGCCGCTGTTGCCCCAGGCCCGGTCGCGGCCCTTGCCGCCATCCAGATAGTCATCGCCGTCCGCGCCCCACATCCGGTCCTTGCCGACATTGCCGTAAAGGCTGTCGTGGCCCAACTCGCCGTAGAGCCAGTCGCCGTTGTCTCCGCCCGAAATCTGGTCGTCTCCGCGCCCCCCTCGAAGGGTGTTGCTGAATCCATTTCCGGTGAGCACGTCATTGCCATCACCTGCAGCCACGTTCTCGATCGCGCTGCCGGCGGCGATGCTCGCCCATGCGGTGCCGTCCACCGACAGTTTTCCCTGCTCGAGATCGAGCGTCACAGGCGCCGAGACCGCCACCAGGTTCAGCCAGTCCTTGCCGCCATTCGTATCACTGATCGTCCCGCGTCCGGGCTCGGCGGATCTGAGTTCCAGAAAGTCATTCGTGAAATGATGCACGTCGCTGACGTTCGCCGAGGCCCCGTAGAAATCGAGACTGAAGCCATCGATCTGTCCGGTCTTTCCGTCGGCGTTGTAATCCTCGACCTTCAGCGTCCAGGTGCCAGCAGTCGACATGCCGCGGAAGGCCGTGACCTCGAATGTCCATTCGAAGCCGTTCTCCATGAGTGCGTCGCCGCTTTCGAAGGTGGCGGTATACACATATTCCTCGCCCTCCCGGACGAGAAACGGGATTTCCGTGCCATCCGGCGCGACCAGCGAGAAGACCGTGTCGACGGCGCGCGCGTGCGTCACCTCGAGCGTCACGGCAATCGTCTCTATCGTGATGTTCTCCGACACCACCAGATCGATCTCGGCCGGCGTGCCCGCGGTCCCCGATGCTGCCGAGTCGTCCGGTATCGCGACTGCGTCACCGCCGTAACTTGCCGAGACGTGCAGTTCGTTGGCCGATGTCTGTGGTGTGGACTGGAACCGTGACCAGGCTTCGGCCATTCGCACCGCGGCAAAGGCGTCCACCATCCCGAAGCCGTAATTGAAATGAAAACTCATGCCACCGCCGTTCCAGTTGGTGGCCCCGTTCGAATCCCAGTTCGAGATCTCAAGACCGGATGCGGATCCTCCAAAGGTCGACCCCGTAAGGGCGGCCGATGTGGCGAGGATCGTCTGCACGTCCCTCCAGCCGAGGGCGTCGTTGGCCTCGAGCATCAGGGCGATGACCCCGGAAACCAACGGTGTCGCGGCCGACGTTCCCGAGAAGCCGTCGAAGTAATCGCCATCGTCCCGATTGGTGTTCACCCCGTTGGAGCCGGACAGATCCGTGGTCACCGCGGCCGCCGGAGCCGTGATGAGCAACGACGTGCCCCAGTTCGAAAAGGCGTCGGCGGCGCCTGTCGCATCCGTCGATCCCACGGTGATGGTGAACCGCGACGCATTGAGCGCGTAGCCATTGGCATTGCGTGCGTCGTTGCCCGCGGCCTGCACGATGATTGTGCCGGACCCGTCCCGTCCGGTCGCCGCGATCCCGGCATAGGCGTCTTGCCAGGCAGATGCGCGGCTGGTCGGGTCCGCGAGACTGCCCGGCGCCTCAGGGTCGACCTCGCCCCCGAAGAAGGACGGACCGTAAGGGAACTTCAGCAGGTAGCCGTATCCCGCAGCCTCGCCCCAACTGTTGTTCATGATGTCGAAGTTGCCCGCCCAGGCGAAGGCCTCGAGCGAGAGCGTCTCTGCGTCCGGCTGGAACTGAATATCGCCCACGAAGTTCACGCCGGTCATCATTACGCCGGGTGCGACGCCGACCCCGCCGACGTCGTTCATCGCGGTTGCGCCCAGAAGCCCGGCAACCGCCGTTCCATGCACGCTGTTTGTCGTCATCGGATTGTAGGTCGCGCCGTCGCTGTCGGTAAAGTGGAGGGAGGGATCGTAGGTCGCCGTCAGGTCGGGGTGGGTGTATTCCACCCCGTCGTCATAGACGCCGACGGTCACGCCTCGCCCAGCATAGTCGTCCCAGATCGTCTCGATGTCTCCGATCAGTTCGAAATGCCATTGCGTGTCGAAAAGCGGGTCGCTGGGGCGGGCCATGAGTATCCTCGACTGGTCGGGTTCAGGAATGGTCTGTCAGGGAGAAAGCTGGTGGCCGATTGGCCGTTCGGATGGTCTCGGCCGGAAACAGCGTGACGGAACCTGCCGGGAATGCCGGATATCCGGTCTCCCGATCGGGAGATTGCGTGAGGAGAGGTTTTGCCACCGCTTCGCCTTCCTGCCCCCACGTCAGGAATTAGCTCGGAACGAGGGCAATTCTGTGGCGCTTGCAGAAGATTTGCCTCGCATTGGTGGAAATGCTTGGCATCACTCTATCTCTGACAGGGACGTCCGGCGACCGCTCGGTGGGGGGCGAAGCTGCGCCGCAATGGCGATCAGCGCGCCTTGTCGCCGGTCCCGGCCAGGCCTTGGCAGGGTGCTGACGACAGATACAGGCATGTGATAGCATCGCACGACAATGGATCAGAAAATCGAACAGACCGCGGCGGCATCGCCGGACATCGAGGCCGCAGCCATTGTGCTCCGGGACCATCGAGAGCGTTACAGGGCTTCGGCGGTGCTCACCGAAAGCGATCCGAATTACGCAGATCCCCGCAGTTGCATCAGGGACGCGGTTGCCCATGCCGAGCGCGCAGCGGGTGCGGAGCCTCCGGCTTTGCGTGAGGCTCTCTGGTCGGCCCTAATCGAACGCAAGGGCGCGACCGAATTCGACTGGACCTGTGCCGCTTTCCATGCCCTTGAGAGCGGCAATTTCGGCGCGGCCCAAACGCGCGCCGGACGGTCGCTGGCACGGGGGGGCAACGATCTGGGCGCGCAGGCGATCCTGCATCAGGCTCGGAGAGGCGGGGCGGCGGATGACGGCTTCACGGGCCAGTTCTGCGATGCGCCGTTTCGCACGATCGAGACCGCACCGGGCGGAGATGTCTATTTCTGCTGTCCGGCCTGGCTTCCGAAGCCGATCGGCAACCTCGGCGACGATTCCGCCGAAGCCATCTGGAACTCCGCGGCGGCCAGGGACATCCGGGCCTCGATCCACGACGGAAGCTACCGCTACTGCAGCCGGAGCCACTGCCCGAAACTTTCGGGCAATTCCCTGCCCGAAACGACCGAACTCACGCACGCCCGCATGGCCGAGATCGCGCAATCCGAAGCGACGGCGCTCGAGGACATGCCGGAGCGGCTGGTGTTGTCGCACGACCGGTCGTGCAACCTGTCCTGTCCCACCTGCCGCAGCGAGCTCGTGCTAGCCCGCAAGGAGGAACAGAAACGCCTGAATGCGCTGGCCGACCGGGTGCTGTTTCCCCTCATGGGGCGGGCGCGGCGCGTGCGCCTGACCGGAAGCGGCGATCCCTTCGGTAGCGCGCATTTCCAGTACATTCTGCGGCGTCTGCGAGACATCGAGAACCCAAACCTCAAGATCGATCTGCAGACGAACGGTGTGCTGCTGACGCCCGCGCTCTGGGAGCGTCTCGGGCTTGAGGGCAGGGTCGACCAGATGCTGGTCTCGGCCGATGCCGCCACGCCGGAGACCTATGCCGAACTTCGCCGTGGCGCGACGTTCGATCAGCTTTTGCGCGCACTCGACTTCATTGCCGAACTGCGGCGCGACAATCGGATCCGCGTCTTCCGGCTGGACTTCGTTGTGCAGGCCCGCAATTTCCGCGAGATGCCGGCTTTCGCGAAGCTCGCCCGGAGCTTCGGATGCGATGGCGTCAAGTTCCAGATGGTCCGCAACTGGGGCACCTTCACGCCGGAGGAGTTCAGCGCGGCCGATATCGGCCGACACGACCACCCGGAGCACGGAGAGTTTCGGGCGGTGCTGGAGGACCCCTCGCTGAAATCGCCCAAGGTCGAGATCTGGGGCCTCCGCCTCTAGGCCCCCGAAACGTTGGTTTCAGTACCAGAAGATGGCAGTTGCACCGCGTGCGATGGCCGATGAGAACTCCATCGGCCGCCTGTTGAAACGGGGATCAAGGTAATGCCTATTCTTGCTTGGTCCGGGCTAATATGGCGTTCTCGTTCCATCGATTCCTTTGGCGTTGGAATGTCTTCGGTGGGCCAATCGCCCGTGTTGCAAATTTGCTGACCAAGTAAATGAGATTTTACGAAAAATTTCCTTTCAGCACGCGCTGATTACCTGCCCGATGCCTGCCATGGCTCTTAGGCAGATGCGGTCTCATCCGATCTATTTGCGTGTTGTCCTGCCAAAGCGAGTTGGTCTCCACGCCTCCTTGAGTTCAGGAGTGTGACACAGCCGTTCATATCGACCGCGGTCAATTCAATTGGTCCAGAGCCAAGGAGACGCACAGGGGCGCAATGCGGCAAAGCTTCAGAAAAATGCATTCAAACTCGCGATTTTGTTGTAAGATATCTACGGGGCATTTTGCTCTTGTGGGGGAGTTGTGCGTTCGATGTTCTTGACGAGGCAGAGCGGACTAAGAGGTTCGCTCATCGTCCTTTTTGTCGGCTTGTGCGTGGCGTTCACGATGGTGATAGGCCTCTATCTTGCGGGATTTGATGCAGTTGCCGCATTAAGGGACCGCAACCTGAGCGACGCTCCGGAAGCCGGTCTGATCAGCGACCTCGGTATCTTGGTGATGGCGTTCGCAGGAGTGACTGCTGCGATTGAGGCTTGGAGAAGCGCAAACCTGCCGCTTGGAATTCTGGCCTTGTTTTGTTGGCTCTTCGCATTGGATGATGCCTTGAGGATCCACGAAGCGTTCGGGCCGTTGGAGAGCGCCATCTTTGCTCTCTACGGGCTTCTAGCCGCCCTGGCGCTTTTCCTGTTCAGAAAACCAGGGGCTCCCCTTACCTGGCCGATAATCGTCGCCATCGCAGCGTTCGCTTTTTCGGTTTCAATTGATGTGTTGTGGGTTTGGTTGGTCGAAAATCTGCAAACGCCGGTACAGACCAAGCACCTGTTGCACCGGATAGGGATCGTACTCGAGGACGTGCCGAAGTTCGGAGGCATTCTTGTCCTATCAAGCTTTGCGATTGGAGAGGCATTTCTGGTTCGAGGTATTCGCAAAAGCATGAGGCTCCGGTCCCAATGAATTTCATAGCCGGAAGATGATAGCGGTGGCGCGTGCTCGGCCTACGGGAACACCTTCGGGCGCCCGTCGCAGCGAGAGTCGATCTTGCGCAGTGGCTTTGATACGGTTGAGAGGCTTGAACCTGCGATTGTCGTGGCGGACAGGCATTTCAGGTGCCGCCAGCGGTGGCAGCAATGCGTTCCCGCATGTCTTTCAAGGCATCGTTGGATCGGTCCGCGTTGTTCCCCCAGCCGGCGTTCATCCGTTCTGCGGGGGTAGGCCAGTCGGGAGTGTCCCAAGGCCCGGGCAGTCGTTCTGGCCGATCTGGACGCAGCCCCTGTCGGCAGTTCTTGATCAGCGAGCGATATAAGGCGATCTTGTCGTCCAAGGGCAGACAACTGGGGGCTGCCGGATTGACTGACCTGCGCACGATCCCGAAAAATCTCTTTCAGAGACAGGGCCGGTGTCGCAGACGGGATACCAATTTCATGCGTGACAAGAGCCGGAACCCGGAACGATGACCAAATTTTCAAACTACCTCGTTGCGTGGCTGCTGTTCTTTCCGGTGGCGCTTCCCGTCGCCGGTCAGGAACCGTCGGAGATCGCGGCACTTCAGAAGGATCTTTCTTCGACCGAGGCCGCCACACGCGATGCCGCCGAGGCGCAATTGCGTGACCTTGCGGACAAGGGCGACGCTGAGGCCGCTGGAATTCTGTCCCGCGCGATGGACAAGAGCGGCGACCGCCAGGCGGCCATCGATATCCTGAGGCCGGCCGCCGCTTCTGGCGACATTCCCACCATCCAGCGCCTCACCTGGCTGCTTCGCGAAAGCGATGCCGATGCCGGGGAAATCCTCGATGCCCTGCGGCTCGGGTGGGAAGCCGGTGACGTCGCGTCCGGCATCAACTATGCGCGCGGCCTGACCGGCGCGGGCGATCCCGACAGCCTGCGTATCGCACGCCAGACGCTGGAGGCGGCCTCGTCGCGCCCTGGCTTCACCGCCTGGGCCGACCTGGCCAGCATGCGAAAGTCAGGTGTCGGCGGCGCCACCGATCCCGAGGGCGCGTTTCGCGCGACACAAGAGGCCGCCAATTCGGGAAACGCCTGGTCAGAGCTCCACCTTGCCCGAATGTTTCTGAATGGCGAGGGAACGGAGCCCAACCCGGCGGCCGCGTTGGACCATTACCAGGCGGCGTTGCAGGGCGAGGCAGAGCTTGCCGCCGCCGCTCGTCGCGATCTCGTTGCCGGTCATCTATACCGGAATTTCGACTCCCTGTCCGATCCCGGTGCCGGTCTCGATCTGGCCGCCGAGGGTATCGCCGCGGGCGACATCGGAATGGTCCGGATTGTCGCAACGATGCGGGAAGAAGAGGGTGCCCTTGGAGCAAGAGCCGAGACACTCAGGCAGCAAGCCCTGGAAATCGCCAACCAGGCTGCCGCCGGCGGCGACGAGACCGCGGCCCGCAGCATTTTCGATTACTGGCACAAGCTGGCGGTCCGGTCCCCGGAAGGCGCCCGAGAAGAGGCTGCGATCGTCACCGCCTACGGGGCGCTTCTCGACCGGCCCAGACTTGTCCGGCACGAACTCGTGAACCTGGCGCAGAGGGTCGAAGGACCGGCGGAGCGCGCGGAGGCCGTTGCTCTGCTCGAGACGCTTGAGGGCAAGGACTATACAGCTGCGTTGCTCGACCTCCGGACGCACAAGAATCTTTACGTGCAGGCCCTGCAAACGCGTCTGGCTCAACGGGGATATGACCCCGGCGTTCCCGACGGTCTCCTCGGCCCTCGCACGCTGAGGTCGTTCGCGGCGTTCTGCGAGAGCTACGGTGTCGAAGCCGAATGCGAGAACGGGCCACTTTCTTGGCAGATCGGAAGAGCCATCGGAAGTCACCTCGATCCGGGCGACGATCCGGCGGAGCCCTGATTGCGGCGGGCGAGTTACTCGGGACCTGACCACGCCCGGATGTTGCCAGGAGACTGGCGTTGGCAGCCATTGCTTCGCCTCCGGAAAACCAAGGCAAAAAACGGCTGCGACGAGAGCTTTGACGGCCACGCCCGCGCCAGGATCCCCGTCTGGACCCAGGATTGCAACCGGGCCGGACCTTGCTCATTGCTCGGCGGACTCATGCCTCGGAGACCCCAGGGTATTATTCCCGAAGAGGTGCCGGGCCCGCCCCCCTCTCGAAGGAACGCGCCGGACCACTGGGCCGGCGCGCTTGATTTCAATCCGCGTGAAAGCGCGTCAGCTGGCCCGGGCCAGGCCGACGACAGCTGTGGCGTCGCGCATGAATTCCTCCAGCTTTCTGTGCAGGAGCGCCTCATCGGCGAGGTCGCCGAGGTAGTTGCTCAAGACGGCGATCGTCCGATCATTGCCGGGGGAACGAAGGCCCTCTCGGATCAGTTCCTGTACAAGCTCTCGTTCACCCGACAGAGCGTCGTCTTTCAACTGAGCTGCCCATCCGGCGATAAATCGGAACGCCTGAATGCGTGCCTGGAAGGCAAGCTCCCCGTCGCGTGCGAATTTCGCCTCCATCGATTGTTCGCGCTTCTTGAATGCTGACATCGGTTTTCTGTCCTCCTGAAAACTGTTGATCGAAGGTCGGTACTGCCCTCTCAAGCGGCGCGAAGGCCCTGCGGTTGTTCAAACTTCCGGCTGCCATCCTCTTCGGCCGTGATGGCGTCCCTTTGTGATCCTTCGAGCAGTTCGATCACCTCGCGGCCCAGGGCGCGCTGCTGTGCGGTATCGAGGATCATTTCCTCGACCGCGTCGAAGAGGCTGCCTCGGGTAAGGCCGATCAGGTGGAGCTGGCGATCCGAGAGGCGGTCGAGCGCCGTCATGACAGCGGTGAAGTCGCGCTCGAAACGCCAGTCGTCGTAGGACTGCCGGAGGGGTGCCATGCGGCCCGGCCGCGACGGTTCGCCTGCGGTTGCTCCGGTCGCTTCGAACGTGGAGAAAAGTCGCTTGAACATCGGAAAGTCTCCTGTGGTGAAGGCCGTGGGTCAGACGGCAAGAACGTTGACCGCTTCTTCCAACTGCAGGATCGCCCGTTTCATGTAGAAGCCCTGCAATGCCAGATGGTTGGCAAAAATCGACCGGTCCCGGTCTCCATTGAGCACGATCGTCGGCCTGAGCTCTGCGCCCTGCCGGAGACCGTCGAGCGCCTGAGCCCAGATCGGGCCGAGGTTACGCTCGCGAATGACCCGCTCGAAATCCTCGCCGAGGTTCGAAAGCACAACGTGGTAGCCGTGCAGCATTCCCTTGTTGTGGTAGAACACATCATCGGCCTGGCGGCTGAAAATCCACCATCCGGTGTTCTGCGCCCGCTCCAGCCGCGCTGTCTGCGCCCCCAGATCGGCCGAGATGCGCGAGAGCGTGGCCGCCAGGGTATCCGCGCGCCGTTCGAACACGGCCTCGCCGCGCGCCAGCCTGTCATTGTAATGCATCAGCGCCGACAACCCCTGGCGGTACTGCGTTTCCGAAGACACCGACGGCAGCAGCGAGCGCGTGGGCTCCCAGATCCAGATGTCTGGCGGGAACTGGAGAAACCCGGTGGCGCGCTCAAGATCGGGATCGTCACTCGAAGAGCCGCGTGTGCGCGCGATCTGATCGAGCAGCTCAAAGCTGAACCGGCCGACCGCATCGATAACGCCTGTCTGGAAGTTGGGCATGTTGTCAAGCACGGCGGAGGGCGCGACGATCGGGTCGTTCGGGGTCCAGCCATTCTCGTTCAGCTCTCTCTGGATCAAGGCCGCCGCCGCGGCGACGGCCGCACTTGCACCCGAGCCGTCGGTGGTGACGGCCGGCGGCTCGGTGCTGATCGCGTGCTTCAATGGCCCGAGCACCCCATAGGCCACAATGGCCCAGATCGAGACGCCAACAGCGAGGTAGCGGGCCCATCGCAGAACGGGGAACTTTCGGGTTTGGTGCTCCGAGCGCGCTTCCCCGGTGCCTGCGAGTACAGGCAGGAGGCCAGTTCCGTGAGAATGGGCATGGTGGCTATCGGATGTCACTGGACTTTTCCCCTTGCGGCTTCGAACGACATACGCGGCAGGGGCAGATTTCATCCGGCGAGGCTCTGCAGATCGCCGAAAAAAGCCGGACAAGAAAATTTTATCGGAAACTGGGATGAAAACCCGGGTTCGCTCGTATGTCACACAGGACATGATTTCTGGAGTGAAGGGAGAAGATGGAAGCGCGCGCCGAACTGGAAAGGAATCTCGACGAGTATGTCGACGCCCTGACGCGATACGCGATGGTGTTGACGCGCGACCGGGATGCGGCCGAGGATCTCGTGCAGGAGACGCTGACGAAAGCGATTGCCGCGGCCGATCAATGGCAGCCGGGCAGCGACCTGCGCGTCTGGCTGTTCCGCATCCTGCACAACACCTTCATCAGCGACCGGCGTCGCCATCGGGTGCGTGAGGATGCGAAGCTGATGCTGCCGGAGCCGGTCGAGGATACCGACCCGACCAGGCGGATCGAGCTGCAGCAGGTGCTCGACGCCCTGCTGGAACTCCCCGAAGCGCAACGGCAGCCGATCGTTCTCGTGGCGCTCAAGGAGATGAGCTATGCCGATGCGGCCCGCACGCTCGATCTGCCGCTTGGCACGTTCTACAGCCGTCTGGGTCGGGGCCGCGCCGCGCTCCGCAAGATCGTCGATGGCTTGAAATCGAAACGGCTGAAACTGGTCGTTTGAGGAGGCTGATACAATGACACAGCAAGCGCACGACATCCTGAACGCCTATATCGACGGTGAGCTGGGGCCGGACGAAGCCGCCGAACTCGAAGCGCGGATGGCCGAAGACCCGGACACGTTGCGGGCGTTCGAGACGCTGGTTCGACAGAAGACACAGGTTCGCGAGGCGCTTGATGCGCTCGCGACCGGGCCGGCAAACCTGAAGACCGAGCGGCTGAAGCGCCGCCTTGCAAGCAAGCTCGCCGGCCGCGCCTCCCCGGCCCGCCGCCTCGGTGTGGGTTGGTTGAGGCCGGGTGCGCAGATTGCGGCGGCCTGTGCCCTCTTTGCATTCGGCTGGTGGGGACACGCGACGGTCACGACGCCACCCGCAGGCATTCCTGACTATGTTTCCGAAGCCATCGGGGCGCACCAGGTCTTTGCCGATGATCCCGTCTACCCGGTCGAGTTCGCCGGTGCCGCGGTGGACGGCGTCGCCGACTGGTTCGCTGGCAAGATCGGCGTGCCGGTCGCGGCGCCCGATCTCGCCGAATACGGCGTCACGCTGGTGGGAGCTCGCCTGCTCGGCACGAAGGAAGGCCCATTGGCCCAGTATATCTACGAGGATGGCCGTGGCGCGCGCTATTCCCTGACGCTTGCCCAGCATCCGGAGAAAGAGCCGATCGGGCCGGTGACGGTCGTGGATTACCCCAACCGGTCGGTCGGATACTGGCGCACGCCGAAGGTGGATTTCGCCTTCGTCGGTGAAGGTGGTGCAGGCGACGTCCAGAGGATCGCGATGGACCTTTCAAGCAAAATCTGAGGCGCATCGCCCGCTTCTGCGAGGGGGCGCCGCGACACACCAGCTCACGGTATCGTCGAGCTGCACGGTGGCCTGCGCGACATGCGCAGGCCGCCGCTTGCACATATGGAACCTTCGGCGCGAGGACTGCCGGCAGGACTTTGCCGTTTTCCCGGATGAATACCGGCAATGGCGCGTTCTTGAACTAGTGGAAACGAACATGCAGCCGCACGGATGCGGCGCATTTGCAGATATCAGGAGACTGCCATGTCCAAACTCTTCCACCCCGACCATCGACCCCATCTCGTCGCGCTCGTTGCCGGCGCGCTCGCCTTTCTGATGCCGTTCTTCATCGTGCTGACCCCGGAAAAGGCGCTCGGCGCGCATCTCATCGGTGTCGCCCTGATGGCGCTCGGCGCAAAGGCCGTCTGGCGCCCGGGACGCGGTGACGAACTCCTGCTGGTCGGCGGCGGGGCGCTGGCCATTCTCGTGCCCGTCTTCGCCTGGCAGATGCCGGTGGGATCGGCCTGGGCGTTGCCGTTTCTCGGGGCCGTTGTATCCGTGGCGGCGCTGCGGCGCATGATGCTCGACCTCGCCCTGTCAAAGCCGGGGGGAACTGCCGAGAATTGACACGACGTCCAACCGCGGAGTGTCCCCAAGCCTGCTCGCCTCAAGCACCGCGCCCTGAGGGCCGACCCATTGGTCGGCCCTTTTTTCGTCTCCGGCCCGGGATGAATCTGCCATGTCACGCGTTGGTCATTCATGGGCCGGTCAGACTGCACCGCCGCCCCGATATGAAACAACAACAGGAGACCCGGATCCGGGCCCCTCTGGCAACCGAATGGCAGCCGGTTGCGATGTCGGATCCCTCGTACAGCGCCGCATGACGCTGCCCTAGGAGATCCGATGAACGTTCGACACGATTTCACGCAGGACCTGCACCTGCAAACCGATCACCTGGTCATCTCGAGCCGCCCCGTGCGCCAGGCAGCGCGCGGACGGCTGCGTGGGGTGGTCTTCACCGGGATGGCGCTGGCCGCGATCTGGGCCGGGCTGCACTGGGATGACCCGGCAAGCTGGGTCATCGGCCTGCCCACCGTGGTGGGCGGCGCGGCCGCGACGGCTCTGCTGCCGTCCGCCCCTCCACCGGCCATCTCGCTCACTGGCGCCTTGCGACTGACGGTTTTCGCCATCGCAGGGATCCTGAGCGGAGCCGTCGATGTGAGCCTGTCGAGCCTGCGCCCCCACCGTCTGCGCACCGGTTGCCTGACCTACCGCACCCGCCTGCCGGACGGACGGCCACGCCGTCTTTTCGCCCTCGCCATAACCCTGCTGCCCGGGACACTCACCGCCCGTCTCGAACGCGACCAGCTCACGGTTCACGCGCTCGACTGTGGCCCCTCGGCCCGCGCCGATCTCGACGCATTGGAAGCACGGATTGCCGGTCTATTCGGCCTGTCCCTCGATGGAGACCACGCATGATCCCTGACGCGCTTGCCCTGATCACCCTGCTGGCGACGCTGGCCGTCGTGCCGCGCCTCGTCCTGGCCCGCACTGCCGCAGACCGCATCCTCGCCATGCAGCTCGCCGGCACCGGAACGGTCGCAACCCTGCTGCTCCTCGGTGCAGCCGAGGGCGCGCCCGCGATGTTCGACGTCGCCCTTGTCTTCGCCGCGCTGGCCGCGGTGGCCGGCATCGCTTTCGTGGCCCTTGGGCGGAGGGCCGAATGATGGATCTGCTTCAACCCCTCGGCGTCGCCCTGATGGCAGCCGGCACCGCCTTCCTGGTCATGGCCGCGATCGGCGTCTGGCGCCTGCCGGACCTGCTCTCGCGCCTGCACGTGCTGACCAAGGCGGATACGGCAGGCGTTGCGCTGATCGCGCTTGGCGCTGCCTGTCTCGCGCAAGGTATTGCGGCGAGCATCAGCCTCGCGCTCTGCACATTGCTGGTGGCGATCTCCGGAGCCACCACCGGCCACCTGATCGCGCGGGACCATCTCGCTTCGGGCGGCGCGGCCCGGGAGGAGACGCGCTGATGCCGTTCTTCGACATCTTCCTCGCGGCCGCGATCCTCGGAACCGCCGCGCTCGCGCTCTTCGCGCGCGACCGGATTGCGGCCATCTCCGCGTTCCTCGTGGCCGGGTTGCTGGTTGCGCTCTCCTGGGTGCGCCTCGGAGCGCCGGATGTAGCGCTGGCCGAGGCCGCCATCGGCGCCGGCCTGACGGCAGCCCTTCTGCTGCGCAGCGCGCGCCGCATCCCGAGCGCCGCGCCTTCGCCCGTCTCCGACGCCCAGTGGCTCGGCGCCGCGGCGCTCGCGCTTGGCGTGACAGGTGCGATCGTCTGGACCGCCCTCGGCGTCGGCACCGCGCCGGTCTATCCGCCGCTCGTGCGGGACGCCTTGCCGGCCAGCGGTGTCGAAAACCCGGTCACCGCCGTGCTGCTCAACTTCCGCGCCTGGGACACGCTGCTCGAGATTGCGGTGCTCTTCGTGGCGCTGGTCGTCGTTGCCGTGATCTCCCCCGTCCGCCCGCGCACCGCCCCGCTGGGGCCGATGGTGCTGCCCTTTGCCCGGGTCATTCTGCCGCTGACAATCCTGCTTGCGGGACATTTGCTGTGGCAGGGCGGACATGCCCCTGGCGGCGCCTTCCAGGCCGGGGCGCTGCTGGCGGGGGGAGCTATTGCGCTCGGGCTCAGCGGTGTGGTCCTGCGGCGCTCCGGGATTGGGGGGCTTGCCATCGCCGGTCTGGCAGCTTTCGTACTTGCTGCTCTCGCTGCCGAACTCCTGACCGGCGCTCTGCTCAGCTATCCCGTAGGAGAGGCCAAGGCCTGGATCATCGCCATAGAAAGCGCGCTCACGATCTCCATCGCCGCAACGCTCTTCCTGCTCTTCTTTGGACCTGCCGAAAGACACTGACATGATCTCGGAATTTGCCTTTCTTTGCGCAGGGGCCGGCCTGATCGGCCTTGCCCTCTTCCGGCTCGCCACAAGCGCCGACCTGCTGATGCGGGTGCTCTCGCTCAACGTTCTCGGGATCGGGATCGCCATGCTGCTGCTTGTGGCCGGGCGAGGGGAAGGGGGCACCGATGCCGTTCCGCAAGCGTTCATTCTCACGGGAATCGTCGTTCTGGTGGGCGTCACCGCCGTGCTTCTGGCGCTTGCCGAGCGTGTCGCGGAGGTGGGCCATGAGTGACATATCGCTACTTGTGCTGCTGCCATTTCTCGCCGCCACGCTTGCCGCCGGATTGCCCTACCGGGCGGCCCCACTCGGGATTCTGGCGACCGTGCTGAACGCTCTTCTGGTGCTGAGCCTCTGCATTGCCATTCTACGTTCCGGCCCTGTCGTCCAACCGATCGGCGGCTGGATCTCGCCGCTCGGCATCGCCTTTGTCGCCGACGGCCTCGCCGCGGTCATGCTCGCCATGACTGCCCTTGTCGCCGTTGCGGTGAGCCTTCAGGCCGCCACCGGTTCCGTCCGCGCCGACTTCTGGTCGCTCTGGCTGGCGACTTTGGGGGCGCTCAACGGGTTGTTCCTGTCGTCCGATCTTTTCAATCTTTACGTTGCCTTCGAAATCCTCGGCCTTGCCGCCGTGGGTCTGACGGCGCTCGCAGGGACACCGGCCGCGCTGCGTGCCGCGTTCGACTACCTGACCGCCGGGCTGGTCGGCAGCCTGCTGGTCCTGCTCGGCATCGCGCTTTGCTACTCGGTCACCGGCCGGGTGGATCTGGAGGCGGTTGCCATGCTGACGCAAGGCGGCAGCGGCCGGATCGCGCTGGCGCTGATCGTCGCCGGTCTGGTCGTGAAGGCCGCTCTATTCCCGCTGCATTTCTGGATGCCCGCGGCGCATTCCAGCGCCACGCCGGCTGCGAGTGCCTTGCTTTCCGCGCTTGTCGTGAAAGGTGCGCTCTACCTCGTCCTGCGTCTCTCGCTGGAAGGCGGCGCGGGGGCGGAGTTCCTGCGGAGCGTCCTGGCGATCCTCGGTGCGGGCGGGATGCTCTGGGGCGCTTGGAACGCGCTGCGGGCCGAGCGGCTCAAGCTTCTGGTGGCCCATTCCACTGTGGCGCAGATCGGGTTGATCGCGCTTGCCATCGGGGTTGCCGGCGATCCGCTCCAGACCGGTCTCTGGCAGGCCGCGGCGCTCCTGATGCTCTCGCATGCGCTCGCCAAGGCGGCGATGTTCCTCGCGGTCGGACGGATCGCAGACGCGCTCGGGCACGACCGGATCTCCGGCCTGAACCGAGAATCCTTGCGGCCGGGGCCAGCGGAATTCGCCTTCGCCATCGCCGCGATCAGCCTGATAGGCCTGCCGCCCACGGCCGGGTTCATCGGCAAGTGGATCCTGATCGACGGGCTGATAGAGGCGGGCGCCGCCCATTGGGTCGCGCTCATCCTGCTCGGCACCGCGCTCTCCGCCGCCTACCTGGTGCGGGTCGTCTCGCGCTGCCTGCGTGGCGGGCCGCATGTCGCGGAAACGGCTCGAAGCCTGCCCTGGCGAACCGGCGATGTCGTCGCCCTCGGCCTCGCCACCGGCGCGCTGCTGCTCGGCCTTGCCGCCGCCCTTCCGCTCACTCTCCTGGAGACCTCCTTCGCATGAGCCAGTTCCTGCCGCTCGCCATCCTGATGACTTCTCTTGGTGTGGCTCCGGTCATCCTGCTGATGCCAGACGGCGCCCGGCGCCTGCGCACCGGTGTCAACCTCGCGGCCGCCACCCTCAAGGTCGCGCTGGTGGTATGGCTGTCCTGGGAAGTGACCCGGGGCGCCGAGTTTGATCTTCGCCATGCCATCGCGCCCGGCTTGGAGTTGCACCTGCAATCCGACGCGCTCTCGGTCCTCTTCCTCGCGCTCTCTTCCGTTCTCTGGCTGCTGACCACGATCTATGCCGTCGGCTACCTCGAGGGCGGCACCGATCGCAGCCGGTTCTTCGGCTTCTTCAGCCTCTGCGTCGCCTCGACGGTCGGCATCGCGATGGCCGGCAATCTCCTCACCTTCCTGGTGTTCTTCGAGCTGCTGACGCTGGCGACATGGCCGCTGGTCGTCCACCGCGGCACGTCCGAGGCGCACCGGGCTGGGCGTATCTACCTCGCCTACACGCTGGGCGGCGGGCTGGCTCTGACACTTGGAACGATCTGGCTCTATTCGCTGGCCGGCGAAGTGCCTTTCGAACCGCGCGGCGTTCTCGGCGATCTGCCGGAGACGGCGCCGGTGGCGTTGACGGCGATCTTCGTACTGCTGATCGCCGGCGTCGGCGTCAAGGCGGCGCTGGTGCCGCTTCATGGCTGGTTGCCGCTCTCCATGGTCGCGCCCGCACCGGTTAGCGCGCTGCTCCATGCGGTCGCGGTGGTCAAGGCGGGCGCCTTCGGCATCATGCGGATCGTCTATGATGTCTACGGCGTCGAAACCGTGCAGGCGATGGGCCTGTCCGCGCCGCTGGCGGCGCTTGCCGCGGTGACAATCCTCTGGGGCTCGCTGCGTGCCCTGACCCAGGACGACCTGAAGAAGCGGCTGGCCTACTCGACCGTGAGCCAGGTGAGCTACATCACCCTCGGCGTGGCCCTGATCTCGCCAGTGGCGGCGATCGGTGGGCTTGCTCATCTCGTTCACCAAGGGATCATGAAGATCACTCTGTTCCTTGCCGCCGGAAACTTTGCTGAAGGCGAGGGGGTCAAGACCGTCAGGGCCATGAACGGGATGGGCAAGCGGATGCCCGGCGCCATGCTCGCCTTCACCGTCGGCGCGCTTGGCATGATCGGCATCCCGCCGCTCGCCGGTTTCGTGAGCAAATGGTATCTTGGCGCCGGCGGTCTCGATGCCGGCCAGCCGATGGTGATTGCGTTGCTCGCCGGTTCCAGCCTCCTCAACGCCGCGTATTTCCTGCCGATCCTCTATCGCGGCTGGTTTCTCGCCCCGCCCGAGACCGCGACGCCCGGTCGCCGCATCGGCTGGATGCTGGCGATCCCGCCCGCCACCACCGCAACTCTGGTCCTTGCCGCCGGCCTGCTGGCCAGCGCCCCCTTCAGCCCGCTCGGCTGGACACGCTTCATCGTTTCCCTGGAGTACCTATGATCGCGCTTCCCCTCTGGCTGGTTCCTGCCGCCCCGCTCGCATTGCTGCTAGCATTCGTTCTGCCGCAGGCCCGTCCGATGCTGCGCAGCCTGTTGCCGGTCGCCGCACTTCCGGCGCTTCTGGCGGCGACGGCCTCCACCGGCCCGATGCCGGTTCGTCTCGACTGGCTGCTCCTCGGTACCGAGTTTGCGCTGACAGACACGGGCGCTGCGTTCCTCTTCTTCAGTGCCGTGCTCTGGGGCCTCGCCGGCTGGCAGGCGGTACGTCTTCTCACCGACGACCCGTTGCGCGACCGTTTCCTCGCCTGTTTCCTGCTCTCCATGACCGGCAATTTCGGCCTGCTCGTCGCGCAGGACATGGCCTCCTTCTACACCTTTTTCTCGTTGATGAGCCTCGCCTCCTGGGGGCTTGTACTGCATGGCGGCGGGGCCGCTCAACGTTTTGCTGGGCGGGTCTACATCACCTTCGCGGTGGCCGGCGAGGTCGCGCTTTTTGCCGGTCTGGCGATCGGCGCCTTCGCGACCGGCGAGCTGGCGCTCTCCGCGATGGCCTCCAAGGCCGTGCCTTCGCTGGCCATCGGCCTCGCCGCGGCCGGTCTGCTGGTCAAGCTTGGGGCGGTGCCATTGCACTTCTGGCTGCCGCTGGCCCATTCCGCAGCCCCCGCCCCGGCGAGTGCGGTGCTCTCCGGGGCGATGCTGAAGGCCGGGCTCTTCGGGCTGATGATTGTCCTGCCGCTGGGCGAGGCCACATGGCCCGCCGCCGCCACCGCCCTTGCCGCGATGGCGCTGGCCGGGCTTGTGCTTGCCCCGGGCTTCGGCCTCGTGCAGAGCGATCCCAAAGCTGTTCTGGCCTATTCGAGCATCGGTCAGATGAGCCTGATGGCGCTCGGCCTCGCCGCGGCGCTGGCTGCGCCGGAAAGCTGGCCGCTGATCGCTCCGGCGTTGATACTGCTGGCCACGGTGCATGCCTTTTCCAAGGCCGCGCTCTTTCTTGGCGTTCCGGCGGTCTGGGCCTCGACGCGTGGCGGACATCGGGTGGCCGTTGTGCTTGCCTTGGCGCTGCCGGCGCTGGCGCTCGCCGGGCTGCCCGGCACGGGCGGTTTCGTGGCCAAGGGCGCCTTGAAAGCCGCGCTTTCGGGGCTGCCAGAGGGCTGGACTCTCTGGCTCGGCCCTGCGCTCTTTGCCGCAAGTCTCGGCACGGCGCTGTTGATGTTTCGCGCGCTCCTGCTGCTCGCTCAGGCCAAGCACAAGCCCGCCGTTCCGAAGGACGTGGTTCTTCCCTGGTTCGGGCTTGTCCTGGTCTCAGGCCTTGGCATGTCGCTCGCGCCGGTGCCCGTCTTGGCGAGCGTGAGCGTGAAGGCGGTGGATTTCCTGCCTGTCGCAATGGCGGGTGCATTTGCGCTCCTGGCGATCGCTCTGGCGCGCGTGACCCGTCTGCGGATCGACCCGCCTGCACCCGGCGAAGTCCTGGGACTGTTCAATCGGGTGCCCGAGCCGGAGCCGTTGCTGGCCCTGCCGCCCCCGCCGCGCAACGGTCGTGGATTGGTGCTGCGCCGCAACCGTCGGAGACTGCACCGGCCCGAAAGCGGCTCGCTGGCAATCCTCGGAATGACCGCGGCTCTGGCGCTCTTCGCGCTGCTTCCGTCGCCGGAGGCCGCGCCTCCCGATGTACCGCCGGAGGCTGCCTCGCAATGATCACAGACCTGCTTCGATGAGCTTACGCACCAGAGGGTTGCGGAAGCGGCGCGGGAAAGTGACGGCCCAGAACCGCTCCGTGAGACCGGTCGCCTCGGGGTGCTCCAACAACTGGCCGGAGGCAAGTTCGTCTGCCACAACGACGGGTGGAACGAGGGCCACCCCCATATCGGCCCGCACCATCAGGCGCATCATCGCCATGTCCTCGATCTCGGCGGCAATCTCGCACCGCACGTCGAGCCGGTTGGCGAGCGCGTCGAACCCGGTGCGCATCTCCGAGCCGCGGGCAGGCAGGATCATCGGTTCGCGGCTCAGCACCTCGGACAGGCTGCCCGCCATTCGCACCCCGGACCCGACAATGGCGACCGGCTGCTCGGAGAGCAGATGCGCCTCGAACCGCCCGAGGGCGTCATCGGGCGGCGGCGTCGTGGCAAGGATCACGTCCAGGGCATGGGCGCGCAGTCCTTCGAGCAGTTCTCCCAGTTTGCCGGAGCGGAGCACCAGATCGGTGTCGCGACGTCCCACCAGCGGGGCAAGGAAACGCATCTGGAAGTTACGGGACAATGTTGCCTCGGCACCCACCCGAAAGGCCCGCCGCATCTGACCCGTCTGGCCGAGCGTGTCCAGAAGGTCGCGTCCGGCTGCAAAGATCGCGTCGGCATGTTCCAGCGCGATCCGGCCCGCTTCTGTCAGATGCAGTGCGCGGCCACGCCGCTCGAACAGATCGTGGCCCAGCCGCGCCTCCAGCGCCCGGATCTGCGTCGAGAGCGCCGATTGCGACAGGTTCAGCCGTTCGGCCGCGCGCGTCAGGTTCCCCTCATGCGCAACAGCATGAAAGTAGCGCAGGTGGTTGTAGTTCAGCACGGACATCGTTCACCTAAACAGAACGTTTCATCCCAATCATTGTATTTTTCTTCCCTCGGCGCGTCCATCATATCCGTCGGTACCGTTCCCGAAGGAGATCGACCGTGATTGCCGCCCTTTGTATCTTGTTCGCACCGCTCGCCGTGCTGGCTGCCGGCACCCTGCGGTTCAAGGAAACACGCATGCCGGACCAACCGCCGCGCGGCCCGGAGAGAGCGGCAGTGCTGGCATTCGGCCTATCTGTCGTGGCGGCCGCCGCGCTCCCCTTGACCGGCCCGACCACCTCTCCGGTGCTGGGCGTCGGTGAGCTGGGTCTGTCGGTGCGCCTGGACATCGTTTCGGTCGCAATGCTGCTTTTGACGAGCGGGCTGGCCCTGGTGATCCTGCGCTTCTCGGCCACCCATCTGCACGGCGAGCCTGGCGAGGGGCGGTTCACCGGTTGGCTCAGCGTGACGCTCGCCGGTGTCATGCTGCTGGTTTCCGCCGGGCACCTGGCGCAGCTCTTGCTCGGATGGGCGATGGTGGGCATGGGCGTGCATCGTCTTTTGCTGTTCTATCCCGACCGGCCGGGCGCGCAGCGCGCGGCACGCAAGAAGACCCTCGTGTCCCGCGGCGCCGACCTTGCCCTGCTGGCGGCCTCCGGCTTGCTGGTCCTCGCCTATGGCACTTCCGAGATCGCTGCCATTGCCGATGCGGCCCGCGCTGGCAAGCTGCCACTCCCCGCCATCGCCGCGGCCGGCTTCCTGGCCCTGGCAGCGATCTTGAAGTCGGCGCTGCTGCCGGCGCATGGCTGGCTGACCGAGGTGATGGAAGCGCCCACGCCTGTCTCTGCCCTGCTGCATGCCGGCGTCGTCAATGCCGGAGGCTTCCTGTTGATCCGCTTTGCCGATGTGATGCTCGGGGCTCCGGCGGTGCTTGCGGCGCTGGTGATGATCGGCGGTTTCTCGGCGCTGGTGGGCGCTTTGGTGATGCTGACCCAACCGGCGGCAAAGACCGCTCTGGCCTGGTCGACGATCTCCCAGATGGGCTTCATGGTGCTGCAATGCGGCTTCGGCCTCTTCGCGCTGGCCCTGCTCCACATCGTCGCCCACGCGCTCTACAAGTCCCATGCCTTCCTGACCGCAGCGGAGGCTGCCAAGACGGTCCAGTCAGCGCGTCGGCTTGGTCCGGTGGCGATCCCCGGCGCTCGGGCGGTCTCCCGCGCCATGGGCATCGCGCTGGCGATCTACCTGCTGGTCGGCCTGCCGCTCGGGCTGGTCGAGAAATCCCCCCAGGCGGTGGCCCTCGGCGCGATCCTGGTCCTCGGCATTGCCTACCTGGTGGCTCAGGGGCTGGCCGACGAAGCGCCGCGCGCGCTCGGCGTCGCGACGGCGCGCGCCTCGGCCCTCTTCGCTACTGGATACTTCGCCTTCCAGTGGCTGGCGCAGACCCTGACCAATGGCGCCCTGCCACCCACGCCGGTTGCCGGACCGCTGGAGTGGGGGCTGATCGCGCTGACGCTTGTCAGCTTTGGCACGCTCGCAGTGGTGCAGGCGCTTTTGCCGGTCTGGTCGGCGCATCCGGCCGCGCGAGGCCTCCGCATCCACCTCGCCAATGGCCTCTACCTCAACGCCCTGACTGACCGCCTCGTCGGCGCCTGGGCCAATCGGCCCACGCCAGCCACCGTCCAAAATTCCGCGACCCGCCTCAAGGAGCTCTGAGAGATGTTCATCAAGCACGACGACTTCACGCCCGAACTGCTTCGTTTCATCACCGCGGCCGAGACAGCGGCACGGGAGATCTCTCCGCTCTTCCCCCTTGACCGCGCCGTAGCAGTGAACCCGTTCCACGGTGAGGCCAAGACGCCGGTCGCACTCGCGGCCGCGCGGTTCGAGCGCGCGGCCGGCTTGCGGATATTCCCCGATCGGACGGAGCACGCGGAGCGGATCGCAGCTGGCGAGGTGACGGAGGCCGACATTGCGCGGGCCCTGGCGGAGCTCTCACCGCAGAACGATGTTCCGCTTCCCTCCATCCTGGCCGCGCTTCGGGAAACCCCGCCGCCGCCCGTCGCGACACCGACCGTTGCCGATCTGGCCGGAGAGACGAGCTGGACGGATTGGCCCGGCATTGTGACGGAACGCCTCGGCGCCTGGGCACAGGGGTATTTCGACCGCGGTCAGGCGCTTTGGACACGCGCGCCCCGCAGGTCGGCCTGGGCGGATTGGCGGGACTGGGCAACTCACGACCTGACCCCGGAAATCCTCGGTTGCGCCGGCTTTGCCGATCTGGTGAGCCAGACCGACCGGAACCCCTGGCGCGCCCTGGGCGAAGCCTGCGCGGCGCTCGGCATCGATGCAGAGGCCGCTCCCGGGGTCTTTCGGCGATTGCTTTGGGACATGGGCGGCTGGGCCGGTCATGCGCGCCACCTCTCCTGGGAGGCGGAACTCGCGGGCGAGACCGACGGCACGCTCTGTGACATGTTGACCATCCGTCTGGTCTGGGAACAGGCGCTTTATGCCCAGTTCGGCGCCGCCATCGCCGACGGCTGGGGCGAGGCGTGCCTGCGGCATCGCCAGCCGATCCGCCCCCGCATGGATCATGTGATTGATGCGGTTCTGCTCAGGGCATCGGAGATAGCCTCGGGCCGGCAGCTCGACAAACTGCTTGCTCAGAGAGCCGGGCAGGAACCCGCGAGCGAGACCTCGGCGCAACTGGTCTTTTGCATCGACGTGCGGTCGGAGCGCTACCGCCGGGCGCTCGAAACGGTTGCACCGGATATCCGAACCCACGGCGCCGCGGGATTCTTTGGCCTCACGCTCGATCATCGACCAGCCGCCTCGAACGAGAGCGAGGCGCTTTGCCCGGTTCTGCTGAGTCCCGCGCTCGGGTCACATGTAGCCTCCGGTGACGATGTCGCCCTGCGCATCCGCGGCCGGACACGCCGGGCCATTTCGCGCTTCTCAAGGGCGGCCGTGTCGAGCTTTGCCTTCGTGGAGGCGGCCGGCCTGTTGCGGATTGGAGATCTGTTCTCGGCGTCCGCCGGACAATCCCAAACAGCCCTCGACGATGGTCCGGCACCGCGTCTGATGCTTGATCCTTCCGACCCGGAGGCTGCCGTGGCCGCGGAAGCTGCCCTGCGCACCATGGGCCTGACCGGACCCTTCGCACCGCTCGTCGTTCTTGTCGGACACGAGGCGCATGTCACGAACGATGCGCAATCGGGACTGCTCCAATGCGGCGCCTGTGGCGGTCATGGCGGGGCGACAAATGCACGGGTTCTGGCGCGGCTGCTCAACGAGACGCCGGTGCGCCGGAGGCTTGCCGCCAAGGGCATCGAAATCCCGGCGACAACGGTATTCCTCGCCGCAAGCCACGACACCGCGACCGACAGCGTCGTGCTTTTCAACAGGGATTCCGTCGGCGATCGGTACCGGCCCTCTGTCAGGTCGCTCGAACTCGCGCTGGAACGCGCAGGCGCCTTCGCGCGCGCGGAGCGGGCGGTCCTGTTGCCCGGATGCACGGAGCCCGATGCCCTGGCGCTGCGCGGACGTGACTGGGCACAGACCCGTGTCGAATGGGGGCTTGCCGGGTGTCGATGGTTCGTTGCCGCACCACGGTCCCTGACGCGGGGCC
This sequence comes from Tropicimonas aquimaris, assembly GCF_042676185.1. Lineage (NCBI taxonomy): Bacteria > Pseudomonadati > Pseudomonadota > Alphaproteobacteria > Rhodobacterales > Roseobacteraceae > Tropicimonas > Tropicimonas aquimaris. Next base: position 93,643 of record NZ_JBHTJT010000060.1, on the reverse strand, counting down.
GAGACCTCGCCGGGAAGGCCTTCCTGCACGACTACGACGCGACACGGGACCCCGACGGCAGCTGGCTGGCGCAGATCCTCGGCGGGCCGGTCTGCGTGGCGGCGTGGATCAACCTGCAGTATTACGGGGCCACCGTCGCCCCTGAAGCCTTCAGCAGCGGGAACAAGCTCCTCCACAATGTCGTCGGCGGGTTCGGCCTGCTGGATGGCACTTCCGGCGCTCTGCGCGGCGGACCATCGCTTCAAGGCACCACTCTGGAGGGCCGTGCGGTCCATGAGCCCTTGCGCCTTTCGGTCCGGGTCGCTGCACCCCAGGCGCTGCTGGACAAGGCGTTGGACAAGGCCCCTGGTGTCAGGGACATGCAGAAGGCCGGCTGGGTCGACATCCGGCCAACCCGTCCACTGAGCCATGCCAGAGGCGCGCAGGCCCTTTGCGAGGTCTCGTAGGGCCCGGGGCGAGGTTTTCTCCTACCGATCCATCCGAATGGATTGGAGATCTGAGGCTGTCCTCCTCCGCTCCGGCGCGAGCTTCACGCCGGAGCGTTTCAGCGGATGCTGATCCGGTCGACAATGCGCTCAGGGTGCGAGCGCGAGACGAGTTCAATGAACCTGCCGGAGTGTCTTTGCCTCGGGGGCGGGATAGATCGGCTGCATTGCCTTCTTCCAGATCTCCATAAGTTTTTCTCTGGGAATACCCTGCGCAGAGAACTCGCGCAGGAGCGCGGAGGTGGCAAGCGACAGGGCTTCGGTCAACCCGATGTTCTGAGCGCGGGCCGCCATCACGGCCGCCTCCAGGTATCCGTCGAGCCTGATCTGCAAAAGGGCTTTATGCTGGTCGCTCAGGGTCTCGAAATCGCTCATGGTGTCCTCCGTGGGGTCTGGTGTGTTTTGTAGCGTTGCCGGACGGTCGGGCGCCGCAGCGAGCAGAGCCTCGGCCAGCTCCATGGCGTCGTCGGGCCAATAGTCCTGAGGGCGCGGATGCCGGACGCCGGGTGCCTTTACCGGTCGGCAGGACAGGACGGCGTTGCGCCATTGCCGCGGGATCGCGTCGCGCCCCTGCAGAGCGCCGAGGAGCGCGCCGCAGATGGCGGCGTTGGTGTCCGTGTCACCCCCACGAGCCACTGTCGCCGGGAGCGCGTCGCACATTGCGGTCCCGCGCATCAGGTGGTGAAAGCCGTTCTGAAAGGCGATCAGCACCCAGCCCATCTGGCGTTCGAACTCGGCCGGCTCCCGGTCGCGAGCGGAAACCAGGGCCTTTCGGATGGTTTCCGCTCCGCTGCCTTCTCCGGCATGCCGGTCTGCGGCGGCCCACATGTTTTCCGAGGTGCCACCAGAGACGCCGGCTGCGATCGCGGCTGCGAAGGCAGCGCTTGCGGCCTGGCAGACAGGATGCGGATGCGTCAGGCCGGCGTCCTGTGCTGCGAGTTGGGCGGCGCGCGCCGGGTATCCCGCGGCGAAGATCCCGATCGGACTGACCCGCATGAGCGCGCCGTTCGACTGGCTCTGGTTGTTCCTTGTCGGGTGTCCGGCTGCGATCGCTGCGATCCCGGCGCGCGTGGTTGCGCCGATGTCAAAGGGTCCGGAGCGCGCCCATCGGACGTAGGCCTGTCCTACCAGCGCAGGGTCGAAGCGCCGCGCTTTCGCGAGCGACCGTGCCAGTGCCAGTGCCATTTCGCTGTCGTCGGTCGGCTGGCCGGCGATCAGGTTCCATGTCCCGCCGTCGCTCAGGCGGGTTACGCCTTCGGGATGGCGTCTCGCGATCTCGTCAGCCGATAGGAACTCGACTGCAGACCCAAGAGCATCGCCGGCGAACTGGCCGAGCAGGCAGCCCTGCGCCCGGGAAAGCCGTTCGGCATCGGCGATCGGAGAGGCCGGGCGCAGACGCTTGCGGGTCTGACGAGGCCCGCGACCCGGAGCCATCTCCACCAGCTTGGAAACCGTCTGCGCGTCGCCGCCGATGCAGCCATCGAAGCTGCGCCTGCCATAGTCGATCGGGCGACCGGATCTTTCGACCAGCACGCCGCCGGCCCCGATCAGCAGCGCATGGCCGCCGGCAATGTCCCAGTGATCGAGCCCCGCGACGAGGCTGACGGCGGCGTCCACCTCGCCGGCGGCGGCCAGCGCGAGCCGGTAGGCCGGGCTCGGCATTCCGAGGATCCGGACATCCGGCAGCGCCTCGTGATTGTGCCGGGCGTGGTCCGACGCATTGGCGTTCATCGCCACGACATTGCGGTCGCCGGTTGACTTGCGTCTTATGGGGGCTCCGTTGCGAACCAGGTCCGCCCCCTCGGCCCAGGAGATCAGATCGCCGCGATCGTCCGGCGCGAGCGGCGCGAAGACAACGCCGAGAATGGGACGGCCATCGCGGAGCAGGGCCACGGAAATGGCCGACCCCCGGCGGCCGGCCAGGAAGTCTGTCGTGCCGTCCTGCGGATCGACCACCCAAGTATCGCCGGCAGGGGGCAGGATCATGTCCGTCTCCTCGCCGTTGAATCCGCAGCCGTGGAGGCCAAGCAGCCGCTCCTTCAGCAGGCGTTCGATCTCGGTATCGATGGGCGCACTCGAGCCACGACAGCGCGGTCCTCCCGGACAATGGAACTCGGCTCTTAGCATGGCGCCGGCCTCGGTAACGGCGCCGATCACGGCAGGCAGAAGATCTGCGGCGACAGGGGCAATATTGGTCTGGATCATTTCGGTTTCCTTTGCTTCGATGAAGCATGCATAGCCCCGGATCGGCGCCCCTGCGGATCGCTCGGGATTTTCCGGTTTGGCGGTCTGGCGAGAGAGGGAAGGCAGGCGATGAAGAACGCCGTCGGATTCTACTGGACACTGCCCGTCCCTTGGGCCGGCTTTGAAAATCTTCCCGAGAACATCGAGGAGGCAGCTAGGGCAAGTCACACCATCCGCTATCAACGCGAGCGGATCCGGCGCTATGCCAAGGAGGAGAATTTCCGCCTCGTTGCCGAGGAGGTCTTCATGGAGATCGCGCCGGACCGCGGCAGCGATTATGTCCGAGACCCCCTGGAACACGTCGCGAAGATCTGCCGTGCGCGGGATGCGGAACTTCTCTTTGTGGATTTTTCCCTGGCCCAAGGGTGGCGCAGCCACGGCCCGTTCTCGGAATGGGCACGGCGGTTGGGCATAGTGCCAACGGAAGTCACTCCCGACGAGATCCTGCTCGACGGCAAGCTGTTCGATCCTGCCGCGCATTTCTCGCAATGGCGAGCGAGCCAAAGTGAGTGGACGTCGCAGAAAGGCGAGCGCGTCGCCCGTGCCTTGAAAGAAGCGCGGCGTCTGCGCGCGGAGAAACGGACATTCAAGGAGATCGCCGAGAACCTGAATGCACGACAGGTGCGCAGCGCCTCCGGCAAGCCTTGGAAAGAAGACAGCATCCGCAAGCTCCTTGCTCCGGCGAGTTCATCGAAGGCGACATGATCGCCAGACGCAGGGGGGAGCGCCGGCGGCAGAATTGCGAGGCTGCGGCTACTTCGAGATGATTGTTCCTGACCGAGCGGCAGTGTCGGAGAACTCGTCGAGCAGGGTGGGATCGGTCGCGACCATCCGGGTTTCGAGCACGTCGAAGTCGCTCGGGGTTAGCCGGTCCCCGAACAGCACCATCGCATGCGCCTGGCTGTCCCGGACAGAGGACCATACGACGCCCTGGGCCGTGGGATTGTCACGCCAGGCCAGTTCCGCAAGCCTCCGGCAGAACGCATAGACCGTTTCGGCTGGCCTAAAGACACTATCCTCGCTCAGGCCGAGGCTTCCGAGCTCCGGAGTGAAGAATGGCACCAGGTGCAGATCTGCGGTCGGCGCGATCCGGCTTACGCCGCGGTTCTGGAGTTTCTGCCGCAGATAGGAGGCGTAGCGGCCGGGCGGTTCGCGAAACACCGTCTCATAAGCGGCGGCGTCGAAGGTCGAGGCCGCATAGAGCGTCGGGATGCAATCTCCCGTCGCGGTGTGAAGAGGCGCGAACCGGGTGGGATCCCCGGCACAAGGGTTGAAGGTCGCTCCGGGGTAGTCCTTGTGGTGGTTCCGAAACAGCACCCAGCCGGCGGCGATCTTGTGATGTCTTCCGATCCTGGCACTGGCGGGCAGGACGAAAGCGCTCAACCGACGACCTCGTGCCTTTCGCGTTCGGCCGCGGCGATGACGAGACGGTCTCCCCGACGAATCGCGTCGATGGGTGTCGCGGTATCCAGCCGCGCGTTCGGCGACACGATCCAGAAGGCGATCTGCCAGGGCGTCATGTCGTCTGGCAGGGCTTTCAGGACGTTGCGCATCAGCGGGTAGGGCTGTCCGTCGGCATCGAACTGAAAGCGCGGGTAGATGATCTTGCCGCCAAAGGGCAGCCCGAGGATCTTCCGGGCCTTGCGCCAGGATGCCGCCGTCTGGGAGGCATTGGTGCCGGAATGCCCGGCCAGCTTGTGGACGGTCTGCGCTTCGATCGCAGGGAATTCCTGCAGGAACTCGAGCCGCATCTCCGCGTTGCGGAGGTCGATGCGCGATTCCGCAGTATCGAGCGGGTCGAAGTCCAGCATCGCGGTCATCATGGTTTCGATCCGCTCTTCCTGCCGTTCCCTGAGCTTGTCGGGCATCATTCGGCTCACGATCTCCGACATACGGATCAGGACGGCCCGGGTCGCCGGATCTTCGACAACAAAGGTTACCGCGCCCGCGACATCGGGCCGGGAGAGCCGGCCCTCGAGAGCATGGGTGGTGACCGGTTCGGCCCGACCGTCGTGAAGGTAGTAGAGCTTGTCGGTCATCGTGAAACCTCGCTCAGAGGAATGAAGCGCGGAAGCGGACGTTGCACCGGCCCGAGCCCCCGAATGGAACGATCTGCCAAGGTCCGACCCAGAGCGGATCGCGCGCGTTCCGCAGGTCGGCATATCTCGGATAGAATATATGTTTGTATCGGAGATATGTCAATCTGAGCGGCGACGACCACCTGGGCATCGAGCCCCGCTCCAGATTTCCGGGGGCAGCACTCGACCGGGTCCGAAGGCTCGTCGTTTCCCCGGGAGGCGTAGATGTTCCAGAACCGGAACGTCGGCGTCGCGCAGGTTGACGCATCCGTGATCGTTGGTCGCCCGTCCTGACGTGCACGGTCAAGTCTTTGACACGGCAGGTCAAGACCGAGGCGCCCCCGTTACCTATGTCGAAGCTGTTCATCGACACGGGCACGGCCGTCTCTTCCGTTCGCGGAAATCATGCGTCCCGTCGCCCGATGAGCGTCCGTCAACCGAATGAAAAGAATATAGATTTTAAATCTCAAGGAGATACCCATGTCCCGGATCGCAATCCCTGCCACGATCGACGATGCTCCCGACGCCTCCCGCCCGCTGCTGGAGCAGGTCAAAAAGCAGCTCGGCAGCACGCCCAACATGTTCCGCCTCGTCGCCCAGAGCCCCGCGGCACTCGAAGGCTATCTCGGGCTGTCCGGCGCGCTCGGAAAGGGCCGTCTGCCGGCTGCCACGCGCGAGCGGATCGCGCTGGCCATCGCGGAGTTCAACGGCTGTGGCTACTGCCTGTCTGCCCATAGCTATGTCGGCGCGCACCTCGCCAAGCTCTCGCCGGAGGAGATCGCCGCCAACCGCCGGGGCGGCTCGACCGATCTCAAGGCCCGTGCCGCCGTGCGTTTCGCGGTCCAGATCGCCGAAACGCGCGGTCATGTCAGCAATGGCGACCTGCAAGCCGTCCGCGAGGCTGGCTATGAAGACGGACAGGTGATCGAGATCGTCCTGCATGTCGCGCTTAACATCTGGACTAACTACATGAACGAGGTCGCCAAAACCGACATCGATTTCCCCGTGGCCGACGGCGTCGCCGCCTGATCCCGGCGAGAGGAGGAAATCCCGATGTTCTTTAGAAATCGCCGCAAGGAACAGAGACGGGAGACCTGCCTTCCCTGGCGGGTCGCGCGCCACCTGTCGCACGATCAATTGCGCGATGTCGGCCTGAAAGCCTGTCCCGGGCCGGTTCCGGTCTTCCTGCGCCACCTCTGGTGACCGGCTGGAGGCAACATCACTTCGTCGGCGGCGCGCCCCATGTGCGCCGCCGGTCCGCCCATCGAAAGGTAACCGACATGCACCGCCCACCGCTCCCCCCCTTCACCGAAGAGACTACCACGCAGAAGGTACGTCTGGCCGAGGATGCCTGGAACAGCCGCGACCCGGAGACGGTCTCGCGCGCCTACACGCCGGAGAGCCGCTGGCGCAACCGCAGCACCTTCCTGACCGGCCGAGACGACATCGTCGCCTTCCTCGCCGAGAAATGGCAAAAGGAGCAGGAGTATCGCCTTATCAAGGAACTCTGGGCCTTCTCGGAGAACCGCATCGCCGTACGCTTCGCCTATGAATGGCGCGGCCCGGCCGGACAGTGGGTCCGTTCCTATGGCAACGAGAACTGGCAGTTCGACGCGAACGGTCTGATCGAAGAGCGCCACGCCAGCATCAACGATCTCGCCATCGTCGAGTCCGCCCGGCTGTTTCGCTGGCCGCAGGGCCGGCGTCCGGACGACCATCCCTCGCTCAGCGACTTGGGGCTCTGACCATGGCCGGCCAGATCCCCAGCGACGTCGCCTTTTCCCCCGCGGTGAAGGCCGTCCAGGAGGAGAAGTGCTCCCTTTCGCTCTATGCCGAGGCAGTGGCGAAGCGGCCGTGGGCGGATCGTATCACGCCCGACCTCGCCGCCTTCATCGGAGCCCAGGCAAGCGTGTCTCTCGGCACCGCGAGCGCCGCCGGTCAGCCATATATCCAGCATCGCGGCGGCCCTGCCGGGTTCCTGAAAGTGCTCGGGGAGCGGCGTCTCGGTTTCGCCGACTACGCCGGAAACCGGCAATACATCACGCTCGGAAATCTCTCGGAAAACCCGCGTGCCTACTTGTTTCTGATCGACTACGAAAAGGCTCGGAGGGTGAAGCTCTGGGGCACCGCCCGGGTTGTGGAAGACGACCCCGCGTTGCTGGAATGGCTTCGCCCGGCGGACGGCGCGGGACGCGTCGAACGGGCGATCCTGTTCGATATCACCGCCTCGGATGTGAACTGCCCGCGGCACATCCCGCAACGCATCGACGTGGCGCGATTGGCGACGATGCTGGCCGAGCGCGACGCGCGCATCGCCAGTCTTGAAGCGGAACTCGCGCGTCAAGGCGGCCGGTCATCGGGCGCCTGAAGCCTGCGTTCCCGCTTGCCGGAAGGCCCGCGGGGACAGCTCTTCCCATCGCTTGAAGGCGCGTGTGAAGGCGCTCTGCTCGGAAAAGCCGGTCAGGAAGGCGATCTCCGACAGGGAATAGCGCTTGTCGCCGACAAGTTGCTGAGCCAGGTGCCGCCGCGCCTCGTCCACCACCGCCTGATATGTCGTGCCGCGCTCGGACAGCCGGCGTTGCAGGGTGCGCGTGCCCATTCCGAGCGTCATGGCGACCTCCGCAAGGGGAGGGACGCCGCCGCTGAGAAGCTTGGCGACCTCTTCCACCACTTGCGTTTCCAGTGACGGCTCCGCCGGATCCTCGGCCTGCAACAGGCTCTCCAGGTGGTCGGTGAAGAACCGCCAGATGCCGGCGTCACCGATGGTCGTCGGCCGGTCTACTTGATCGATCGCGAGCTGCAGCCCGTCGACCTCCGCCCCGAAAACCGGCTCGATACCGAAATGCTCCACCAGCGCGTCCTTGGATCCGTCGCGCCGATGCGTGAACTGGACCCGCACCGGCGTCAGGTCGGAGGTCGTCGTCTCGCGGCAGAGCGTCAGCGTGGTGGCCATGGCCGCTTCGTTCGACAGGTAGACGCCCAGCCTCGGCAGAACGGGCTGGCGATGTGTCCAGCAGAAGACGGCTTCCCGGTCGACCGCCGAGAACTCGGACACTCCATTGTGCAGCCGTGTGTAGCGGCTCAGGCGTTGAAACGCGTGGCGCAGGGTCGGCGCGGATTTGAACGCGAGACCGAAGGCGCCGAAGGCTTCGCAGCGCATCCCCGAACAGACGCGCATATGAAACCGCAGGTCGGGCCATTCGCTTTCGGCAATCGCTTCGAGCAGAGAATGATACGCTTGCGGGGCCACCATGGCGTCCGGCTCCAGGATGCTTTCCGGCGTGTGGCCCACGATGTCGTAGAGCGCCGAGACATCCTCGACGTGGATCGCCTGTTCTATCTGCTTGCGGGCATAGAAAGCCGACAACACCGTTTGGATCCTCATGGAAACTGCGGCCTGCCCCCGCAGCGGCCGCGATGTTCAGACGGTAACGCCCGCGTGAACGCTTGTCTCCCGTTTTGACGCGACCGGTCAAGGCTTTGACACCTGCGGTCAAGACCCCGCCGACGCTGCTGCCTTATTCAGAAGATGTTCGATGACGCAGGATCAGGCAGCCGTTTCCCTCCACCGAAACCCGCCAGGCCCGCCTCGCAGAACGCCCGTCCAACACGCGCATCGCGCAGAGAACAGTGAGTGAGGAAACGACATGAAGAACTCGAATGACAGCCTTGGCCTGACAATCGCGACGGCCCTTCTGGGGGCCGGCATGGCCTTCTCTTCCAGCATCGCCATTGTTGGCCTCGGAAGCGGAGCGGCCTCCGCCCAGGAGTTGCAGCCGCGTGCTGCCACCGCCAAGCTGCCGCCGGTGAATGATGGCCTGCCGATGCCGGGCTTCGAAATCACGCCCGCCAACACCGCCATCGTGATCACCGATCCGCAGAACGATTTCCTGTCGCCCGACGGCGTCACCTGGGGCGTTGTCGGCCAAAGCATCACCGAAAACGGCACGGTTGAGAACCTCGACGCGCTCTTCGCGGTAGCCGAGAGGGTCGACATGCCGGTCTTCGTCTCGCCGCACTATTACTTCCAGCATGACCACGAGTGGCATTTCGAGGGCACGCTGGAAACGCTGATGCATTCCATCGGCATGTTCGACCGGCCGCACGCACTCAGCCTGGACGGCTTTGAAGGCTCCGGCGCCGACTGGCTCGAAAGCTACAAGCCGTATTTCGAGCGTGAAGAGGTCGTGGTGACCAGCCCGCACAAGGTTTATGGCCCCGACAGCAACGACCTCGCGCTGCAACTGCGCAAGGCCGGCATCGACAAGGTGATCCTCGGCGGCATGTCGTCGAACCTCTGCACGGAATCCCATATGCGGTCGCTGATCGAGGCCGGCTTCGAGGTCATGGTGGTCACCGATGCGACCGCAGGCGCGATCACCGCGCATTATGACGGCTACGCTGCTTCGCTCACGAATTTCCGCATGATCGCCAGCGCCGTGGACAACACCGAGAATACCGTGCGCGCGATCGAGGCCGCATTCGGCATGTAACCCGGGGCGTTCGGCGCCGCTCCCGCGCCAGTTCGTCCCGCGGCCGACGTAAGGCCTCGCCACATCCCCGAACGCGAGATGTCGGCCGCCACGCCCGGCCCCGGCTGTCCCCTGGGGCAATGTCCCCTCCGGGGTCGGGCTTCAAGTTTCCATCCATCGAATGTCCGGTCGGTCTTTCAAACCTTCCGGAAGCCCAAAACCCGACAGCATTCCGCTCCGGGCAACTGCCAAGCTTTGGCACAATCCAAGGACCAAGATCATGAAGCGCAAGACCCAACTCCTGCTCGTTTCCATCGCCCTCGCTGCTTTTGCCGCTCCGAGTTTTGCAGAGGATGAGTATAACGTCACCGCCGGCTTCTCACTCGAAGGCACCCAGCTGGCCCTGCGTGGCGTTGATACCGTTGCACTCTCGACGCTGAACGCTGTCGTCGCGGGGGACGCGGCCCATGTCGTGGAGCATGACGGGGTAACCTACTATTTCGCCTCCGAGATCACGGCAGGGCAGTTCACCGCCGACCCGGCGGCCTACATGCCCCAGTATGGTGGCTTCTGTGCCTTCGCCGTCGCCATTGGCAAGAAACTCGACGGCGACCCGCGCTATGCCGATATCGTCGATGGCAAGCTCTATCTCTTCGTGAACGCAGCCGTTTTCGCGAAGTACACGGAGAACCCGGAGGAAACCCTGCGCAAGGCGGCAGAGACCTGGCCTTCGATCCAACACGCGGCTGCGGGCAGTCTGTAGTCCTCGCGGGCGGCGGGGTGCAACGGTCCCGCTGCCCGGAATTGTCGGGAGAACAGGGTAGGGGTGCGGAGAACGCTCCCTCTTGGCGCCGTTTTGGGAACCTGTCTCGCCTGAAAGTCAGCTCGTGCGGCAACGCGCCTGCATATTTCCTGCTCCCAATCCCGAACACGCCGGAGGCACTCTTCCTTGAGCTTGACCTTGCTCAGGATGCCTGTGATCCGCAGGGCCGGGAAACCGGTTCGACTCGCTGTCCGCTTTCGGGTCGGACCCGAAGTGACCGCGGAGGGCGACCCTCGCGGCTGGCAACACTCCCCGGCAGATTGGCCGTCGCGTTCAATTGGCCAGATTACGCTCGAAAATCGGTCTGACCAGCGAAACGATCTGATCATGCACGAGGCGACTGGCTCCGGTCGGCGGCTCCGCGGACGGGTAGAGAAGGAACCACTGTCGCACGATGGGCAGACCTTCCGCTTTCAAGGCAACCAACCGACCGCCATGCAACTCCTCGGCGATTGTGTGCTGTGACAGGATGGCAATGCCCAGCCCTGCCAGCACCGATTGCTTGATGGTTTCGTTCGAGGACATTTCGATCACCTCGACCGGGTCGCCGGCATCGAGGCCATGAAGAAACCTTGAGCTGAGGATCCGGGTGCCGGATCCGGGTTCGCGGGCGATGAACGGCTGTTCCAGGATTTGCTCGGCGGTTATGGTCCCGCGGTTCGCCAGCGGGTGATTTGCTGACGCCACAAGGAGGTGCGGGTTGGGACCGATTGCCGTGGCCGATACCGGTGGCGTCCGGGGCGGCCGTCCCATCAGGGCGAGGTCATAGGCACGATCTTCCAGGCCCGAAATGATCTCGCCCCGGTTCCCGACTTTCAGGATGACTTCGACCTCCGGAAGCACCTCTCGCAGCCGGGCGACCAGTTCCGGCGCGAAATACTTGGCCGTACTGACCACGCCAAGGACCACCATGCCGGCCTTCCCGCTGCGCAGAGCGTCGATGGAATGAACGGCCTGCTCAAGGCTGACCTCGGCCCGGTCGAACGCTTTCAGGAGCGCCGCTCCTTCCGGCGTGGGCGCGAAAGAGGAGGGGCCGCTTCGATGAAGCATCGCACAGTCGAAATTTTCTTCCAGGGCCTTCAGTTGGCTGTGCACTGCGGGCGGCGTAAGGCCGAGGTCATCAGCCGCCCTGCTGATGGATCGCAGGTCCGTGACAGCCCGCAGGGCCCTTAACTGTTTGAAAGTCAGAGAATTCAGACGCTTCATTTCGGCAACTTTAATCCTGCTTCTCGAAAATTAAATTCCTTTATAAATCAAAAAACGGAATATGAAAGCTGTTCCTGAATCGCCGAAGGGGAGGCCGCGATGTTGGATAAGGCATCATCCATTGAAACCAGAGAAATCCCCGAGGGGCTGCGGGCGCCCATCGACGCCCTGGCACGGGTGGCGCGGAACCTGTCCTTCACGATCCGCCGTGGCGCGCTTGGCCAGTCACTTGGCCACGAGGTCGGAGAGAACACCGACGGTGATGCCCAGAAAGCTCTGGACGTGCTCGCCGACGAGGCTTTCGCGAGGGCGCTGAGCGGGACCGGCGTGCGTTGGTATGCGTCCGAAGAGCGGGACACTGTCGAGCCGATGGACGCCGATGGGCGCTTCGTGGTCGCAATCGATCCGCTGGATGGTTCGTCCAACATCGACGTCAATGTCTCCATCGGGACGATTTTTTCGATCTACGATGCAAAGGATGACGCCGAGGCCAGCGTTCTGCGCCCGGCTTCGGAACAGATCGCCGCAGGCTATGTCATCTACGGGCCCCAGTGCCAGATGATGCTGACCTTCGGCGCGGGCGTGCAGCAATATGTCCTGGACCCCGAAAGCGATACGTTCCGGCTGGTCGACGCGGCCAGGACAATCCCGGAAGGGTCCAGCGAATTCGCGATCAATGCGTCCAACTATCGTCACTGGTCCAAGCCGATCCGCGCCTATATCGACGATTGCCTGGCCGGGATCGACGGGCCACGCGGCAAGAATTTCAACATGCGCTGGGTCGCCTCCCTCGTGGCCGAGACCCACCGCATCCTCAGTCGGGGCGGTATCTTCCTGTATCCTTCGGACGACCGCAGCGGCTACGAACGCGGCCGCCTGCGCATGGTCTACGAATGCGCGCCCATCGCCTTCCTGATCGAGCAGGCCGGCGGGGCGGCGACCGACAGTTGCGACCCGATCATGGGCAAGGCCGCCAGCGAACTTCACGCCCGCACGCCGTTCGTCTTTGGCACGCGGGAAAAGGTCGCCCGGGTGACGGCCTACAACGATCTGCCGGACCAGGAAGTCTCGGCGCTCTTCGGCGCGCGCGGGTTGTTCCGCGCCTGATGTCCGGAAACACAGATTCGTCGCGCCGTCGGGGAGGAAGCGTCCAATGAGCAAGAAACATCCGATCATTTCCGTGGCCGGCTCTTCCGGGGCTGGCACGTCCACCGTCAAGCACACATTCGACCAGATCTTTCGCCGCGAGGGCATCAAGGCTGTCTCGATCGAGGGGGATGCCTTCCACCGCTTCAACCGTGCCGAGATGAAGGCCGAACTGCAGAAGCGCTATGATGCGGGCGATCCGACCTTCAGCCACTTCAGTTACCAGGCCAATGAGCTCGGCGAACTTGAACGGGTGTTTCGGGAGTACGGCGAGACCGGAACCGGCCGAACCCGGACCTATGTGCATGACGATGTCGAAGCGCAGACCTACGGCACGCCGCCCGGCGAGTTTACCGACTGGCGCCCTTTGGAGTCAGGCTCAGACCTGCTGTTCTACGAGGGGCTGCATGGAGCCGTGGTCAATGACGAGGTCAACATCGCCGCGCTGGCCGACCTCAAGATCGGCGTCGTGCCGGTCATCAACCTCGAATGGATCCAGAAGATCCACCGCGACCGGGCAAGCCGGGGCTACACCACGGAAGCGGTGACGGATGTGATCCTGCGGCGCATGCATGCCTACGTGCATTGCATCTGCCCGCAGTTCACCGAGACGGACGTGAACTTCCAGCGGGTGCCCGTGGTCGACACGTCGAACCCGTTCATCGCGCGCTGGATACCGACCGCAGACGAGAGCCTCGTGGTGATCCGGTTCCGAAACCCGCGCGGCATCGATTTCTCCTATCTCACCTCGATGATCGGGGGCAGCTGGATGAGCCGGGCCAACTCCATCGTGATCCCGGGCGGGAAGATGGATCTCGCCATGCAGCTGATCTTCACCCCGATGGTCGAACGCCTCGTCCACGAAGCAAAACGCGCCTGAGGAGACCGCCATGAACATCGAAACCCCCGTCACCGCAGCGACCGAAGACCTTATGGCAAACGCCATCCGGGCATTGGCCGTGGACGCCGTCCAGGCGGCCAATTCCGGGCATCCCGGGGCTCCGATGGGGCTCGCGGACGTGGCAACGGTGCTGTTCAACCGTTTCATGCGGGTCGACCCGGCGGACCACAGGTGGCCGGATCGGGATCGCTTCGTGATGTCGGCCGGCCACGGCTCGATGCTGGTCTACGCCATCAACCATCTGCTCGGTTATGACGACATGGACATCCAGCAGCTGAAGAGCTTCCGCCAACTTGGTGCGCGGACCGCGGGGCATCCCGAATACGGCCACGCCAAGGGGATCGAGACCACCACTGGGCCACTTGGCCAGGGGCTTGCCAATGGCGTCGGCATGGCGCTGGCGGAGCGGATGCACAACGCGCGTTTCGGCGACGGGCTGGTGGATCACTGGACCTATGTGATGGCGGGAGACGGCTGCCTGATGGAGGGCATAAGCCATGAGGCGATCGATTTTGCCGGGCATATGGGCCTGGGTCGGCTGATTGTCTTCTGGGACGACAATTCGATCACCATCGACGGCTCCACCGAGATCTCGACCTCGACCGACCAGCCGGCCCGGTTCGCCGCCGCCGGATGGCATGTGCAATCGGTGGACGGCCATAACAAGGAAGCGATCGCGGCGGCAATCGAGGTGGCGCGCGCGGACGCCCGGCCATCTCTCATCGCCTGCAAGACGATCATCGGTTTCGGCGCCCCAAACAAGCAGGGCACCGCCGCCACCCATGGTGCGCCGCTCGGGGAGGTCGAGATCGCTGCCACCCGGGACGCGCTCGGCTGGACCTTTGCGCCCTTCGAAATTCCCGAGGCGGTCCGTGCGTCCTGGCGCGCTATCGCCAGACGCGGCGCGGGGGCGCGGGGGGAATGGCGGGAGCGGCTGAAGGGGTCGGAGCACGCGGACGCGTTTCGCCAGTCGCTCGGGCGGCCTGATGCCAAGGCCCTCCGCGCGGCAATCGGCAACTACAAGCACAAGCTTGCGATGGAAAGGCCGAAGGTGGCCACGCGGAAGGCGTCTGAGATGGCACTCGAGATCGTCAATGGCACCCTGCCGAATAGCGTGGGAGGATCGGCCGACCTTACAGGATCGAACAACACCCGCACGAGCCGGATGGTATCCGTGAAGCCCGGAGAATTCTCCGGCGACTACATCCACTACGGCGTGCGCGAACATGCGATGGCCGCGATCATGAACGGCATCTCGCTGCACGGCGGCTTCGTGCCCTATGGCGGCACGTTCCTGGTCTTCGCGGATTATGCCCGCCCGGCGATCCGCCTCTCGGCGCTGATGGAGCGGCCGGTCACCTATGTGCTGACCCACGATTCCATCGGGCTTGGCGAAGATGGTCCGACGCATCAGCCCGTGGAGACCATCGCGAGCCTGCGCGCCATGCCCAACCTCACGGTGATCCGCCCGGCCGATCCGGTCGAGACGGCCGAGGCCTGGGAAATTGCCGCGACCTCGGAACGGACGCCAACCGCGCTTTGTCTGTCGCGGCAGGGCCTGCCGACTTTGCGCAGGACGCACCGGGACGAGAACCTCGTCGCAAGGGGCGCCTACCTGATCCGGGTGCCCGAGGCGGAACGGCAGGTGACCCTGATCGCCACCGGGTCGGAGGTCTCGCTGGCGATGGACGCGGCCGCGATGCTGGCAGAGCAGGGTGTCGGTGCAGCGGTCGTTTCCGCACCCTCGCTGGAACTCTTCGCGGCCCAGTCGGCCGAATACCGCGCCGGGGTTCTGGGCGTTGTGCCCCGCATCGCGATCGAGGCCGGCGTCTGGCACGGCTGGGGGCAGATCCTGCGCCATGGCGATGTCTTCATCGGGATGGAGAGTTTTGGCGCTTCCGCACCGGCCGCAGACCTTTACCGCCACTTCGGCATCACCAGTGACGCCATCGTCACCGACGCATTGAAACTTATCGGGAGGACCTAACCATGGCGCTGATCACCATGCGACAGCTGCTGGACCACGCTGCAGAGCACAATTACGGCGTGCCTGCCTTCAATATCAACAACATGGAGCAGGGTCAGGCCATCATGGAGGCGGCCAGCGAGGTGGACGCGCCGGTGATCATGCAGGTCTCGCGCGGCGCCCGCGGATATGCCACCGACATCATGCTCGCCAAGATGGTCGAGGCGCTGGCGCGGATCTATCCCAACATCCCGCTCTGCATGCACCAGGACCACGGCAACAACGAGGCCACCTGCATGACGGCGATCTCGCACGGTTTCACCTCGGTGATGATGGACGGTTCGCTGGAGGCGGATGGCAAGACGCCGGCCTCCTACGAGTACAACGCGACCATCACCGAACGTGTCTCGCGCATGGCCCATTGGGTCGGTGCGTCGGTGGAGGGCGAACTTGGCGTGCTGGGCTCGCTGGAGACCGGCGAGAGCGCGGCCGAGGACGGGCACGGGGCGCAAGGCAGGCTCAGTCATGACATGTTGCTGACGGACCCGGACCAGGCCGCGGCATTTGTCGCCCATACCAAGGTCGATGCGCTCGCCATTGCCTGCGGCACCTCGCATGGCGCCTACAAGTTTTCCCGCAAGCCCACGGGGGACATCCTAGCGATGGATGTGATCGAGGCAATCCACGCCCGCCTCCCGGATACCCATCTGGTCATGCACGGCTCCTCTTCGGTGCCACAGGAACTGCAGGACATCATCAACCAATTCGGCGGAGAGATGCCCCAGACTTATGGCGTGCCGGTCGAGGAGATCGAACGCGGCATCCGCCATGGCGTGCGGAAGGTGAATATCGACACCGACTGCCGAATGGCGATGACCGGCCAGTTCCGCAAGATCGCGATGGAGGACCCGTCCGAATTCGATCCGCGCAAGTTCCTCAAGCCCGCGCGCGACGCCATGCAGGACCTTTGCCGGGACCGTTTCGAACGCTTCGGCACGGCAGGGCGCGCCTCCTCCATCCGGGTCATCCCGATGGACGACATGGCTGCCCGCTATTCCGCCGGATCACTTGACCCACACCCCGCCACGGCGGCCCGTGCCGCGTGATCCTGCACTGGCGGGTAAAACTCCCGCCGGTTTCCATCGCATTGAAAATGCTCGAAAAAATGGTTGGGCCGGGCGCCGCTCGCGCGGCGCGGTCACACCGGCACCGTGACGACACTGATCAGCTTCAGGAGGTTTCCATGCCTTTCGACCGTTCCATCAAGATTGCCCCGTCCATCCTCTCCGCAGATTTTGCAAATTTCGGAGCGGAGATCCGCGCGATCGAGGCCGAGGGATGCGATTGGGTCCACATCGACGTCATGGATGGCCATTTCGTCCCCAACCTGACGTTTGGTCCGCCCGCGGTGAAGGCGTTCCGTCCCCATGTGACAACGGTGATGGACGTGCATCTGATGATCGCACCGGTCGATCCTTATATCGAGGCTTACGCCGATGCCGGCGCGGATGTTCTGACTGCCCATGTCGAGGCAACGCCCCATATTCACCGCACCCTGCAGGCGATCAGGGGCGCGGGGATGAAGCCCGGCATCGCGCTCAACCCCGGCACCCCGGCGGAGGCGGTCGAGCATCTGCTCGACCTGACAGACCTGATTTGTGTGATGACGGTGAATCCCGGCTTTGGCGGGCAGAAATTCATCGACATGACGGCCAAGATCCGCCGCCTGCGCGAGATGATCCGGGACCGTCCGATCCATATTGAGATCGATGGCGGGGTCGACCCGACCACGGCGCCGCTGGTGGCCTCGGCCGGCGCCGATGTTCTGGTTGCAGGATCGGCGGTGTTCCGCGGTGGGTCTGTCGACAACCCAGGCGCCTATGGCGACAACATCCGAGCGATCCGGGCCGCGGCTATGGCAATCGGAAATGCGGCCTGATGGTTCTGATCGTCTTCGATCTCGAAGCGACCCTGGCCGACTGCGCACCGGACCTTCACGGCGTCGCCAGCAGGATACTTGCCGAGGCCGGGTTTGCCCCACTCTTTCTCCAGGCGGCGCGTAACTTCATCGGCCGGAGCGCGGCTGCCTTCCTCCGGCGGAGGCGAATGGCCCTCGGCATTCCCGACAGCGAACAGGCGTCTCTGCTCCAACTCTTCCTGCGGGACTACGTGAAGCCTCGTCTCTTACCCGGACCAGCCCCGGTGTCCCCGAACCACCCGGGCGGCTCGCGGCAGACGGGTACTGGCTGGGGATCTGAACCGACAAGCCGCTGGCGCCGGCGCGGGCTGCTCACGTGTGTCTGGATCCGCCGGGGGGCTTCGAGGTGGTGATCGGCGACGACAATTCGCTGGTCCGGAATCCCGTCCCTGCGCCGTTCCATGAGGCGTTGACTGCCCTGGGCGACGAACCTGCACTTCTTGTCGGGGAAAGAGCGATCGACGCAGGGACAGCACGGCGAGCCGGCGTCCCTTTCCTGCTTTTCACGCAGGGGAATAACGAGTCCGGCCCCGACAGCATGGATGCGACGGTCCGTCTTCACAACTCCGCGCCGCTACCCGGACTGGTCGCGGCTTTCCCGGGGAGCGCGGCATGAGCCTCAAGGCGCTGATCTTCGATGTGGATGGGACGCTCGCGGAGACCGAGGAGGCGCATCGCCAGGCATTCAACGATAGTTTCGCATGTGCCGGGCTCGGATGGCACTGGTCGCGCGAGGAATATGGCTTGCTCCTGCGCACAACGGGCGGCAAGGAGCGTATCCGACGTTATTGCGTGGAGAGTGGCAGCGAGTTCCTTGGCGATCACGTCATCTCGTCCTTGCACAGGCACAAGACGGCCCGCTACGCGGAGATCATCGCTGACGGCGGTCTTTCCCTGCGTCCGGGCGTGCGGGAACTGGTGGCGCAGGCGCGCCAGGCTGGGATGTCCCTTGCCGTGGCGACCACGACCAACCGGCCCAATGTCGACGCGCTCTGCGTGGCGTGCTGGGGATGCCTTGCGAGCGATATGTTCGACGTGATCGCTGCCGGGGACGAGGTCGCTGCGAAGAAGCCTGCACCGGATGTCTACCAACTCGCGCTGAAACGGCTTGGATTGAAACCCTGCGATGCACTTGCATTCGAGGACAGCCGCAATGGGCTTTTGTCTGCCCGGGAGGCTGGTTTGCGCACGGTCGTGACGTCCTCGGCCTACACGCGAGACGAGGCATTCGCGGAGGCCGATTGGCTCCTGCCTGATCTGCGCCCCGAGACCCTTCCTTTGGAACTCCGCATGACGCTGGCCCCCGCTGCCCGACATCCGGCCGCATAAGGCAGGGGAGCGCGACCCTACAGTGGCGGGGCGGCTCTCCAGTCTCCCTCTTCGCGCAGGAAATCGAGGAAGGCGCGCGCTGCATTGGTCAGCCGCTTGCCTTTGCGATGTGCTGCAAACCACTGCCTATGAAGGGGAAATCCCTCGACGTCCAGGACTGCTATCGTGGAGGCGGCCAGTTCCAGCCGCAGCGAGCTGAGCGAAAGATAGGCGACACCGAAGCCGGAGGCCACGACCTGCTTGATCGCTTCGCTGTCGTCGAACTCCATGAGCGGCGATATTTCCACGCCGGCGGCCGCAAAGATCTCTTCGACCGCCAGCCGGGTGCCGGAGCCGCGTTCGCGCCCGATGAGCGGCTCCTGGGCGACCCGGGCCAACGGGGTGTTGCGTTGCGCCGTGAGGGGATGATCGGCCGATGCGGCAAGCACAATCAGGTTTTCCATGAATGGCTCCGCCACCACCGCCTCGCCTTCCGGCGGGCGGCCAGTGACATAAAGGTCGTCGGCGTTATCCGCAATTCGGGCGAGAACGGTCTCGCGGTTGGTGAATTGCAGACGCGGCTCGACCCTCGGGAAGCGCCGCTTGAACTGTCCAAGCGCCTGGGGAAGGAAGTATTTCGCCGTGGAAACGGCCGCGACAGAGAGCGGACCTGCGACCTCCCTGTGCATGTCTTCGAGCGTAGCCTGCATGTCCGAGATTCGGGAAAGGACATCGCGAGACGCTGCCGCAACCTCGGCGCCGGCAGCGGTCAGGTGTAGCTCCCGCCCGACCTTTTCGGTCAGCGGCAAGCCGATTTTTTCTTCGAGGGCCTTCACCTGCATGGAGACGGATGGCTGCGAGAGATGCACCTCTTCCGCTGCCCGCGAGACGGATCCGTTGCGGGTAACCGCTTCGAACAGGCGCATCTGCTGGAATGTTGGCGTGATGATTTTTATCATAGATAAAAGTCTATACTAAATATAAGAACAATCAATTTTCTTCTAATTATTAGTTTCTTTACCCTCTTGGCAAGGCTCGAGCCAAGGGAGGGAGTTTCGAGATGCCCAAAGATGATGTCAGGTCCTACAACGCAGGCGTGAAAGAGTACCGGGAGACCTACTGGACGCCTGAATACTTGCCCAAGGACACCGATTTCCTGGCCTGTTTCAAGATCATCCCGCAGGAAGGCGTACCCCGCGAGGAGGCCGCCGCCGCGGTGGCCGCCGAAAGCTCGACCGGCACCTGGACCACGGTCTGGACCGACCTGCTGACCGATCTCGATTATTACAAGGGCCGTGCCTACGCCATCGAGGACGTCCCGGGCAGCGACGAGGCCTTCTACGCCTTCATCGCCTACCCGATCGACCTCTTCGAGGAGGGTTCCGTCGTCAACGTGATGACCTCGCTGGTGGGTAACGTCTTCGGCTTCAAGGCGGTGCGCGCGCTGCGGCTGGAGGATGTCCGGGTTCCAATCGCCTATATCAAGACCTGTGGAGGCCCACCCCACGGCATCCAGGTCGAGCGCGATATCATGAACAAATATGGCCGCCCGCTGCTTGGCTGCACGATCAAGCCCAAGCTCGGACTCTCGGCGAAGAACTACGGTCGCGCCTGCTACGAGGGCTTGCGAGGCGGTCTCGATTTTACCAAGGATGACGAGAACGTAAACTCCCAGCCCTTCATGCGCTGGCGCCAGCGTTTCGACTTCGTGATGGAAGCGATCCAGAAGGCCGAGGCCGAGACCGGCGAGCGCAAGGGCCATTATCTGAACGTCACCGCGCCGACGCCGGAAGAGATGTACAAGCGGGCCGAATACGCCAAGGAGATCGGCGCGCCGATCATCATGCACGACTACCTCACTGGAGGCTTCACCGCCAACACGGGCCTCGCCAACTGGTGCCGCGACAACGGGATGCTGCTGCATATCCACCGCGCCATGCACGCCGTTTTGGACCGCAACCCCAATCATGGCATCCATTTCCGCGTGCTGACCAAGATGCTGCGCCTTTCGGGCGGCGACCACCTGCATACCGGCACCGTTGTCGGCAAACTGGAGGGCGACCGTGCCTCCACGCTCGGCTGGATCGACCTGTTGCGCGAGAAATTCGTCAAGGAGGACCGCTCTCGCGGTATCTTCTTCGACCAGGACTGGGGCTCCATGCCCGGCGCCTTCGCCGTGGCCTCGGGCGGCATTCATGTCTGGCACATGCCGGCGCTGGTCAACATCTTCGGCGACGACGCGGTGCTTCAGTTCGGCGGCGGCACGCTCGGCCATCCCTGGGGCAATGCGGCGGGGGCAGCGGCGAACCGCGTGGCGGTCGAGGCCTGCGTTCAGGCCCGCAACGAAGGACGCGAGCTGGAGACTGAAGGCAAAGACATCCTGACCGCCGCCGCCAAGTCGAGTCCCGAGCTCGCCACCGCGATGGAAACCTGGAAAGAGATCAAGTTCGAGTTCGACACGGTCGACAAGCTCGACGTCCAGCACCGCTGAACTTTCCGACATCCCCGCCGGCCCAGCACCCGGGCCGGCCAGAGCAAAGATTCAAGAGGACCCAATCATGAGCACGATGCAGGACTATCAGTCGTCCCTCTCCGACGTGAGCAGCCGCAAGTTCGAAACCTTCTCCTACCTGCCGGAAATGGCCGCGAACAGCATCCGAAAGCAGGTGGAGTACATCGTTTCAAAGGGCTGGAACCCCGCCATCGAACATACGGAGCCCGAAAACGCTTTCGGCCATTACTGGTACATGTGGAAACTGCCGATGTTCGGCGAGACCGATGTGGACCTGATCCTTGCCGAGGCCGAAGCCTGCCACCAGGCGCATCCGAACAACCACGTCCGGCTCGTCGGGTTCGACAATTACACCCAATCCAAGGGCGCGGAAATGGTCGTCTATCGCGGCAAGCCGGTCTGATGACGCGTCCCCGGCCCGCAAACGTCGGGCCGGAAATGTCGGGGAATGGAACATGAACGTTCAGAACATCGAGCAATACCGAGTCGGCGCCGAACCTTTCTACCGGGTGACCGCCGGAGAAGACGCTCTCTACGAGGCCGCCTATGCCCGCCGGATGCCGGTAATGCTCAAGGGGCCGACGGGTTGCGGCAAGTCCCGTTTTGTCGAATACATGGCCTGGAAGCTGGGCCGACCGTTGATCACCGTGGCCTGTAATGAGGACATGACCGCTTCCGACCTGGTCGGTCGCTTCCTTCTCGACAAGGATGGGACCGTCTGGCAGGACGGCCCTCTGACCACCGCCGCGCGGATCGGCGCGATCTGCTATCTCGACGAGGTGGTCGAGGCCCGGCAGGACACGACCGTCGTCATTCACCCGCTCACCGACCATCGCCGCCAGTTGCCACTCGACAAGAAGGGCGAGTTGCTCGAAGCGCATCCGGATTTCCAGCTCGTGATCAGCTACAATCCTGGCTACCAGTCGCTGATGAAGGACCTGAAACAATCCACCAAGCAGCGGTTCGCGGCGCTGGATTTCGACTATCCCGACGCGGAACCGGAAGCCGAGATCGTGGCGCGGGAAACCGGCGTCGATGCCGGGACCGCAGGCAAGCTGGTGCAGGTCGCCCACCGAACGCGCAACCTCAAGGGGCATGGTCTGGACGAAGGCATCTCGACCCGCCTGCTCGTCTATGCCGGGCAAATGATCGCCGAAGGAGTGGATCCCGTGGCCGCCTGCCGGATGACACTGGTCACGCCGCTGACCGATGATCCGGACATGCGCCAGACACTGCAGGCGGCGGTGGAAACCTTCTTTGTCTGAGGCCGCCGGAATGACGATCTCCCTCGACGATTACCTCGACTGCTTCGCCAAGGCGCCGCCCGAGCTGATCGAGACGATCGAGCCGGTCTTTCACGATGCGGCGCGGGTGATGAGCCCGGCCGGCTTGTCAGACTACATGGAAGGCGCGCGCGGGCTGTGCAACCTCGGCCGCGGCTACGATCTCGTCTTTGCGTGGCTTGAGAACATACCCCTGGTTGCAAAGGAATGCGGCGAGGACGTGATCCGCGACTGCCTCACGGCCGCGATGAAACTCAGTTCGATGACCTCAGGCGAGGTCATTGCATTGCTCTTCTCGTCGCTGCCCACTGCCGCCCGGCGGTTGGGCGACCCGGAATTGCTGCGCGGCTATCTGGCGCTGATCCATTCGCTCTCGGCCAGGGCCGCCCGAGGCCTGCGGCCAATGCTCTCCAATATCGACGAGTTGCTGTCCAAGCTCACGCTGTCTGGACTGCGCCGCTGGGCGACCTTCGGCGCCGAGGCCTACCGGCGCGACCTGCCCAACCTGACGCGCTACTTCGCGTTGGAAAGCGCGGATTCCCGCAAGGTCCTGCAGCAGGAGCGGCGCGGAACGCTCTTCATCGATACGCACCGCAAGTTGAACTTCTATCTCCGTGCGCTGTGGGGACGCGACTTCTTCCTTCGACCGACCGCCGCCGATCACGAGGGCTTCCGCCCCTACATCGAACATCACGTCTTGCACCTGCCGGATGCGCTCGACGATCTGGCCGATGTGTCCGGGCTCGAACTCTACCGTGCTATGGCCGCGCATCAGGCCGCGCATATCCAGTACAGCGACAACGCGATCTCCTCCGAGCAACTGACGCCCGCCCAGATGTTCTTCATCGGCCTGGTCGAGGATGCGCGCGTGGAATGGGTGGCCGCTCAGGCCTTTCCCGGACTGTCAAAGCTCTGGGGTCGGCTGTTGACACTGGATCGACCGGATGACGTCGAGCACGAAACGATCCTGTGGCTCGAAAGGTTTGCGGCCTTGCTGAACGACCCGGCGGCAGAGACCGGCCATGCGGCGCTCGATGCCCTTGGCGCGACGTTCCACGTCGGGATAGAGCGAAATGCTGCAGACAGCCGTTTCTCCTGGTCCCTCGGTCTGGAACTTTACCACGTGTTCGCAGCAACACGCGATGTGCCCAGCCTGCGCATCCTGAACACGATCCGTATTCCCTATCGCGACGACAATCGAATGGTTTGGGCCTTCGAGGAATTCGATTGGCGCGCGCATGGCGCCGAATATTTCCCCGCCAGCCAGCGACAGGTGCGCAAATACGTCTCCGTCATGGAAATGGCGCACGAGGTCGATGCGGAACTGGCTGGGGACGATGCGCAGGAAATCTGGGTCTGCAAGGACGAGTTTCGCCCCTACGAGGATGCCGGGGAGGCTACGACAAGCTTCAATGCGATGTGGGGCAAAGAGCCGATTTCCGCGCCGTTCCACTACAACGAATGGGATTATCAGGTGCAACTGCACCGGCCGGACTGGACAACGGTCTATGAACGCCGGGCAACGCGGGGCGATCCCGCACGGGTCGACGATATCCTTGCCGATCACCGTCCCGTCGTGCGCCGCATCCGGCAGATTATCGACCTGCTGACGCCCGCAGGTGTGGTCCGAGTGCGCGGCATGGAGGACGGAGACGAGATAGACCTCAACGCGGCCGTCGATGCAATGATCGCGATCCGCATGGGAGCGCAGCCCAATACACGAATAACGATGCGCAACGTGGTCCATTCCCGCGACCTCGCGGTGACGGTGCTGCTCGATCTGTCGGAAAGCACCAATGATCCGGCCCGCGGCAGCGACAAGACCGTGCTCGATCTTACCCGGGAGGCAGCCACCCTGGTGGCCACGGCGATCGCGGGCATAGGGGACCCCTTTGCGATACATGGCTTCGTCTCGGACGGCCGCCACGACGTGCATTACTATCGCTTCAAGAACTTCGATCAGCGTTTCGACGACGAGGCGAAGGCGCGCTTGGACGGGATGCGGGGGGGACTGTCGACCAGAATGGGCGCGGCGTTGCGCCATGCGGGCCAGGAACTCCTGAAACAGCCCGAGCGGCGCAAGCTGATCCTGCTTGTGACAGATGGCGAACCCGCCGATATCGACGAGCGCGATCCCCAGCACCTTCGACACGACACGCGGAAGTCGGTGGAGGAGCTCGCTTCGAGGGGTGTCACGACCTATTGCCTGACGCTCGATCCGAACGCCGACAGCTACGTCAAACGCATTTTCGGCGAGAACAACTACACGATTGTCGACCATGTCGAGCGCCTGCCCGAGAAACTGCCGAACCTTTTCGCAAGCTTGACGCATTGAGCCCGCAGGATACCGCGTGGCCGGTGCCGCGTGACGTGTCGAGTGGGGCCGTGGATCTGGGGTGTGGTGCCGGTGCGGCCGTGCCGTTAAGGATTGCCGGGGGACCACCAGAACCGGAGCCTCGTGCGCATGAACTCGACATTGACCGACGTCACCGCGATCACCCAACGCCTGATTGCCTTCGACACGGTCAACCCGCCGGGGCGCGAGAGGGAGGCCGCCGAATACTGCGCGCAACTCCTTTCGCGGGCCGGTTTCGAATGTCGGATCGTGGATCACGGCCAGAACCGCGCCAGCCTCGTCGCGCAACGCGGGGCCGCCCCGGGGCTGTGCTTCAGCGGCCATCTCGATACCGTGCCGCTGGGGCGCGTTGACTGGCGCCGGCCGGCGCATCTCGGGGTGGTGGAGGGCGACCGGCTTTTCGGACGAGGCAGCAGCGACATGAAGGGCGGCGTGGCGGCTTTCCTCGTCGCTGCCGCACGCAGCAATGCGCCGGTCTCCGTCGTGCTGGCCGCCGGCGAGGAGACGGGGTGTGACGGCGCGCGCTGGCTTGCGGAGGCCGGTGACCTGCCGCAGGCGCGGGCCGTCATTGTGGGCGAGTCCACCGACAATAACCCGCTGGCCGGCCACAAGGGCGCCCTGTGGTTGAACCTCGTCTCGCGCGGGCAGACGGCCCATGGAGCCACGCCCGAACTCGGGGTGAACGCCATCGCCGGGATGGCGGAGACACTGCGGCGCCTGTGCGCCTTCGATCCCGCGGTGAGCCATCCGCAGATGGGCCGGGCGACCTGCAATCTCGGGACCATCCGCGCCGGGATCAACGTCAATTCCGTGCCCGATCTCTGCGAACTGACGGTGGATCTGCGGTCGGTCGAAGGCGTTACGCATGAGGCGCTCACGCAAAAGGTGCGCGCGCTGTGCGATGCGGCCATCGAGATCGAGACCCTGCTGGACCTGCCCTCGGTCTGGACGGACCCGGCCTCGCCATGGTTCGCCGGGGCCGCCGAGCGGGTGCGCGCGATCACCGGGCGCGAGGGCGGTCCGGAATGTGCGACCTATTTCACCGACGCCTCGATACTGAAGTCGGCGATGGGCGGGCCCGAAGTGATGATCCTCGGGCCCGGCGCGCCGGATCAGCCGCACCGGACCGACGAATACGTCAGCACGGCGCGTCTTCACGAGGCCGTGGAGATCTATGCGGCGCTGATCGAGGAGTCCGCGTAAGCCGCCGAGTGGAAGTCGATCTCGAGCTGCTGGACACGGCCGAACAGGCGCACCGTCGCATCGCGCTCCGCCTCCGTCATGTCGGCGCCGAGCACATCGAGCCGGTCACGGAGCCAGGCGGCCTGGGCAGTGAAGCCGGGGGCCGCGTGCATGTCCACCCAGTCGCGCACCATGGGGTCGGTGATCGCGGCGTCCCTCAGGGCGGTGCACCAAGTCCAGTACATCCATTCGGCGGCGAACATCGCGGTGACGATGGCGCCGAAATCCCCGTCCCGGGCGATCTCCAGCATCCCATCGCGAAAGGCCGCCACGCGCGGATCGGCCTGCAGCGCGGCGTCGGGCGCGATGCCGCGCTGTGCAAACGCGGTCTCGAAATACGCCATCTGCTCGTTCGCGAGGGCGTCCAGCGTGCCGATCAGCTTGCGCCTGTCTTCGAGGTCCGTCGCCTTCGCGACCGCATAGCCGAAGATCGCCATGGCCGTCTCGACGAAGGCGCCCTCGATCAGCAGGTAGCGGTCAAAGACCGCCGCCGGCAACTCGTCCGCTGCGATATCCTGCACGAAGCGATGGGAGATCATCGCGGAAAAGACCGCGGCGTTTTCCTCCAGGATCCGGTCCGTGAGGTGCTCAGTCATCCAACCCCTCGCTCGCCGCGGCCACGAAGCTTTGCACCCGCGCGGGATCGACCGGGTTCCACCAGACGCCGCCTTCCTTGAGCGAGGAGGCGACGATGACGCCGTTGGTCCGCTTCAGGATGTCGAGGATGTTCGCCTCGGTGACGCCGGAGCCCACCAGCAGCGGCAGGTGGGTCGCGCCTCCGATCTCCTCGATCTCTTCCATCGTGGCGCTGTTGCCTGTGCGCTGGCCGGTGGCGATGATGCAGTCGCTGTCGAAGAAGGCGAGATCGCGGGTCAGTTCCGGGATCGGCCGGTCGGCGACGATGGCGTGGCTGCCGTGCTTCACATGGGCATCGGTGAAGATCTTCACCCGTTCGGCCCTGAGCAGCGCCCGGTAGCGCAGCGCCTCGGCGGCGCGGCCTTCCATGAAGCCCTCATTGGCAACATAGGCATTGGCCCACTGGTTCACCCGGATGAAATCGGCGCCCCCCGCAACCGCGGTCGCCAGCGCCGGCAGGGGCGCGTTGGCAAGCACGTTGATCCCCATGGGAACGCCGAACGCGCGCTTGATCCGGTCGGTCACGACCGACAGGAAGGCCGGGGTCTCCGGGCCGATATCCTCGGGCTTGGAGAAGGGGATGTCACCATGGTTCTCGACGATCAGCCCGTGCAGCCCGCCGGCGACCAGCCGCTCGGCATCGCGCATGCAGGCGTCGTAAATTTCGTCCAGCGTCTCGCCGCGGTAGCGGGGGGCGCCGGGGAAGGGCGGGCAATGGATCATTCCAATCAACGCCTTGTCGCGCCCGAAGATATCTCTTATCGCACCGGAAGTCCGGTCGGATATGAGTTGCATGTCATGACCTTTCGGTATGGAGGGACTTGAAGATGAAGGCCTTTGTCATCGGCAACGTGGCTCTGGACGAGACACTCTCCATCGTGGATTTTCCCCGCCCCGGCGCGTCGATCTTCGGCGCGGCGCTGTCGCATGACCTGGGCGGGAAGGGGGCGAACCAGGCGATCGCCATGGCGCGGACCGGGCTCGCGTGCCGCTTTTCCGGGGCTGTCGGCCGGGACGGCCGCGGACAGGAGATCGCACGCCGGCTGGAGGCGGAGGCACTGGAGGCGCGGCTGGTCGAGATCGACGGCACCGCGACCGATTTCTCGATCATCCTGATGGCCGAGCAGGGGGAGAACGCCGTCATAACAACCCGCGAGGCGGCCGCCGCGATGACGCCGGAGATGGCCCGGGGCGCGCTCGACGGGGCACAGGCGGGCGACCTGCTGGTCATGCAGGGCAACCTCGGGGCAGAGACCACGCGCGCCGCGCTGGCCGAGGCCCGTGCGCGCGGCATGCGCACGGCGCTCAACCCGTCTCCGCTGCAACCGTATTTTGCCGATCTCTGGCCGCTCGTGGACAGCGCCTTCGTGAACGAGGGCGAGGCCGAGGCGCTCGGCGGGGTCGAGGCGATCCTGGCGGCGGGCGTGACCGATGTGGTGCTGACGCTGGGCGGGCAGGGGGCAGCGCTGATCCGGCAGGACGGCCGCATCGACGTGCCGGCCGAGCCCTGCACGGTGGTCGACACCACCGGGGCGGGGGATTGCTTCATGGCCGTCGCGCTGGCCTCGGCAGCGCTGCGCGGCTGCCCGCTGGACGCGCGCGCGCTCGGCCACGCCGCCCGCGCCGCGGCGCATACCGTGGCGCGCGCCGGCACCGTGAGCGCCTTTCCCGACCGGGCCGAGATGGCGCGTTTCCTCGCCACCTGACAGCCCGGCCGGACGCGTGCCTCAGCGTGCGACAAGCCAGCCGAACACATTCTGCCACAGCGTCGCGTATCCTTCCCATTCGCAGAAATCTGGCGAGAGCCAGTGCGGGCCGATGTCCGAGGTCCAGACGGCCGTGCGCCCCTTGCCATGGCTGCCGAGCACGAGCAGCGGATGGCCGCCCTGATCCTCGGGCAGTTTCGCCACGACCTCGGCGCCCTCGCGCAGCTCGACCTCGTTGACGCCGAGGATCGGCGGCCAGGCGGTGCCGGTCAGGCCGGCAACGGTCTCGTGGTCCGGTTGCACGATCTCGGCGATCGCGCCCTCGGGGATTTCCACGCGGTCATCCCAGGGCAGGCAGGTGACCGGCAGGACATCCTCGACCGGCGTCTTGCGCCAGCGGGCCTTGCCGTCGATGCCCTGGAAGGAGAAATAGCCGCCCATCATGATCAGGTTGCCGCCATCGGCGACCCATTGCTTCAGCATCCGCAGCCGGTTGGGCACGCATTTCGAGCGCAGCCAGACGTCGGGCGGCAACAGGAAGGTGTTGGCGCCGATGTCGGACAGGATGATGATGTCGTATTTCTCCAGCCCCTCGGCCTCGAAGGGGAATCCTTCGGCCGCCGCGTGGGCGGTCATCTGCTCGATCTCGTAGCCGCTGCCCGCCATGGCCTTCAGCAACGGCTCCGCGCCAGTGTGGAAATGGACCGACCCGAACTGGTCGAATCCCTTGTAGTGCGTTTCGGACGTGGTCCAGCTCTCACCGACCAGCAGCACTCTTGTGCTCATGACTGTCTCCTGTGTCTCAGATCGTCGCGTCAAAGACGCGGCGTGGGTTGGTCACCATCAGTGTTTCCAGCTGCTCCGGCGTGGCGCCGTGGCGCAGCAGCCGTGGCAGGAAGTGCCGGGCGACGAAGGCATAGCCGTTGCCGCCGTAACGGGTCAGCATCATCTTGATGAAGACGTCGTGCGAGAGCAGCAGGCGGTCGAGATAGCCGTGCTCGACAAGGCCCATGATCGCGCGGGCGACCTCGTCGTCGGAGGGGCATTGCACGCCCTGGTCGGCATAGAAGTAGTCCATGCCGATCATGTCGAACTCGATGAAGGCCCCGCGCGCGGCCAGCGTCGCCTGGTAGACGGGGTCCATGTGCGAGGGGTTCATGTGGCACAGCACCGTGTGGCGCAGGTCGGCCCCTTCCTCCTCGACGATATCGAGCACCTTGTGCGCCAGCCGGAACCAGCCCGGCAGGTGCACCATCAGCGGCAGCCCGGTGCGGCCTTGAGCCCGCGCCGCGCCGCGCAGAGATTTTTCCTCCTCGGGGGTGAAATCCGCCGAGACGCCGATCTCGCCGATCAGGCCAATCTTCGCATCGGTCCCGTCAACGCCCTCCAGCGCTTCGGCGACGATTTCGTCGGCGATGTCATCGGCGGTGATGGAGGCGACGCGCTCCGGCATGGACGAGGCGAGGTAGTAGCCCGCGCCCATGACGATCTGCACGCCCGTCTCCGCCGCAATCCGGCGCAGCTTGACCGGATCGCGCCCGATGCCGCGGCAGGTCGGGTCCACGATGCTGCGTCCCCCGACGGCGGCGAACTGCTTCACCTCGTCGATGGCCAGCTCCAGCTCGTCCAGCGAGATGTTGTGCTTGTTGACGAAGGGATCCTGCCGCAGCTCCGACAGGATCTCGATGGAGACGGGCGCCTCGGCGAGGTACTGGCGCTCCGGCTCCTGCGGCGGGTTCCACCAGCAGGAGCAGTCGTTCTGCAGGTGCTCGTGCATCAGCGTGTGGCCGAGCGCCGCCGACGGGATGGGCCCGTCGACGGTCATCACCCGGCCCGAGCCGATATGGCATTGGGACAGCTCGCTCATGCCGGTTTCTTTCTCGCGAAACGCCAGTTGCGGTCGAACAGGCGGGTGTTCATCCAGATTGCCACCAGGATGATCGTGCCCGTCACGATCTGGGTGAAGAAGGGCGAGATGTGCATCAGGATCAGCCCGTTGCCGATCACGGCGATGGTCAGCGTGCCGAGCACCGTGCCCAGCATGGAGGCTCGCCCGCCCATCAGCGAGGTGCCGCCAAGGACCACCGCGGCGATCACCTGAAGCTCGAACCCCTGCGCGGCGTTGGACGAACCCGAGCCGAGCCGCGCAGCGATCAGCATGCCAGCGATGGCGCTGGCCACGCCCGAGACGACGTAGACCGACGCCAGTACCTTCTTGGCCGGCATGCCGACGCGCCGCGCCGCTTCCATGTTGGAGCCCACGGCCACAACCTGCCGGCCGTACTGCGTGCGAAGCATGACGACGAAGCCGAGGATGGCGATCAGGATTGCGATCAGGGCCGGCACCGGAAAGCCGAGGATCTCGCCTCGCCCGAGCCAGAAGAAGCCCGCGGCGTCCCGGATCGGAATGGAATAGCCTTCGGTCAGGAGCAGGGCGAAGCCCCGCAGGATCGACAGCCCCGCCAGCGTGACGATGAAGGCCGGGATGCCCTGGTAGGAAATGAACCAGCCCTGCGCGCCGCCGATCACCGCGCCCGCGATCAGCATCAAGACGACGACCACGGGCCACGGGATGCCGGTTGCCATCAATATGGCTGCGAGCGCGTTGATCAGGGCGACCTGCGAGCCGACGGACAGGTCGATGCCGGCGGTGGTGATGACCAGCGTCATCGCCACGGCGACGATCAGGATCGGCGCCGCCTGCCGCACCACGTTGAGCAGGTTGCCCGAGGTGAGGAAGGTAGTGGTCATGGCGCTGAAGAACAGGATGCAGATCGCGAAGAACAGCGCGATGGAGAGCACCTGTGCGTGTTCGGACAGGTAGTCGGCCAGCCGGGAGCCAGCTTGCCGCTCGGTATAGGTCGCCATCAGTGGCCTCCCTTTCCGACGATGAGGTCGACGAGTTCCTGGAGATCGGTTTCGCCAATGTTGCGTTCGGCGACCTTGGTGCCTTCGTACATCACCGCCACCCGGTCGCAGACGCGGAACAGGTCCTGCATCCGGTGGGTGACGAGCACCACGGCCACGCCGCGCGCCTTGACGCGGTTGATGAGGGCCAGAACCGCCTCGACCTCCGCCACGGCCAGCGCCGAGGTCGGTTCGTCCATCAGCAGGATCTTCGGCTCGAAGCTGGCGGCGCGCGCGATGGCGATGGCCTGGCGCTGGCCGCCGGAAAGCTTCTCGACCTTGGCGGTCAGCCGGGGAATGCGGATCTCCAGCGCGGCGAGCATCTTCTCGGCCTGCGCGATCATCCGTTTCTGATCGAGGAACGGGCCGCGTTTCAGTTCGCGCCCGAGAAACAGGTTGCCGACCACGTCCACGTGGTCGCAGAGCGACAGGTCCTGGTAGACCATCTCGATGCTCAGGTCGCGCGCCTCGGACGGCGTGGAAAAGCGCACCTTGCGGCCCTCGAGCTCGATTTCGCCCTCGTCGGGGATGTAGGTGCCGGAGATCACCTTGGATAGGGTGGACTTGCCGGCAGCGTTGTCGCCGATCAGCCCGAGGCATTCGCCGGGACGGATGTCCAGGTCGACCCCACGTAGCGCCTCGTGCGAGCCGAATGTCTTGTGGATGTTTCTCAGCCGAAGGATCGGCTCGGCCGGGAGGGGGGCATCCCCCCTCCCTTCCGCAATTTGTGCCTCTGCCGCCATCATTAGAAGAGCGACCGGAAGTCGTCCACGTTCTCGCTCGTTACGATGGTTACCGGAACAGAGATCTCCTTCTCGACCTCGCCACCTTCGGAGAGCGTCATCAGCGCCTCGACCGCTGCCGCGCCCATCAGCGAGGGATCCTGCTGGATCACCGCCTTGACGTAGCCGGCGTCGATTCCGTCGATCACCTGCGCGGTGAGGTCCCAGCCGAAGATCGCCACGTCTTCCTGCTTGCCCTGGCTCTCTACGGCCGCTACGGCGCCCATCAGCGCGGGCTCGCCGGTGGCATAGATCGCGGTCAGGTCGGGGTTGGCAGTGATCAGGTTCTCGGCCGCGCCAAGCGCCACGTCTTGAATGTTCTGACCGTCAACTGTGCCGGCCACGGTGACCATGCCGCTGTCAAGCGCCCCCTCGAAGCCGTCCTTTCGGACGTTCTGGATGTAGGAGTTCAGAGCGCCGACAATGCCGAGCTTCGACTCGCCGCTCATGCTCTCGTTGTAATAGGCGGCGAGGTCCGCGCCGGCCTGGGCGTTGTCGACGCCGATCTGGGCGGCCTGCGGGCCTTCGGGCAGGATGGCGTCGATGGCGACAACCGGGATGCCTGCCGCGGCGGCCTGCTCGACCGCCGGCATGATGCCGTTGACGTCGATGGCGACGACGGCCAGCCCATCAACACCTTCCTGGATGTAGGTCTCGATGGCGCTGTTCTGGGCCGCGGAATCGTTGTTGGCGTTGAAGATCACCAGGTTCACGCCGGCCTCGGCAGCGGCTTCTTCGGCCCCACGGTTCATCTCGTTGAAGAACAGCGCCTGCTGGTTGATCTGGACCAGTGCAAAGGTCTTCGTTTCCTGGGCCAGGGCCGGCAGGGCCATGGCGCCGATCATCGTCGTGGCAAGAAGCGCGCCAAGCTGTCTGCGGGTAAGATGGTCAGTCATTTTCGTTATCCTCGCTGTTGAAGTTGCTCAGGCAGATCGGATCGGCGGCGCAACGGAATCCCGCTCGATCAGAGTGACAGGCAGCAGTTCCTCTTCTGGGAGCGTGCCGTCTTCTTCCGGTTTGTGATCGAGGAGCAGTTCAAGCGCGCGCTTGCCCAGTTCCCGGACCGGCTGCCGCACCGCTGTCACGGCCGGTGCGAATAGATGGAGGGGGCCCACATCGTCGAAACCGACGATGGAGACATCGTGTGGCACCGAGAGATTGGAGTCCCTCAGCACTTCGTACAGCCCTATCAGCAATTCGTCGGAGGTGGCGAAGATCGCCGTCGGACGGTTGTCGCCACGGGCAACGAAGGCCCTGGCGGCGACCCGTCCGGCCTCGAACGTGTAGGGGCCGCAGGCGCGCTCCACGCGGGCCGCGTCGCCCGCGATCTCGTGAACGCCCCGCAGGAAACCGGCATGGCGCCGGGCGCCGCTGATCATCTCGTCGACGCCGCCGATGAAGAGAAAGTGTCGGTGCCCGATCTCCGCGAGATGCCGTCCGGCCGCATAGCCTCCCGCCTCGTTGTCGCAGAACAGCTTGGGCACCCGGGTCGCCGGCACGTCCTCGTCGACCACCACGCATGGGCCGGCGGTGTTGATCTTGTCCGCCAGCGCGTCGTCGCCGGCATGGTTGGTGATGAAGATCAGCCCGTCGGCACGCCCCTGCCGGATGTGATCGAGATAGGAGATCTCGCGCTCGCGCCGGTTCAGCGTGGCATGGAGCGACAGCGACAGGTTGCGCCGGTCCGCCTCGGCCTCGACCGAGGCGACGAAGGTCGAGAAGAAGGGGGTGGAGATGTCAGGCACCATCAGCGCGATGGTTTCGGACCGCCCGAGGCTCAGGCGGCGGGCGTGTGCATTGGGGACGTAGTCGAGTTCCCGGATCGCGGTATCGATCGCCTCGGCAGTGCGTTTCGGCAGTTCGAGCGAGCCGTTGAGGTACCGCGAGACCGTCGTCTTCGATACTTTCGCTCGCTGTGCCACGTCCTGCAAGTTCGCCATGAGGCCCCGCTTTCGGTCGGTAAACCGGTTCAGTAAACCGGTACACAAAATCGGTAAGCCGAATCATTTCGGTCTGTAAAGACATTTCGCGAGAGCTCCGCACAGCCGGACATCGCCCGGTGGAAAATGCTGCGATGCTGCCTGGTCTTTGAGCCTGTCATGTATGAGGCTCGCCGAGGCCACCGCCGAAATCGGGACAAGGGACCAAGGTGTCTTCCGAGACCTTGAACGGATACGGGGAAGGGAGAACCGACCGGGCTTTGGGCGGGTGGTAACAAGGGTGCTCCTCCGGCGTTGCCTCATGACGTGACGGTGCAGGGCAGTGCCGTGCGACATCCACCTCTCCTGCACCACGTAAGTTGTCGGTATTCGATGGAAGTCGGGCAAATGAGCCGGTCATGGGCAGGCAAGACCGGCTCTCAAGTTCCGGAGCCCTGCCGAGTCCGGAGACATTGAGCGAGCGGGCCCCATGCCAGTGTCCGGTCCTCGCCGGCAGAGCTTCGGTGTCGCACCGCCCGCGTGTCTGGCTCGGGCAAGTGGCCGGCCGATCCAGCGCCACTGGACGCCTCTGACGCTTCGAACTCCCGGCTGACCCGAACGGCGGAAGCGCCGCGCTCGGTCATCAGTTTCGCGGCTGCGAACATGAATCGACACAAAGCGTTCGTCTCACCATCTGTAGCCGGTCCGGTGTCGATGAATTGGACAGCAAGTCACACCACGCGCAATCGGGCACCGGGAGAGAGCGTCGCCAAACGGATCATGCGCAGCGTCGCGGCTTGTTTTCAGGGGTTTGCCCGGTCCAGACTGCGTCAGGCGAGACAAATGGCCGGCTACCTTGGCAGTTTGCCTGCCGCGTGACCGCGGAGGAACGGATTTGAACGACAGCGGACGGGGCACGTCGAAACAGCCCAAGGTCAAACTGCGGGACGTGGCCCGCACCGCGGGAGTCTCTGTCGCGACGGTCAGCCGTGTGATCAACGACGCCCCGACGGTGACGGCCGACACCAAGGCACGGATCAACGCGGTGATCCAGGACCTTGCGTACACGCCGAACCCGCTGGCAAAGGCGTTGAACTCCGGTCGCACTAGGACGGTCGGCGCGGTCATCTCGACCTTGGATCACGCGATCTTCGCGCGGTTCCTCAAGGCGTTGGAGGTGGCGCTGGACCAGCACGGTTACTCGCTCGTCGTTGCCTCGACCGAAAACGACAAGGACAGGGAGCTTCGTCGCGCGCGGTCGTTCCTCGAGATGGGGGTCGAAGGGCTGATCCTGTCCGGCGGCGACCACGGGGACGAGTTCCGGCAACTGACGGAGCGCTACAACGTGCCGGTGGTCCTGACCTCGATCTTCGACCCCGGCGCCGACTACCCGACGATCGGTTACGACAATGCCGAGCTGACCGGGTTCGCGATGCAGCATCTTGTCGACACCGGGCACGGGAAAGTCGCGGTCATCCACGGGCCCGCGGCGGAGAACGACCGGGCTCGCGCTCGGATTGCCGCCGCGGAGGCCTTTGCCGGGCGGTGCGAGATCCGCATGATCGAGGTCGAACTGAGCGAGGAGGGCGGGGCGGAGGCGGTCCGAAAATGCGCAAAAAAGGAGCGAGATGCCCGATGCCTTTTTCTGCTTGTCCGACGTCATCGCGCTCGGCGCATTGTTCGAACTGGCGCGACAGGGGATCTCGGTACCCGACGACGTCTCCGTGGTTGGTTTTGATGACCAGCCATGGACCAGCCATGCCAGCCCGGCGCTCACAACGGTTCGGGTCCCGGTGCTGGAGATGGGCGAGGCCGCGGCGCTTGCCCTGGTCCGAAATCTCGAGGAAGGCCGCCCTGTCGAGCCGCTCAAGCTCGACGGGGCGATCGTCCTGCGGGGGTCGACCGCGAAGCGGAGCTGACGGGTATCCGGCCAGGGGGGAGAGGCCCGGCCACCGCGTCAGCCCCGCTTGCCTGTCACGATCCTGTCCAGGATCAGCGCGCAGAACAGAATCGCCAAACCGGCGAGGATCCCTTGTCCCGCCGCCGCATATTGCAGCGCCTCGAGCACGTCCTCACCAAGCCCCTTGGCGCCGATCAGCGATGCAACGACGACCATTGCCAGCGACAGGAGGATGGTCTGGTTCACCCCGTCCATGATCGTCGGCGCTGCGAGGGGGGTCGACCTTGCAGAGCAGGTAGTGGGCGTCGCGCCGAAAGCAAGCGCCGCCTCGCGGACCGCTTCGGGAACCTGCTGAAGGCCGAGCACCGTGAAGCGGATCACCGGCGGGCTGCCGAAGATCATGGTGGCCACCACGCTCGCGGGCTTGCCGGAGCCGATGAAGGCCACGACCGGGATCAGGTAGACGAAGGAGGGCATCGACTGCATGAAATCGAGTATCGGACGGACGATTGCGAAGGCACGGGGGCGCCGTGCGCAATAGATGCCGAGCGGTATGCCGAGCGTGATCGAGATCAGCGCCGCCGCGCCGAGCAGCGCCACCGTCGTCATCGCCTTTTCCCAGAAGCCGAGCAGGCCGAGATAGGCGAGCGCCGCCCCGGTGAAGATCGCCACGCGCACCCCGGCGGAGAGATAGGCCAGCATTATGACCACGGTCGCCACCACCGGTCAGGGCGTGTCGACGAGCAGCACCTCGATCCAGTCGAGCAGCGTCCGCATCCCGAGCGTCAGGCCGTCGAAGAACCCGCGACCGGCGGTCTTGGTCCAGTCGAACGCCGCCTGCACCCCGTCACCCACGTCGAGACGCCAGTTGCGGTTGGTCGGAAAGGTCTTGAGGAGTTCGATGGCATCGGGCTGGGCGAACTTGATGGCCGACAGGCCGATGACCGGCACGGCAAGGCCGAGCGCGACCGCCAGCCGCTCGGTGGACCAACCATGCGTCACCTGCCGGTCCGAGCGCCAACGCGCGAACTGACCCTCCAGCGTCCAGTTTGCCAGTGCGTCCTGCAGGAGCTTGAACGCGGCCAGGATTGCGAGACCGCTGAGGATGTAGACCATCCCGGTCGAGTCCGCGGTCGCAGCGGCGGCCTCGGCGTCGACCAGCGCGCCCTCGAGCGAGGCCGCCGCCCGTTTCAGCGCGTCCAGCGTGGCCGCGCCGGATTCCTCGGCCTTGGCAATCTGCTGCTGGCGCAGCTCCAGCGTCTCGGCGATCCGGTCCGCCCTTTCGCGGAACTCGCGGCCAAGGTCGCCGAAGAGGCCGCGGCCGATCTGGATGAAGGCCAGCGTCTCGAGCAAGAGGAAGCCGAGGAACCACGACCAGAGCCCCCGCGCGCCGAACCAGATAGGACCGAGCAGGGCGGCCGCCTTGTTGAAGGTGAAGCGAAAGCCCGGGGCCTCCATCATGTAGGCGAAGGCCCGGCAATAGTAGTCCTCGCTGCTGCCGACGAATTCCTTCACCAGCGCATTGAGCCGTTCGGCGGTATCCGGTCTGATCTCTGCCATGACGCCTTCCTACGCGTGGTTTTTCTGGATCGCCCGGATCAGGCCGGGGCGGTTGATGACGCCGACGGTCTGGTCGTCGTCCTTGACGCGCAGGATGCCGTGGCCGTGCCGTCGATCAGCAGTTCCCGGCCGCGCTCCAGGCCGTCGCTGCGAAAGGCCATGAAGTCCGAGCATTGCTGCCCGTCCACGTCTATGATCTGAACGAGGTCCCTGGCGACCAGCTCATATGCCTTGGCGGTGGCGCGGCTGATGGTAAATTCGTCCTTCACGTCACCAAGCGGCGGCGGCAATCTCAGGGAGTTTGGGCGCGCGGGCTGGTGAGATATAACCGCAGGTCCCGGCGCCTTACCCGAAATCAGCGTCTCCGTGGGCTCCGCGTTGACGACCTAGACCGTGCATGCGGCGGTCGATTTACGATGGTCTCGCCGTGCGCTTCGATTGTTGCGCCGACCCAGGAGCCGACACCGCCTCCACCCATGGCCGCGATCCAGCCCGCCAAGGGAGCACTGTCGAACGCGTTTGCGTCAATTCGTGCGGTCTCCGAAAGACCGAGCAACTGAAGTGCGGTCTCTCCGGTCGGGCCGAACGCAAGGAGCGACAGCCCGCTGCCTGCCGGAGCCGATAGCGAAAGGAGATCGCCAGTTTCAAGATCGACTCGGGCTGCCGCGCGGGCGGGCAATGTGACCGTGCGGGTCGCGTTTGCCTCGCCGAAGCCGGGAAAGGAACGCCGGTCGCTCCTGAAGCCGATGTTGTCTACTGTCCGTATGGTGTCGAATGCGACCATTCGCGGCTCTCTAGTGCTAATGTAACCGGTTACAATTCTGAGTTCCATGGTGTCGGTCAGCCAAGGACCTCTTGAAGATGCTCCGGTCTGCGAACTGGCAGACGCACAATTTGAAGGCACTTCTGTCAGCGATCTGCCTTTCAGGCACCAACGAGCCCGCCCGATCGCTCGAGAGGGCATGGCCCGGGACGGGAAATGCAGCATAGACAGAAGACGCCGTAAACGGCGGGGCAGGGAGGTGCCTTGGGAACACTGACCGTGCACGCTGCGACCGAAAAAGCCGCGGCTGGTGTCGCCGAGTTGTCTGTCTGCGGAACCTGTTGGCCGTGTCCATTCGCTTGGCGCCCAGTCCGGGCCGGACCTGATCCGTTTGCGCCCTCGCGGCCGTGCAGGGAGTGCATGGCGGCCAGTCCGAAATGCGCAATATGCCTCATTGCGCATATGCTATTTCGGACATATGCATGGACCATGCAAGAGTTCATGACCGCCATCTCCGATCCGACCCGCCGTGCCGCCCTCGCCATCATCTGGGATGGGGGCGAGCATTGTGTCTGCGAACTCATGGCCAAGCTCGAGGCCACCCAAAGCCGGATGTCACGGCACATGAAGGTGTTGCGGGAGGCAGGGATCGTCACCGACCGGCGTGATGCGCAGTGGGTTCGCTTTCGCCGGAACCCCGAACTCGCGCCGGAACTCGTGGCCGTCATCGACGCGGTGCTGGTCGCGGAACGCAGATCTGAAAGGAAAGTTGCATGACCGTCGAAACCCATGTCCAGGCTCCGCACGGCCGGGATGCCTCCGACTGGCTCTGGTACGCCGGCGTGCTGGCAGCAGGTGGCGTGCTCTACCTTCTCTACGGGCAGTTGATCCCGTTCTCGGAATGGGTGACATCGCTGTTTCCGGTCGCCCGCGACAGCCACACCGGCGAGGCAATCGCCTTTTTCTTCTACGATGTGCCCAAGGTGCTGTTGC
The DNA here is from genome assembly GCF_042676185.1 of Tropicimonas aquimaris. Lineage (NCBI taxonomy): Bacteria > Pseudomonadati > Pseudomonadota > Alphaproteobacteria > Rhodobacterales > Roseobacteraceae > Tropicimonas > Tropicimonas aquimaris. The sequence continues at coordinate 54,477 of NZ_JBHTJT010000060.1, read as the reverse complement.
TGCTGACCGGGATTGTCTTTGTCGTGGGGTTTCTGCGCAGCTGGTTCAGCCCGGAAAAGACCCGCGCGATCCTCGCCGGACGGCATCATCTCTGGGGCTACCCGCTCGCCGCGCTGCTTGGCGTGTTGACGCCCTTTTGTTCCTGCTCCTCGGTGCCGCTCTTCATCGGGTTCGTCTCGGCCGGAATCCCGCTGGGCGTGACCTTTTCCTTCCTGATCGCCGGGCCGATGGTCGGACCGGTGGGTCTCGGGCTGCTTTACGGGCTGGTCGGTTGGCAGGTCGCCACAATCTACTTGGTCTTCGGTTTCACCATCGCCACCGTCGCGGGCTTCGTTCTGGGCCGGATGGGGCTGGAGAGATATCTGCAGGACTGGGTGCGCGAGATGACAGCGGGCCCCGTCGGCGATCTTCTCGAAGAACACCTGACGCTGGTGGATCGGATGAAGATCGGCGTTGAACAGGTGCGCGAGATCGTCGGCAAGGTCTGGATCTGGGTCCTGTTTGGCATCGGCATCGGCGCGGCGATCCACGGCTATGTGCCCGAGGCGATGATGCTGAAGATCATGGGCGGCAAAGCCTGGTGGTCGGTTCCCGCAGCTGTCGTGGTTGGCGTGCCCATGTACACCAACGCCGCCGGCGTGATCCCGATCGTCGAGGCGCTGCTGGGCAAGGGCGCGGCGCTCGGCACGACGCTGGCCTTCATGATGTCGGTGATCGCGCTGTCGCTGCCCGAGATGATCATCCTCAAGCAGGTGCTGACCTATCGACTGATCGCGATCTTCATCGCCGTGGTGTCGATGGGCATCCTCGCCACCGGCTTCCTGTTCAACGTCCTTCTGTAAACGCCGCGCGAACCCAGCATCCTCAGAAAGGATATCACGATGAAAACCGTCAAGGTCTACGGCCCCGGCTGCAAGCGCTGCGAAACCGCCGAAGCCATGGTCCGGAATGCCGCCGCGAAGCTTGGTGTCGCGGTCGATGTCGAGAAGGTCACCGATCCCAAATCCATCGCCATGGCCGGTGTCATGTCCACGCCCGGCATCTCGGTTGACGGCAAGCTCGTCCATGCCGGCGGCCTGCCGGACGCGGCCCGGCTGGAAACCTGGCTTGTGGACTGACAGGGCTCCGTCCTTATCAAGGTCGTTGCGGCGTTCGCATCAAGAAGAGCGCGGCTGTTACGGCGTTCTTGCAAGGCCGATGCCAGGCAGGGCGCCCGCGCCGCTAGAACGTGCGATCGATGCCGAGATAGCTGGCCAGCGCCGGCGGCGGGGAACGCAAAAGTTCGGCTGTCGGTTCGGGGGGCGTCACCACGCCATCCGCGACAACCGCCGCCTCATTGGCGATCCGGGCGGCGTCCTGTGGGTCGTGTGAGACCATGATCACCTGCAGGCCATTCTCGGCGGCGACCTCGGCCACAAGGTCGAGCATCTCGAACTTGAGGGCGGGGCCAAGCGCCGCGAAGGGCTCGTCGAGCAGCATCAGCGGGCGGGCTTGCAGCAGCACTCGGGCCAATGCCACGCGGCTCTGCTGGCCGCCGGAGAGCTCGGCGGGTTTCCTGTGCTCGTACCCGGGCAGGCCGACGCGGGCGAGCGCCTCGGCGATCCGGTCGCGCGCCTCGCGCGTCGGGCGCCCGCGGGTCAACGCGAGCGCGAGGTTCCGGGTCACGTCGAGATGGGGAAAGAGGTTGTTGTCCTGAAAGAGCATCGCCACCGGGCGTTCCATCGTGGCGCGGGGCGTGATCTCTTTGCCGCGCCAGATCACGCGCCCGTCGGTCGGGGGCGTGAAGCCGGCGATGGTGTTCAGCAGGGTCGACTTGCCGGCGCCCGACGGGCCGAGGAGCGCGGTGATCGGCGCGGTGAAGGTGATGTCGGCCGAAAGTTCGAAGTCACCCTGTACAAGTCTCAGGCGCTCAAGTTGCAGCATGCAGGCGACCTCCCCGGTCGAAGACCCAGAACAGCCCGAGGCTGAGGGCCAGCAATAGCAGCGCCGCGGCCCGCGCGCTCTCCATCTGGTAGCTGCCCATCAGGCGATAGATCTGCAGGGGCAGGGTTGAGTTGTCGCCATCGGCAAAGAGCGTGATCACCCCGAGGTCGCCCATGGAGAGCGCCGCCGTCAGGCCGGCGGCGAAGCCGAGGGGGCGGCGCAGGCGCGGCAGGTAGACGATGCGCCAGAGGTGCCAGCCGCTCAGGCCAAGCGAGGCGGCGAGGCGCCCGTAGTCGCGGCGCGCACCCTCCAGCCCCGGCCTAAGGATCCGGATGACGAAGGGCAACGCCATGAGCGCGTTGACCAGCATCGTCACCGGCAGGGCGGCGTCCCCGGGGCGGATGACGGGTTGAAGAAGCAGGAAGTACCCCGTGCCCAGTACCAGTCCGGAGACGGAGATGCCCATGAGTGCCGCCGTCTCCCCCGCGCCGGTCAGCAACGGCAGCGCCAGTGCGAGGGTCAGGGCAGTGGCACCAAGGGCGAGCGCGAGCGACCGGGCGGCTGCGGCCCAGACCTCGGGTGGCATCTGTGCGAGACCGGGCAGGCCGGCGAGGGCGACGGAGAGAAGCGGCAGCAGCAGGAAACCCGCCGCCAACGTGATCCAGAGGCTGTCGGCCAGACGGGCCGCGACGCCGGTTCCGTCCCAGCGGTCGATCTGCCGGTCGAGGCCCACGCCGAAGCCGCCTTTCGGAGCGAGGCGCAGGGCGAAGGCGCCCGCGGCCAGCCCGAGAGCCAGTTGCAGCGCGGCGAGGGTCGCAGCCTTGCCGAGATCGAAATCGAAGCGGAACGCCTGGTAGATGGCGAGTTCCACGGTGGTCGCGCGCGGCCCGCCGCCGAGCGTCAGCGCCACGGCGAAAGAGCCGAGACAGATCACGAAGATGACCGTGAAAGCGCCGGGGCAGATGCGGCGCAGCATCGGCCATTCCAGCACCCGCCAGACCGGCGCGCCGAGCGAGGCCGCGAGCCGGAAGCGTTCGGCCGGGATGTCCTGCCAGCCCTGGAGCAACAGGCGCACCGCCAGCGGCAGGTTGAAGAAGACATGGGCGAGGATCACGCCGTGATATCCGTAGATATCGAGCCTCGGCAGGCCGAGTGGCGCGCCGATCTGGTTGATCAGCCCGCGTCCGCCGAATACGGCCAGCAAACCGAGGATCGCCACGATGACCGGCAGGATGAAGGGCGCGCCCATCAGCGCGATCAGCGCAACCCGCCCCGGAAAGCTGCGGCGGGAGAGCGCCCGCGCCACCGGCACGGCCAGCGCGACCGAGAGCCCGGCGGAGAACGCCGCCTGCCAGAGCGTGAAGCGCAACGCCGCCCAGTCGGCCGGCCCGAGCGTTCCCGGGCCGCCCCCGCGCCAGAGCACCGCGGCCACGGGGAGGAGGACCATCCCCGCAACCAGCGTTGCAGTGCTTATTGCGACAGCGCGCTGCGCCATGCCTCGATGGCCTCGTCCCGCATCGCCGCGGCTTCATCCTCGCTGTAGAACAGCACCTTTTCGGGGACCGGCAGGTCCTGGAACCCGTCCGGCCAGGCGTCCTTGGGGAGTGCCGCCGGGAAGGACCAGTTGGAGGTCGGGATCATGGACTGGAACTCCTCGGTGAGGATGAACGCCATGAACTGGTCCGCGAGGTCGGGATTGTCTGTCCCGGCCAGTTTCGCGGCCAGTTCGACCATGAAGTAATGTCCTTCCTCGAAGATCGCCGCCGACTTTGTCAGGTCTTCCTCTGCGATGATGTGATAGGCCGGCGAGGTCGTATAGCTCAGCACCATGTCGGCCTCACCATCGGTGAACATGCCGTAGCTCTCGGACCAGCCCTTGGTGACGGTCACGATCTTCGGTGCGAGCTTGGCCCAGGCGTCAGCGGCCTCGTCGCCGTAGACGTGGTTCACCCAGAGCACCAGCGCCAGGCCCGAGATCGAGCTGCGCGGGTCCTGGATCACCAGCCGCAGGTCGTCCGGCGCCTCCAGCAGCGCGTCGAAGCTGGTGAGCGGCTCGGTGATCTTGGTATTGTCATAGATGAAGGCCGTGTGTGAGTAGTTGAACGGCAGGAACGTGTCGTCCGACCAGTCGACCGGCAGCGTCAGCGCCGACGTGTCGAGCCCATGCGGTGCGAAGAGCCCGCTTTCGCGCGCCTTCTTGGTGATGTCGGAGTTGAAGCCGATGGCCACGTCGGCCTCGGTCTTCTCGCCTTCGAGCAGCAGGCGGGGCAGCAGTTCACCGGTCTTGTAGACGAGGTCGCAGCCGCAGCGTTCCTCGAAGGCCGTCTCGATGCCGGGACCGGGGCCCCATTCGGAGGCGAAGTAATCGGGTGCGTAAACGGTGAGTGTGGGCGTCTCGGCCACCGCGGAGGTGGCGAATATCAGGCCCGCAACAAGAGGATATGCCTTCATGGCAGACTCCTTGGGTTGTGGGCGGAGTTTGGACGGCTTGGGAGTGTCGACCTTTCCTCCGCCGGTTCTAACCGGTTCAGGTTCAACGGGTTCGCGATAGGCATCTCAGCTCTCAGAGCACCCCGAGGTGGGTCTCAACTAGTGCACCTGGATCATTCAAACAAGGGCGAATGCGGCTGCCTCTGCCGACCGAACGGGCCCCGCCTCGGCGACCGCAACAGCGGAGCTTGGCTCGTCGAGATCGTCACGTCGCTCATACGCCGAGAATAAGATCTGGTCACCTGAGCGACTTCGACGTTTTGGAGCTCGTAGCGGTTGAGGCCTGAGCGTCAGATCGGCCCTTGTCGCGCAGCGTGTTCAGCGCCTCTTGGACCGCCCCCCATGCCTCGCCTAACCTCGAGAGGGTATCTGGGTTTTCTCAAAGGGCTTGGAGATAGCGCAAAGAGGGTTCTCTTGTCCGAGGTCGAAATCATCACCGATGGCGACCGCCGCCGTCGTTGGTTCGCTGCCGGGCAGTTTCGGATCGTCGAGGAGACGTTTTTTGGTGGAATGCCGCAGCCAGTTCACCGTTGCGACCAAGACGCCACTCCATGCGACGAAGCTCGACCTCCGAACCCGGATTGCGGCAATCTTCCTCGTTTTGACGTCCTCCAAGGGAATCTCGTCGGTCTTGATGGCGCGTATTCTGGGCGTGAACCAGAAGACAGCGTGGAAACTGGGTCACGCACTCCGGGAAATGATGGACAATCGGCAGGGAATCGCCGGGCGGTTGTCGGGTGGCCTTCCATCGAGCGAGACCACAATCGTCTGGAAGCCGATCCCGGTCGTGGACCAGATGCAAGGCCTTCTCTGCGACGCCGTCGGCCGTCAGCTACGACGGAAGCCCTCATGGGGGCTTCAGTGGCCATGATCCCCGAAGGAGAAGGTCTCCGCTTGGAGCTCTTCCGAGACATTTACAGGCGAGATGCTGCGCAAGCACAGTTGCTTGGTCAGGCGGCGACCTGAAGGAGCGGACGCAGGGCATCCTCTACCCTTATGCGGTACGCTTGATCGAGCGGCAGGAGCGGGCGAGGCGCTGCGATGCTCCCGAAACCGAGGCTCTCCGCGATCGCGAACATCACCCGGAAGCTCCCGAACTCCCGGAACAGCGCCCAGAGGGGAGCGAATGCATGGTCGATGCGCTCAGCTTCGGCCGCATTCCCCGCCTGGGCCGCACGATTGAGCGCGAGTGCGGGTTCCGGTAAGAGACCGGCCACCACGCTATACCAGCAGGCACCGCCAGCGAGCAGGGCATCTTTCGCACCCCAGTCGCCGCTGTAGCCGATGGCGAAGCCCTCCGGCGTCATGGCCCGCAGGCGCTGCATCTCGCCCGCATAGTCGCCGTCCGCAGCCAGTGGCATCTTCACCGCGGTCACGTTCGGAAGCTCAGCCAATCGCGCGATCAGCTCCGGGCTGAGGGTGAATTTCGTGGTGCTCGGGTTGTTGTATATGCACAGGGGCAGCTCGCCCGCCGCAGCGACGGCCTCGAAATGGCGGAACACCTCCTCGTCGGTCAGCGGCTGGTAGGACATGGGCGCGAGAAGCAGGCCGTCTACGCCGGCCCACCTGGCGTTGCGTGCGAGGTCCTCGGCGACATCGGTTGTGAGAGCGCCGACACCGACGATGAGCGGGGTCCGTCCCGCCACGCACTCCACGGCGGCCCGCAGCGTGTGCTTGCGCGCCTCCGGCGTCAGGTAGGCGTATCCGCCAGTGCTGCCGAGAAGCCCGATCGAATCCGCACCCGCTTCCACGATCCGCTCGAGGAAGCTTTGTAGAAGCTCTGGCTTCAGCTCTCCCTTGGCGTCGGCAGGCGTGAGCGGGAAGGCCGACAGGCCGGTGAACAAGGTCATGAGGCTTTCTCCTTCAAAAAACGGGATAAGAGCAAGCACAGGCCGGCGAACCCGAGGAAGGCGGCCAAGACGCCTTCGATCCCGTGCCGGGCGCTGCGATAGAGGTGGATCATCGGCGCTGTCGAGAACAAGAGCGCATATGCTTCTTTTCGTGGATAATTAGGCAAATCAATTGGTAGTTCTCGGGAGTTACTCCGGGGCTGCGGATTGATTTCCGGGTCTCGCAGTGGAGGCTCCAGCAATGTGTGCCTCCATGTCTGCCTGCATCACATGGATAGCGCTGGTCAGGACCGGCGAAAAAGCTTGTTCGAGGATCGCACGGCCTGCGTAGGCTGGCCTCAGGATTGAGACGCTGTTGCTTACGCGTGGGCGGAACTTTCGCAAGACAAGTTGTCTGCGGTTCGCCCCTTTGAGCACATAGTCATGAGCGGTGATCATGTCGCAAAGCATGTAGCAAAAACCTTCGGACACGAACTCGAGGCCTGAGAGATGTGTTCGCAACTCCAGACGCTTGTTGAAATGTGCTCCGAAGGAAGCGAATGCCGCCTCAGTCTGCGTGGCAGTTGTATGCTCTTCAAACAGCACAGCCATCGGTAGGCCATCGAGATCTTCCGGCGTGATCTCCGCTTGATCGGCAAGAGCATCACCGGCAGGCAGGACGCAGACGCATTCCAGGTCGAAATCGATCTGATCGATGGAGGCCCGCCGCGCCGGCGTTTCGGCAAAGCCGATGTCGAATTGCTGGGACGCGATCAGGTCTTCGATGATGTCGGAGGAGCGCATGATCAATGAAAGATCGACCCCACGCTTGTCGGCCAGAAACTTGGCAAGAAGACGCGGAATGAAATGACCCGAGGCCGCCGGATGACAAGCGACCCGTAGGCGGCCGGCTTCGAGCGAGCCGATCTTGCTGAGCGTCTGCTTGGTACGGTCTATTCGAGCGAGGATGGCCTCGGCCTCCTCGAGGAAGTAACGAGCTTCGGGCGTGGGCGTCACCTTGCCAGGTTCCCGAATGAACAGCGGAAAACCGAGCTCTGCCTCCAGCGTCGCGATCATCGTGCTCACTGCAGGCTGGGTCCGGCCGACCGTCCGGGCTGCGCGCGAGATTGATCCACTGCGCATGACTTCCCGGAAAGTGGTGAGTTGACGGATCGAGAGGTTCATTTCCTGCGCATAAAGCAAATTTATGGTTTCAGAAAAATAATCAAATTGATTTAATGACCCCTGTCCAGTGGAATTCACCGAAAGCTGCGCCGGCAGAGCGTTGCACCGGGGGACGCCATGGACACCTTCTCGAAGTACTTGCTTACTGGCCTGATCGGCGTCGTCGCGCTCGGTCAGTTCGTTCAGGTTATCACGCGCTACGTTCTGCAGATCCCGGTCATGGGGTTGGAAGAGACGATGCTCTACCCAACCGTCTGGCTCTACATGCTGGGCGCGGTGAATGCTTCGCGTGAAAACACCCATATCCGTGCCAACGTCCTCGAGATCTGGCTGACCACCGAGCGACAGCACACGGTGCTCGCAATCTTCGGCGAGATCATCAGCCTGATCGTAGGCCTCTGGTTGCTGAGCTGGGCGTGGGACTTCACCAGGTACTCCTGGCGCGTCTGGAAGGAGAGCCCGACCCTCTACATCCCGACCTTCTATTCCGACATCGCGCTCTTTGTCGGGCTGACGCTGATGATGGTCTACACCGCCTGGCACCTGCTGGGCCATATCCGCAGCCTGACCAAGGAGACAGCCCGATGATCGAGATTGCGCTCCTTGCCATTGCCGTCCTTGTGCTGACGCTCACGCTGGGTGTTCCGCTTCCCTACTGCTTCGGCGCGGCGCTCATGGTGATGTATTTCATCGGCGACGTGACGATGAAGGGCATGATGCTTTGGGGTTTCCAGCAGCTTGGAAACCCGGTCCTGCTGGCCATTCCCCTCTTCGTACTCGCCGGAACGATCATGTCGGAAAGCGGGATCGCAGCCTCGCTACTGCGCTTCGTCAACGCCTTCATAGGCCATGTGCGCGGCGGGCTGGGCGTCGTCGCGGCAGTCTCCTGCGCGGTGATCGGCGCCATCTCCGGCTCCGGTCTCACCGGTATCGCTGCGATCGGCCCGCTGCTCATCCCCGAGATGGAAAAGCGCGGCTACCCGCGTGAATACGCCACCGCGCTGATCGCCAATTCCTCGATCCTCGGCCTGCTCATCCCGCCTTCGGTCACGATGATCGTCTATGGCTGGGTCACCGACACCTCGATCCTTGCGTGTTTTCTTGCGACGTTGGGGCCGGGCCTGCTCATCATGTTCAACTTCTCGGTCGTCAACCTGTGGATGAGCCGCAAGTTCGACCTGAAGCTCGACGAGAAGCCAAGTTTCAACGAGTTGTCCAAAGAGGTCGCCCGGCGCGGCTTCAACGCGACGCCCGCACTGCTGATGCCGGTGATGATCCTCGGCGGCATCTATGGCGGCATCATGACGCCCACCGAGGCGGCCGCGCTCGCCGTGATCTACGCCATCCCGGTCGGCTTCTTCGTCTACAAGGGGCTGCGGTGGGAGAACTTCCTCGGCGCCGGCAAGGAAGCCGCGACCGCCGTGGGCGCGATCATGGTGATGATCCTGTTCTCGATGATCCTCGGCCAGATGTTTGTCTACGAGAGCATCCCGCAGCAGCTGGTCAGCGCGATCTTCGGCATCACGGAGAACAAGGTGATCCTGCTGATCCTCATCAACATCTTGCTGTTCCTGGTGGGCATGGTGGTGAACGACGTGACCGCGATCATTCTGATCGCCCCGCTGCTGCTCCCGTTGATGAATGCCATCGGCGTCACCCCGGTGCAGTTTGCCGCGATCATGGGTGTCAACACGGCCATGGGCGGCGTCACCCCGCCATACGCCTCGATCCTCTATCTCGGTGCACGGATCGGCAATGTGAAGGTCACCAAGGTGATCCCACCGGCCATGATGCTGATCATCACCGGCTATGTGCCGGTCGTCTTCCTCACCTCTCTCTGGCCCGACCTTTCCCTCTTCCTGCCGAGAGTCTTCGGCTACTGACCACCCCAACGACAAACTACTGAAATCCAACGGAGGACTACCCATGAAACACTTTCTGATTGGAACTGCCGCCACCGCCCTCATGGCGCTCTCGAGCGTTGCCACCGCAGCAGAACTGAAAATGAGCCACGTCCGCCCGCAGGACGCCACCATCGACGTCGAGCTGCGTGCCTTCTCTGAGGCCGTCGCAGAGGCAACCGGCGGCGACGTGACAATCAATATCTTCCCGGCTTCCGCGCTCGGAGATTACACGACCGTGCAGGAGCGGATCAGCGTCGGCGCGATCGACATGGCGACCCAGCCCGCCGCCACCGCGGCCGACCGGCGGATGCAGATCAGCTCCTTCCCCTACCTCGCGAACAGCTGGGACGAAGCACGCGCAGCCTACGGCCCTGATGGTCCTGTCCGCACTGTCATGGCAGAACTCTATGCCGAGCAGGACATCACCATGCTCGCCGCCTATCCGGTCTATTTCGGAGGCATCTCGCTCAACACCGATCCGGTGACCCCGGGCGATCCCAGCCAGTCGAACGGCATCAAGGTCCGTGTGCCCGGCATCAAGTCCTTCCAGCTGACAGGCGAGGCGCTTGGCTACATTCCTTCGCCGATCCCCTTCTCCGAAGCTTTCACAGCAATCCAGACCGGTGTCGTCGACGGTGTTATCGGCTCCGGCGCCGAGGGCTACTACGCCTCGTTCCGTGACGTGACGAAGGCCTATGTGCCGGCCAATACCCATTTCGAAGTCTGGTACATGATCATCTCCAACGGCTCTCTGGCCGAACTCGATGCCGAGGACCAGGAGGCCCTTAGGACCGCCGCTGCCGAATTCGAGGCGCAGCGCTGGACGGTCGCTGAGGCGGACCAGGGCGAGTGGGAACAGCGCCTCGTCGATGAGCTTGGTACCACGCTCGTGGAACTCTCTGACGACGAACTGGCCGCGATGGCCGCCAAGGTCCGCGAGGAAGTCTGGCCAATTGTCCTCGAAGACGTCGGCGCCGAGTGGGGGCAGGGGATCCTCGACCAGATCGGCAAGTAACGGCATCCGGGGCGGCGCCTGTCGTCGCCCCGCTTCTCAAAACATCTCGTCCGGGGACAATGCGATGGAAGCAGACTATGCGATCATCGGAGGGGGAGTCGTTGGCCTGTCCACGGCCTGGGGGCTACTGAAACGCGGCCACCGTGTTGTCGTGCTTGACGGCGATGACGGATCATTCCGCGCCAGCAGGGGGAATTTCGGCCTGGTCTGGGTTCAGTCCAAAGGCATGAACCAGCCGCGCTATGCCCGCTGGTCGCAGCAATCCGCCGCGATCTGGGCCGAATTCGCCGAAGAGCTGGGCGCCAATACCGGCCGCAGTGTGCCGCTCGAGCAGAAAGGCGGCTACGACCTGCATTTCTCGGAAGAGAGCCTCGAGCAAACCGTCGCGAAATATGAAGTGCTCAAGGGCCAGCTCGACGGGGATTATCCCTACGAGGTTCTCGGCCACAATGCGCTCCGCAAGGAAGAACCTCATATCGGCCCGACCGTGGTTGGCGCGATCCTCCACCACCAGGACGGGCACGCGAACCCGCTCAAGCTCCTGATGGCGCTTGCCGATGATGTGCGCCGCATGGGCGGGCAGGTCCTGATTGGCAAGACTGTCACCGAGGTAAGCAAACCGGACGGCTTTCGTGTGCGGTGCAGCGACGGAACGACTGTCGGAGCGGGCAAGGTTATCCTCTCCGCCGGACTTGGCGCGGCCGAGCTTGGCCCGAAGCTCGGCTTCAAGGCGCCGGTGCGTCCCCAACGCGGACAGGTGCTCATCACCGAGAAGCTGCCGAAGCTGATCAACCGCCCCTCCCTGATCGCGCGTCAGGTCGACGAGGGCAGCATCCAGATCGGCGCCACCAACGAGGAAGTAGGCTTCAACGACGAGGTGACCCAGCCGGGCCTTTCCGGCCTCGCCACACAGGCGATCGCAGCCTACCCGGCGCTCGGCAAGGCGCAATTGGTGCGAAGCTGGGCCGCGCTCCGGGTGCTCTCGCCCGATGGCTTGCCGATCTATCAGGAGAGCCGGGAGATGCCTGGCTGTTTCCTCGTGACCTGTCACAGCGGCATCACGCTTGCTGCCGCCCATGCCCGCTTCCTGCCCGACTGGCTCGAGCGGACCGATACAGCCCCGGATCTGGAGGTGTTCAGTGAAGACCGCTTCGCCCTTTCTTGAGTTGGAGGAAAGTCCGCGGGTCGCGGTCTGGTTCGACGATACGCAACTGGACCTTCCCGAGGGGGCGAACCTCGCGGCGGCGCTGCTGGCCGCCGGGGTCGGTGTGTTCCGGGAGACGTCTGTCTCCGGCGCCCCGCGAGCGCCATTCTGTATGATGGGCGCCTGTTTCGACTGCCTTGTCGAGCTGGATGGCGTCGTGCGGCAGGCCTGCATGATGGAAGTGGTCGAAGGCATGCGCCTCTCCCGTCCGCAACGCCCAGGAGGCACGGCATGAAACGCGTCGACCTTGTCGTCATCGGAGCCGGGCCGGCGGGCATGGCCGCGGCCACCACCGCGGCGGAGCATGGCCTTGGCGTGACCCTGCTCGATGAGCAGTCCCGCCCGGGCGGGCAGATTTACCGCGATGTGGACCGCGCGGCAGCCAAGCGCGGCGGCATTCTAGGCCCGGATTTCCAACATGGTGCGACGCTGACGCGGGCGCTCCGCGACAGCGCGGTCGAACACATCACCGGGGCAGTGGTCTGGGCCATCGAGGACAGTTTCCGGATCTCATACACCAAGGAGAGCCGTGGGGCGCAGATCGAGGCCGACAGGATCCTGCTTGCAACCGGTGCGCTCGAACGGCCAATGCCGGTGCCGGGCTGGACCCTGCCCGGGGTGATGACGGCCGGTGCTGCGCAGATCCTGCTCAAACAGTCCGGCGTGGTCGCGAAGCGCGCCGTGCTCGTCGGGTCCGGTCCGCTGCTCTACCTCATCGCGGCCCAGATGGTCCGCGCCGGATCGCCACCCCTGGCGCTGGTCGAAACCCAATCCCGCGCCGACCTGACCCGCGCGACCAAGTATGCTGGCGGTGCTCTACGCGCCTGGCCCTATCTCGCTAAGGGCCTGAAACTGATGACGGAAATCTCGCGCGCGCGGGTGCCGCGCCACACGGGCGCGACCGGGATCGCCATCGAGGGCGAGGGCCGTGCCGAGATCGTTCGTTTCGAAGCCGGGGGGCGGACGCACCGCATCGCCTGCGATACGGTTCTGCTGCATCACGGTGTGGTGCCGAACACGCAGGCAGCGCGCTCGATCGGGGTGTCTCATCGCTGGAATGCTGACCAAGCTGCGTTCGTGCCGGTGCTGGACCATTGGGGCTGCTCGGAAAAGGCGGGCGTCTACATTGCCGGAGATGGCGCGGGTATCGGGGGGGCTGAGGTGGCAGAGGTCGCGGGCCAACTGGCGGCGCTTCAGATCGCCACCGAAGCGGAACGGCTGGCAGAGGCGAGCCGAGACAAGTTCGCTGCCCCCCTTCTGAAGAAACGAGCACGGGACATGGCGATCCGCCCGTTCCTGGACGCAGCCTATCCGCCGGCGCCCGAGGCGCTCCTGCCCGGGGACGCGACGATTATATGCCGCTGCGAAGAGGTGACTGCAGGCGAGATCCGACGCTATGCCGGTCTGGGCTGTCTCGGCCCGAACCAGACCAAGGCATTCGGTCGGCCCGGGATGGGCCCCTGCCAGGGCCGGTATTGCGGTCTGACCGTCACGGCGCTCTTGTCGGACGCGCTTGAACAAACGCCGGACGAGACAGGATATTACCGGATCCGGCCGCCACTGAAGCCGGTGACACTGTCCGAGCTGGCAGAAATGGATGTGCCACCGCAGAGGGCAAAGGAATAGGAGTAAAAGATGATCGAACGGATTGAGTCCGGCGTGCGGATGAGCAAGATCGTAAAGCATAACGGTCTGGCCTACCTGTGCGGGCAGGTTGGTGACGGGGACACGGTCACCGAGCAGACGCGCGACTGCTTGTCTCGTGTTGAACGGTTGCTCGAGACGGCCGGCTCTTCGCCGGAGCAGATGCTGCAGGTGGTGATCTGGCTCGCGGACATGGCGGATTTCGCCGAGATGAACGCGGTCTGGGATGCCTGGGTGCCCAAGGGCCGCGCCCCGGCTCGCGCTTGCGGCGAAGCTCGGCTGGCACGTCCGGAACTCAAGGTCGAGATCATCGTGACGGCGGCCTGCTAACGACGACACTCATGTCGCTCCAGAGCCCTTCGGAGCGCTCAAACCAAACCAGATCCTTTAAGCCGCCATCCCGTAGGTACCACAGCAAAGACAGCGCTGGTCCTTTCGCTCGCCCCCGAAGGATGCTGCACCTGCAGATCAATCGCCATCCAGAGAGGTCGCTCTGCGCAGGGAGCGGACCAGCCATACCCGTCAGCTTAGTTCCCCTTGCTCAGACACATGCAGAGAAGTTATCCGTTTAGGTCTCCAATTGCGGACATGTGCGGATTGTTCGTCCGCGTAGGTTGCGGGCTCGCACGAGGAAGAAACCCCATCAATCTCGAAGCTTTGTACCCTCGTCTGGGCGCGCGCGGAGGCCTCCGCGTGAGGGGTCAAATCCGTCCTATTAAAAAGAAGCGGCCCCCGCGCGAAGGGGATCATCAAGGCCTTCGCGGCGCTCAAATCCGTCTTATTAAAAGGAACTTGGCCCTCGATTATGCCGTAGTCGTCTAGGGGGCAAAGGGGATATCGCGGATTTGATACGGCGTGGGGGACGCAGTAGCAGGCTGTCGCCGGAAGGTTGCCACGGGAGGTCGAATGCGGCGCGATTTCACAGCACTCGCATGGCCTCGTCGGACCTGTGGGTTAGAAAGCTCCTGAATGGTCGGTGTCGAGCCTGGCCCCAAAGGAGAGAGTATCGCATGTATGATATCCGGTGGATGCCGATGCGGCGCGAAGTGGAACCGCAAGTCGCATGATGTCAACCGCATCTGCCTTCGGAGAGCGATTGCCTGTCCGTTTCCTGCCCATGGCGATGGTGACCGATGTCTTGCCATGCGGCCAACCGCGATTGGCAATGCAAGCGGCGTATCGCTTTTATGATATCCGGTGGAGCCGCTGTGGAGAGGGAAGCCGAACGGCGTTGCGCTTGCCGCCGCTCAGGGCGGTTGCCGTGGCATAAGGCGCCTTGGGGTTCGATAGCCCGCACTGTGGCGCGATTTTGTCCAAGGAGGCATCTAACCGAGGTGTATCGCGCGATTGATATCTCTTGGTGCTGCTCCGGCAAGCGGGTCCAAGATGCCTGTCGCGGGATGATATATGCTGCGTCTCCGGAGGTGTGTGTTCGGCCGGATCGAGCCAATGGGTTCGGTGGTTCACTCTACGGCGCGCCAGCTGCCGGTGCAGGTACCCATGCTGGCGTATCGCATTCATGATATCCCGAAGGTGCCGTAACGGAAGGTGGGTGCGAACCGCCTGATGCGGGGCGCCGCATGGGACGTCGTTCAGGTGTTGCTTAGCCTGATCATTCCGATGGACGCGTCGAGATGCTTTGCGCTGAGCACCCATCCTGGATGGAAGCTGGGCGGAATTTCGCACGCGTGATCTGCCGAGGCTGGCGATACAGTTCGGAGGTCGTCAAAGCCTGCCGCAGTCAGCTTGGTACGGCCTTGGTCTTGACATGATCATTTCAAGCAACCTGGCGGCGAGTGCTGCCCTGCGCGCTCTGCCACGGCTGGAAGCCAGGTGCAGGGCGTATCGCCTGAGCGACGTAAGGCAAGCCGCCCAGTTGCGTCTGGCAGGGCGGATCAACTCCCTTTGTTCCCCCAGTCCCCAAAAATCAGAACGCAGACACTTGTTCGAAGGTGGCACCCCCAACCAGATCCGCGTTGATCGGCACCGTCAGGCATTGTCATCTGATCCGCATCAATGCCGGCAAACCGTTAGTGTTGTATATTCCCCGCATGGAGATCGAGGGTCCATGCGGCCGGGAAGCCCCCGGATGGAGATGGTGGTGACGCCAGCACCTTATGATCGGGACAGTCTCTCGGCGGGTGGAGGCTCGGTAGACCAACCGACGCATCCAAGGGGGGACTACAATGGGCGAGAATCTTCCACGCATCATGAACCCGATAAACGCCGTAGAGATCGGTCCCATCTCCAGCAATGACTACAGGATCCAATGGGCCGGACAGCGGGAAGGCTGGTTCAAGGTCGATCTGGAGTTGGGCAAGACCTACCAACTCGACATCCGGTCAGAGGGCAAGCCACGTGCAAAGGGGCTGCCGGATCCGGCCGTCGAATTGCGGACTTGGAACGGTGACCCTCTTCGCACCGGCACGGTTCTGATTTCCGACAAGGACGGCGGGGCGGGCAACAATGCCGCACTGTTTTTTCATAACGATCTCGAAGATGGCACCTTCTATCTGAAGGTCTCTGACGAGAAAAAGGACTTTGGCCGCTTCAACATCCAGATGCGCGAAATTGACATCGCGCCGGGACCGCCGGATGACCATGGCAAGACGCAGTCTCTGGCCTCGCCCGGTGCGCTGCATTCCGATGGCTGGGAGGGCGTACTGGCGCTCTCCTACAGCACAACGACGGTCTTCCCGATAGGCAATCTCGCAAATGCACATGACGCGATCCGATCATCGATCGACTACCACGACGACAAGGATGCCTTCGCGATCGCGCTTCAGGAGGGAGCTACGTATGGATTCACCGTAGACGCGCCTCGGAGCGGAATCGCTACCAGCCAACTGACGCCCGAGCTGACGGTGCTTTCGCCCTCTGGTCAGGTGGTTGCAGCGAGCGACAACCCCAATGGCGACCAAAGGGTGACGCTTGAGTTCCAGGCGCAGGACACTGGCAATTTCCGGCTGCAGGTGCACGGCACCCTTCCCGAAGACACTCCGGTCGACACTCGTTTCTCGCGTTTCACCACCGGCGCCTACGTCCTGTCGGCGACCGGTCCACGTGAGATCCGCGACACTCTGGGCGTGGACAAGATAGAGGGCACGCCTGCGAACGAGATCCTCAAGGGCCTTGCCGGGGCTGACACGATCCGCGGGATGGGCGGGCTCGACGTTCTTCTCGGCGGCGATGGGAGAGACACGATCTACGGCGGTGCGCAGGCCGACTGGATCGACGGCGAGAGACACAATGACATGCTCTACGGCGGGGACGGCCAAGACAGGCTTCGCGGTGGAGACGGCGACGACACACTCTTCGGCAATCAGGGCAATGATACTCTCGAAGGAGAAGGCGGTGCCGATCGAGTCTACGCCGGCAGTGGAGACGACATGGTCCTTGGCGGTGACGAGAACGATTGGCTCAATGGCCAATGGGGCAATGATACGATCTACGGAAACCGCGGCGACGATCACATCATCGGCGAGGATGGACGGGATACGGTCTTCGCGGGCGGCGGCAATGATTATGTCTCCGGCGGGGATGGCAACGACTGGCTTAATGGCCAGTGGGGCAATGACGTGCTCGACGGCGACGGCGGCGATGACGTGCTCATCGGCGAGGATGGCGACGACGAACTAGACGGCAAGGCGGACAACGACTACCTCGACGGCGGTGCCGGCAGCGACCTGCTTCGCGGCGCGGCGGGGGCTGACCAACTCCACGGCGGAGATGACGATGACCGTCTCGATGGCGGCGACGGTGACGACACGCTCTTCGGCAACCGTGGCGCGGACCAGATCGAGGGCGGGGAAGGCTCCGATACCGTTTTCGGCGGCGCGGACGACGATCTGATCTACGGGGGCGACGGCAACGACTGGCTCAATGGCCAATGGGGCAACGATACGATCTACGGCAACCGAGGAGACGATCACATCATCGGCGAGGATGGGCGTGATACCGTATTTGCCGGAGCGGATAACGACTATGTCTCCGGCGGGAACGGCAACGACTGGCTCAATGGTCAGTGGGGCAACGATGTGCTCGACGGTGACGACGGCGACGACGTCCTAATCGGCGAGGACGGCGACGACGAACTCGACGGCAAGGCCGACAACGACTACGTGGATGGTGGTGCCGGAAACGACCTTCTGCGGGGAGGTTCGGGTCACGATTTCCTCGTTGGACAGGCGGGGAACGATACGCTTGCAGGTGAATCCGACCACGATGTTCTGCGCGGCGGTGACGGCGACGACACGCTTGCCGGCGACGCGGGCGACGATGTGCTGATCGGTGATGCGGGGCGAGACACACTTATCGGCAGCAGCGGCAACGACCGGATGTTCGGCCAGGAAGAGGGGGATCACCTCACCTTCGGTGGTCAAGGTTCGGACATGGCCGTGGGCGGATCGGGCGACGACGTTTTTGTCTGGCGGCAATCCTCCGACCACACGTCCGGCGTTACCGATTACATCGTTGGCGACGATTACCTGACGGTGATCGACGACAGTTTCGTCATCGGACCGAGCGGCCCATCGGGGGACTATGTAAATCACGCCTTCAACGGAAACCTCGGGCTGGACACGGCGATCCTGTATGTAGCGAACGCGGCCACTGCCGCAGCGGTCGTGTCCCAGCTGGAAAGTGGCTACGTTGTGGGGGCAATGAATACGCTGGCGGCGATCGACCTGAAGGTTGCGGAAGTCGAGTTGTTCGAAATCCGCATCGAGGGTCAGTCCGGAAACTACGACGCCCTGGACTTCACAGTGATCGCATGACGCGATGGATCATGGCCGGTGTCCCAGCGACTGGTTTCCTTACAATACGCTGTTGGGGCGGGAGTAGGCGTAGTTTCAGAGGGCTTGCCTGAGTCGATAGCGGACCGTCGCTGACCAGCCTGCAACTTAAGCAGATCAGGTTCGGTGCGCGCGTCGTGCGCGACACGCTTGCCAATAGCTTCCAGCCGGTCGAAGTGGCTGTGCAAGAGCCGATGATCCGTGCGATCATTGAGGCGATCCAGTGACTGCGGGCACCTCCGGCGTCGACATGCTGACAGCTACGACCGTCAAGATCGAAGGCCCCCGGCTCGACCGAATTATCCGGGACGTGCTCTCGATCGGCAGCCATGCCACAGCGACGCCAAACTAAGGCCTGTGTTGGACCTGTTGGACGCACCTGATGGGTCTCAAAAGACGCCACAGGATGAAAAGCATTGCGAGCGCGCCGGGCAGACAGCACCATGACCTCCAACAAGACTCACTTGGGAAAGGTCGGTGCAAGCCCCCCACCGCTCATTCGACCGCCAAGTTGCAGGAGCAGCAAGCGCGAACGACACCTATTTGGGAGCCGGTTAAGATCATGAAGCAACTGTTTGAAAACGTTGGTTCGAGCGCGGCTCGTGCTCTCGGCTGCGGAATTGCCATCAGTCACTTGTTCGCCGCCGGTATCGCGCCTGCTGCGCCAAGTACAAGCACGACCTGCAGTGCCAGAAATACCATCAGCGCCTATAACGATCTCCTCAACCTGTATGCAGCTTCCGACGATCCTGACGAGCAAGCCGTGATCGAGCAGGCCGCAAACAACCTGAACACCTGCTGTAGCTCCCTGAACCACGGGCAGCAACAGAACAACTGCCTTTGCTCACCAGGCCCTTACGACCTCGTCAGCCCTATTGCGACAAGCGGAAACTGCAATAGGCCGTATGTGTATTGACGACTGCGGATTACTCATTTTGCGCAGTGCTGGCGCAGCCTCATCATGCCTTAGTGATTGATCGTGGAAGCTGCGGCTCGCGTTCCCATATCACGTCCAGGCAGCTTTGCGAAAAGCCCGCGAGAACAAGTTCGTCTGCCGCTGCCTCGAGCTTTTCTGCGTCGTGAAAGACAGCAACTACCTCCCGTACCGTATTGTAGCTGGTGGCTGCAGACTCCGGCATTCGCCCCACTTCTTCTATAATGCCTTGCGACTGGCCTCCCACGCGCTCTGTGCCTTTTCCTCCTCAGAGCGGCGCAAGAACTCTCCCATCGGGCCATCTACCATCCTTCCATCCAAGCGGCGCTGACCCTCATCAGGAACGAGCATGACGTGCGAAGGAGATATCTGTTTGCGCCAAGAACGCAGACCTTCCGAACGATACGCGTGACTTCTGCCGCTACGTAGCCCGAAGTCCGCTTAGTTGCGCGGCGTGAAACGAAAATGGGACAGGCTGACCGGCCTTCCTTGACATCGAATGGGTCGCGCGCCGGCCGCCTGGCATAGCGACCGAATGAAGGTGTCGGGACAAAGTGCGCATCGCAAAAACCTTCTTGCTCATGTTACCATCACTTATGGAATAAAATTTCTCAGGAGTCGGCAATGAAGCACCATCTGTTCATCGCGACCGCCCTTTGCCTCAGCGCGGGCCTGGCCTTAGCTTTCGAGCCCTCACCCGATGGGTCGACTTTGACCGATGCCTTCCCGGGAAAGTCCTATTCGCCATACGCACAGCGCGGCATCCCTGACCGCCCGCTTTGGGGCGACACGCACCTGCACACCTCGACGTCTTTTGACGCTGGCGCTTTCGGAAACCGGCTGGACGCGCGCGCCGCCTACCGCTTCGCCAAGGGCCAGGAAGTGCAGGCTACGACCGGTTTCATGGCAAGGCTGTCGCGACCGCTCGACTGGCTGGTGGTTGCTGACCATTCCGACAATATGGGGTTGTTCGACCTGATCTTCGCGCAGGACCCGAGCATAATGTCTGATCCCGAGGGAAACCGCATCGCAACCATGATCGCCAATGGCGGCGAAGAGGGCGTGGCTGCGGCGCTGGAACTGATCGACACCTATTCCCGCGGCGAGGTGATTTCACCGGCGCTTGCTATCGAGGCGGGCTCGAAGCCCTTCCGCTCGGTTTGGCAACGTCAGATCGAGGCGGCCGAGGAGGCAAACGAGCCTGGCTTGTTCACCAGCTTCATCGGATACGAATGGACCTCTCTCATCCAGGGCGCGAACATGCACCGCGTCGTCATGTATCGCGACGGCGGCGACAAGGCCGGCATGATCGACCCGTTCACGACCGAAGCGCCTTTCGGTTCGATCAATCCACGTGACCTCTGGAATTGGATGGCGAACTACGAGGAGGTCACCCGCGGTGACGTGCTGGCGATCGCGCACAACGGCAACCTGTCCAACGGCATCATGTTCCCCGAAACTGCACAATTCGATGGTCGCGAACTGGACGCCGAATATGCAGAGACCCGCGCGCTTTGGGAGCCTGTCTACGAGGCAACGCAGATCAAGGGCGACGGCGAGACCCACCCCTTCCTCAGCCCGAACGACGAGTTCGCCGACTACGAGACCTGGGACAAGGGCAATCTGAACCTGTCCGAACTCAAGACCGACGACATGCTGGCCGGGGAATACGCCCGCGAGGGGCTGAAAACCGGGCTGATGCTCGAAACGTCGCTCGGCACCAACCCCTACAAGTTCGGCATGGTCGGCTCTACTGACAGCCACACGTCGCTGGCCACGGCGCAAGAAGACAACTTCTTTGGAAAGCATTCCGGCGCCGAGCCAAACCCGCAGCGGCCCGAGCACATCGTTGCCCAGTTTGGGGATGTGCAGGTTCTTGGCTGGGAGATGGTCGCTTCGGGCCTTGCCGCGGTCTGGGCGGCCGAGAATACCCGTGAGGCGATATTCGACGCGATGGAGAGAAAAGAGGTCTATGCGACAACGGGTTCGCGCATGGGTGTGCGCTTCTTCGGCGGCTGGGATTACACGATGGACGACCTGACCTCTAGAACCCCGGCTTCTGCAGGCTATGCCAAAGGCGCGCCCATGGGCGGCGATCTGCCTGCAGCGCCGGAAGGAGCAGAGGCGCCCAGCTTCATGGTCTATGCATTGAAGGACCCGATCGGCGGAAACCTGGACAGAATCCAGATCGTGAAGGGCTGGATGGACGCCGAGGGGGAGACCCACGAACAGGTCTACGACGTTGTTTGGGCAGGCGACAGGCAGCCTGATTCCGATGGAAAGCTACCTGCAATCGGGTCGACGGTGGACGTAGAGCGCGCCACTTGGACCAACTCGATCGGTCAGGCAGAGATGGGCACGGTCTGGAGCGACCCCGACTTCGATCCCTCTCAGTCGGCCTTCTATTACGCTCGGGTGATCGAAATCCCGACCCCGCGCTGGACGGTCTACGATGCCTTCCGAATGGGAGCGTCGCTACCCGAAGAGACGCCGACGGAGACGCAGGAACGCGCATACACGTCACCTATCTGGTATACCCCGGGCTGATTGGCGCTCTTCCTTGGCATGCATCAGGGCGGCCCAACGGGCCGCTCGTTCTATGCAGTTTGTGGATGTTTGGCCGAGTTGTCTGGTCGCGCAGCCAAGGCTGGACCGAACTCTTGCCGGCAGCGACCGAAATTAAGAACGTAGCGGACGCCGCTCGAAATCACTCGAACGTCCACACCGCGCAGCCTTAGAAACTCAAGCTATTTGGTGGGTGCGATCAATCGCCCAACTCGGTGCAAACAAAACCGGGTTTGACATCGACAGTGCTTACATTGAGCAATGCCCAAGAGCCGGCTTCTATCAGGCTTCCATTGGACAGCATTCGGAAGATCAACACGCTCCTGCCATCATCACCGTATTCTTCCCATCGGTGACACGTGACCGAACCGCCTCGCTGAGTGTTGCACGTAAGCGCCCGTGCCCGCTCGACCCCATGGTCATTCCACGTGTAGGTACCGCGATCGCCAGCAACGATATAGGTGTGATTGCGGTCATCTGGATGGATGCAAACCATCTCCAAAGCGTCTACCGAAGTGTCAGACAGCGCTAGTGCCATCGCTACGATGAACGTCGTCGCAGTACCAGTCATTTCCGTTCCCCCCACATCGCCTCAGTTTGTTGAACCTTCGCTCAATACTCAGTCATGTGGCACCTTAGTCGACCATCTGCTGGATCACCGACAAACCCACCGGGTTGGCCCTGCGAGATTCTCGCGAGAGGACTACGCGAAGTGACCTGACCTCGCCTTGCTCGCGTCTCCATCTTACGATCGCGTGTGCATCGCGCGTTTGAAACCTCGGTCACATTTGCCGACCAATTCACACAACCACGAACGCGTCGATCGGGTCGAAGCAATCAAAATGCCGACGGAGTTGACGTTGGGTAAATCACCTTGTAGAGAGCGTCCACCCTGAGGAGGACCGAGTCGCATCTGAGCGGCCAGAGGGGCCACTGGCCATAACCGGTGGCCCTTTCTACATCTATGAAGTGCGTCAGTAAGCTCGCAGCTTCCGTGGCCGACGACCTTGAGAGGGAGCGATGACACGATATTTACAAGAGCGAAGGTCGAGGCACACTTCTGTATCGATGACGATATTTCCGATCGTCACCGATGGACGAAATGTGCCTCTTGGCACAGCTGGCCAGCCCCAATGAGTGGGCCCGATTTTGGGTGGGGGCTGGCCAGCCTCGCGGCCTGTGTTCGCAACACAAACTGCAGCCGGCGGCCAGAAAAAGGCGGCTGCAGTGATGCCTATTTGATAGGAGTGGGCCCAGTTTCATTGTGTTGATGTGTTCCTTGGAGATTTTCTGCTTTGCCGACCCAACGCTCAACCGACCATTTTGATCAGATGATCGCCTCAAGCCTGAAGCGGAGCCATAAAACCTCGATCCACAAGAACAACCTGAGATCTACGGGGTATGCACCCCTCAATTGCTTTCCCTCGACACCACCAAACTCCCCTAACCCGTCCAGAAAACTTGCTTTGGCACCGCCCGCTCAAGTCCTGATCGGGTATCGGCATTTCGTCTGAGATCCAGTGCACTATCCGTTCGGGTAACGGCCCTCCCAAAATAGGCGGCGAAGCTCCTAACGTGCAGTCGTTTTCCTGCTTTCTGATCAGTAAGACTCGGGCTGAACCTGTATGGACTTTCTGTTCCGAGAACCAAGTGAAAAGGAGATCACGCCGTGCTTGAGCAACAGGACATCGACCCAGCCAAGGCAGATTTCGCCAAAAACGTTGAACAATCCGCTTGGGCGAGCGCCAGGGCGGCGAACCGCCTCGACTCCGAGATGGCTGCTCATCTGCGTATGCATTTGGCCAAAGTCTTCCTCACAGCGTTGAATTGGACTGACCTAGAAGCGGCGTTGCGCGAGCGTGGTTTTTACCTAGAGCCGTATCCTTCCAACATGTGGCTGTGTGACCGCTACAGCCACGTCAGGATCTGTTCATGCAGTTTTCTTGGGCAGCCATCAGCACAGCTTGAAGTCCGTCTGGGCACCCGGCCGAATTGATAACAAGCAACCTCAATCCGCCCCACGCTATCCACGATCACGAAAGCCGAACTTCATGAACCCCGCTAGTCAAATCGGGCCAGTGCCAGTTAAGCGGCAAACGAGCCTCGCATCGGTCCTTATTGAAAGTCGACGACCTGCCGCATCGAGGCTTCGCGTAGTCCTGTACATTGCGACGACGATGCTTTTGGCCGTTCTGGGTCTCAGCTTTGCTGGAGAATGGCTGCCGCTTGGCGACTCGCTCGCCGTGTTCCGCACTCATATCGCTGCGATTACCTGCGGAATAGCAGGGATATTTGTGCTATCCGGAGGTCTACGAACCAGTGCCGTCCTCGCAGTTTTTGCCGTCGGCAGCACGGCTCCCCTTATCGTTTCTTCGTCAACATACGGGGCTCTGGGGCCAGATACTTACACTTTGTACCAAAAGAACCTGCTTAAATTCGGCAGAACACCACAAGCCATCGCGGACGACATCAAGGCTTTCGAGCCTGACTTCGTAACCCTACAGGAACTGTCGACCCACAACTTGCACGCACTCGAACCTACGCTCGCCCAGTTTCCGAATCGGGTCATCTGCCGCTCGAGTGAAATACGCGGTGTGGCTATGTTGACTAGTCACGAGATCGTCGAAGGCACTGCGCGTTGCTACTCTCAGCTGGATCTTGCGCTGGCCCAAGTGGAGTTGGGCAACAAGCGCATCTGGGTCGCGTCAGTGCATCTTCTGTGGCCCTTCCCCTACGGCCAACACAAGCAAGCGCGAGCAATCGCCGCGGTGATTTCACAGCTCGAGGGCGACATCGTCGTTTCGGGCGACTTCAACATGGTGCGTGGTGGCGCAAGCGTCGGGCGTATAGAACGCGCCGCCAATGCGCGCGCTGCCGGTGAAAACCTGACAACATATCCGCGTTTCCGTGCCTTTGCGCCGCTCGCGATCGATCATGTGCTCGTTCCGGCCAATTCGAGCGCCATAGTAGAACGGCGACCGCTGCTTGGCTCGGATCACTACGGTCTGCTTGCGCAGTTCGACATCTGAACGAAACCCGCAACGGAGCTGGTAGGATGAACCCTTGACCCCGAGGCCGACAGTTACGTCAAACGGATCTTCGGCGAGAACAACTACGCGATTGTCGATCATATTGCGCGGCTGCCGGAGCAACTGCCGAACCTGTTCGCAAGCCTGACACATTGAACCACCAATTGATGGCGAGCCAAGGTGCATTAAGTACCGTCGGCGCGTACTTGGCCGGCCCGCAATGCTTTGCGACCTCGCGGGCAGGAGATGGACCGACGAGCCGTCGCTCCCTCCAGCGCGACATCGTCGGACATCTGCTTCGCCGTGTTGTGGAAGGTCCTCAGCCATAGGCCCAGGCTCTCCGGCGCGATGCTGGCAACCGCTTCAGCGAGGATTTCTCACCCCGCGATCCATTCCTATGTTTCCCGAGCGTGCCGTTTTGCCAGCACCTCCTGAATCGCCAGCTCAAACGGAAGAACACGATCGTCGCTTTCCTTTGGTACGGGTTTCGCAAAGAACCGGAAAACCGCGCTGATTCCTGCATTTGCCTTCCATCCCAGAAGCCATTGGGCTGGCGAGAACAGAAAGGCAAACAGCAGGAATACGCTCAACATGAGCAAGAACTCGTACATCTTAACATCCACTCTTCCAAAGCCAGCGTCTTAAGACCGGCGGATACACAACATGCCCCCTAGGACTGAGTATCCTCCAACGAGACACTCGGCGCATCATTGTCAATTGTGCTGTTGGAGCGCTGGCGGCGACACCAATATGCCTCGCAAGGGAGCTTTGTCCCGCCTGAAACACTATTCCATGTCTTGTTCGCATTCTTGCCGCATTGGCGTCGCCCCGTCGCAAACGCCGGATCGGTCGGACAGCCTGCCAGATGCCGAGTGGTTGCTCGGAGATCGCGGCTATGATGCCGATTGGTTTAGAGAAGCCTTACAAGACAGAGGGATACGCGCCTGCATCCCTGGCCGAAAGAAGCGCAAGAAACCGGTGAAATACGACAAGCGGCGATACAAGCGCCGCAACCGCATCGAGATCATGTTCGGCAGGCTCAAAGACTGGCGACGAGTGGCAACTCGGTACGACAGGTGCCCCAAAGCCTTCCTGTCCGCCATCGCGCTCGCCGCAACGGTCTTGTTTTGGCTATGAACCGAGAACGAGTCCTGACCCTAGAACAGGAAGTCATTGGCTTGGAGGTCAGACAGATCAACGTCCTCCAGCCGGATCGAGTTAGTTCCAGCGTTAATCAGCACGTCGTCACCCTTTTGCGACATGTGATTGCTCTTCAGGTCCTTGAAGCCAGTGATCCCGTTCACGCCCCTCAGGTCGATATCTTCCAGGTTGTTGTCCGCGGCAAAATCCCGGATCACATCATCGCCAAACTTGCCCTTGAAGATGTAGTTATCGGCCCCTTTGCCTCCTACCAGTATGTCGTTCCCAGTCCCGCCGTTGAGCTTGTCATTGCCACTCTGACCAAACAACTTGTCGTTGCCATTTCCACCGCTGAGATCGTCTGCTCCGCCCTTTCCATAAACCTTGTCGCGGCCGCGCCCCGCATTGAACATATCCTGTCCGCCGGTCCCGAGTATCAGATCGGCTTGCGTTGTCCCGACATCCGGGAAGTCCCCGAGATCAATATCAGTCCGGGGCCCAAATCCAGACGACTTGCTTGGCTGGGACAGAGTTGCACCAGAGAAGAAATTCTGGAACTGAGAAACATTGGAGAAGGTCGGCAACTCGTCGCCACCAATGGCGAACACGTAAGATTCCTGTTTGGTTTCGTCGTAGAAGTTCGCCACGAAGGCGGACTTGGAGCCGCTGTTCCAAGATACCTCGAGAACCTTATTGGTGAACAGGTCAGGGTCTGAGCCCGGTCCAAGCAAATCAACCTCTCCGTCGATGATAGCGTTGTATGTACCAGCCCAAGTGACCGTTGGCTGATCTTCGCTGTCACTGCCTGTGACGCGGTAGCTCAGGCTTTTCACGCTGTCCTTAAGTACGATCTCAAGAGAAGAATCCCGAATACCGGTCACATCACCCTTGTTGTTCTCTTCAAGGACGAAGCCGGAAACTGTGTATGTGGTCATAAGGTTGCCTGTATCAGTTCGTTTGCTAGCATTTAGTTCGCTAGGCACGTTACGATCCCGCAAGCTCGACACCCTATCGAACGCCTAGGTTTGTTGGTCTGTTGCTCATGAAACACGGGACTGGCGTTTACAGAAGCTACTTGAGACCAACCAACCTGCCTCCGGTGAAACCGGGGCGGTTCAAAGTGCTCCATTAGGTCTCCAAGTGAGTGCATGTCCGTTTGGGGCGCGACGGACCGCCAAATCTACGACCCGACACTCAGAGCCTGTGCTAGCCCAACTGGATGCCCCCCTACAGCGGGTTTGCCCGACAAGAAAAGGCGCACGCCAAACCGGCTGAGCGCCAAGTGTGGAACGAGAGCAAGTCGCGGCTGTTCCAAAACCCGCAACACATGATTTTTGTAAAATGAAGTGCCCTTTTTGCGGTGATGTCGATCAACGAACAAGGCTCGGATGGTTAGATACTGGAAACTTATGCCATCCGCTGGATGCGCCAGTGGGACAGCCGCTTCGCGCATCGGCTGACCCGGCCCGTGGATCGGCCTTCGCTGACTAAGGTGAAGCGGCTCTCCGAGGACTTCCAGTATCAAGCGGCATCCTCGGACAAGGAACGCTGGTTCATTGCCAAGATCACATGGCATCCGGTTGAGCTTTTCTCCCTTGTCGGCTTTTTCGTCACCAACCTGCCGATGGAGCCGGACTGGGTGGTGCGGGTTAGCGGCCCGATCCGCCCGGTTCCAAGCGTTTGCGCGACCACAGACGCCGCGCTTGGCGACAAGCACTTGTTCAGCGGGTAGATTCAGGCAATCCTGAAGTCGGACGGCAGGCCACTTGGGGAATGTCGGCTTCAACCATTCGCGATTGCCGAAAGAAATGTCGTACGAATATTGCTCGTTACCAATGTGTGGGCTGCTATGATTGCTTCAATTGCGAGGACGGGCCCGTGTGTAATTCCCGTCGTGCAGGAAAGGATGCCGTCCAAGCGGCGTGCAATTGGTTCACCGGCATTTGGGGAATTGTCGGATTTCATAGGATCAAGCAATCGCGAGTCCGGCAAGCGACGCAGCCCGCTTAGCGCCCATTGTGAACTGGAACATCCCGGCGCGTGTGATCGTGGCGTCGGAATTGTGCTTGTCGAAAGAAGGGCTCCCATCCCAACACGCTGCCGCCATGCCAACCCGAAACTGGTAGTGGCGGCCGGCTTGGACTTGGCGCTGTGATGAACTCTGCATCCGGAGATGCCAATGGGGCGGTATGCTTCCTCAGCGTGGCCGGAGTGCGCAGGTTGGTGGGCGCCATCGGATTGCCCAAGGTCATGCACGGCTTGGTCGACGCAATCGAAGTCGATTTCCGCCGCTGGGAGGAATTCAACAAGGTGCCTCGTGTCACGC
This sequence comes from Tropicimonas aquimaris, assembly GCF_042676185.1. Taxonomy (NCBI): domain Bacteria; kingdom Pseudomonadati; phylum Pseudomonadota; class Alphaproteobacteria; order Rhodobacterales; family Roseobacteraceae; genus Tropicimonas; species Tropicimonas aquimaris. Next base: position 26,496 of record NZ_JBHTJT010000060.1, on the reverse strand, counting down.
AAGCGACAGGCGAGGGATTCATCGAGCTGATGCCGGTCTCGGACCAGCACTCCTACGGTTTCAAGTATGTGCATTGCCACCCCGGAAATGCGCTTCGCCGGGACCAGACCGTGACCGGCTTCGGAGCCCTTGCGCGGATCGACAGCGGCCATACCTACCTGCTCGCCGAAATGACACTGCTGACGGCGTTGCGAACGGCGGCCACCTCCGTGATGGCGGCGAAGTACCTTGCACCCGAGGGCGCCCGCACGATGGCGATCATTGGCAGCGGGGCGCAATGCGAGTTCCAGGCTCTGGCGTTCCACTACGTTCTCGGAATCACGACCGTGAGGCTCTACGACGTTGATCCGCTCGCCACTGCGAAGGCCGTGCAGAACCTCTCATCGACAGGGTTGCACGTGGTGGCATGCGCCACGGCGCAGGACGCGGTGGCCGGCGCCGAAATCATCACGACCTGCACGGCCAGTGTCGGCAATGGCCGGGTCCTGACGGACAACATGGTCGGCGCAGGGGTGCATATCAACGCGATCGGCGGCGACTGCGAGGGGAAGACAGAGCTGCAGGCCGACATTCTCAGGCGCTCCGACGTATTTGTGGAGTATCCGCCCCAAACCCGGATCGAAGGCGAGATCCAGCAGCTCGATCCCGAGCATCCCGTGACGGAACTTTGGAAGGTCGTGGCCGGGCACGCCGCGGGACGGGTGTCCTCCCAGCAAACCACGGTCTTCGACAGCGTCGGCTTCGCGATAGAGGATTTTTCGGCCCTGCGGTACGTCCATGACCTGGCCGTCGATGCGGGTTTGAGCGAGTGGATCGACATTCTTGCCAATCCTGACGACCCGAAGAACCTTTTTGGTCTGCTCTTGTGCATGCCGGAGTGCGATCGCCCCGGCAACGATGGAGTTAATTGATCCAGAATCAATGCTCAACGTTTGCTTTGAGGAGACGTGATAGAGTGCGGTTGGTTCGGGCGTTGTGGAGTTTCGGCGCTAAAGCGCCGCGAGCGGCAGAACACGAAGGATGCAGCAATGTCTCACAGAGATGATTCTGCTGTATCGAAATATGTGCATAATTTTCGAAAATTGTGAGAGACTTTGCGGCAAGTTTGTGGGGTAATTGCGACAGCCGCCTGAGGTCTGGAATTAATCCCTAGAATTATCCCGAACTGTTCACCGCCCAGCAATCCCAACTAACGTTGCGTCATGGTGAAATTCTCCGACAAAAATTGGAAAATGACATCATCCGGTTTGTTGGCCGGCGTAGTTGGTAAAGGTAGTAGTAACGATGAAGATGTATGTTGCATGGCTGGCAATTGTCGGTTTGCTTGCAGTAGTGCCCACCTCCGGAAGTAGCTTGCCGAGTGGCGCGCGTGAGCTGTGTATCGTGAGTGAGAACGGATTTCGGTGCGCTGGCCTGGAGGTCAAATGGTGAATGGTGCTGATTATAATCTCGTTAGGATGGTTATTTGCAAGCGGCCTATTGATCCTTGCTATTTGGTAGTCGACTGTCGCAAGGCATTCGGCACCTTCCCTTCGGATCGATCGCGGCCAAGAAGCATTTCCAGCGCCCGCATGTATATGCACGGTAGATATCTGTCCGTCATCAAATGAAGTGGGCCGATTGAGTTGACGACGCATTGGAAGGTCTATTGCCTTCGAAACGCGGGGCCAACTTGGGCTGCAGAAAAACGCTGCTCACGCGAGGTTCGCGATCGGTTAAAGAACCACTTGTCAGGCGGAGGGAACGACAGCGTCTACAATGCTGCGACCCACAACAGTGCCGCCCGAGAATGGTGGCAGAATTGGGCGGACTACTTGCAAGACTTGCCCGCCTAGGTCTCCGAACGCGTGGATATCCAGAAGGGCAGTCCGCGTAGCTCTCCAAGTGCGGACATATCCAGATAGAGTTGTTGTGGGATCGCGTCCGGGCGTCCATTCGCCAGGCACCAAAGCCCTTGCGGCTGATTGGCATCGGAGTATATACATGGATATACACGCGCGAGGCTTCGATGATTGAAACGAAAATTCGCAAGGTTGGCAACTCGGCCGTAATGACACTGACAACCGAGATGCTGACCCTGCTTGATGCCAAGGAAGGCGACACTCTTTTCGTGGTCAGGGGGGACGATGGCAGCCTGAAGATAATGGCACAGGACCCGTCAGTCGCCGAAGCGCTGAAGGCGGCCGAGATCGTGATGGACGAGAATAGGGATCTGCTCCAGGCGTTGGCATGATTGCCCCGGTCTGGGTCCCACTGGCAGCAGTGATCGCCATCCACGACCGCCAGATTGCCCGCCATGGTGGCAAGGCGGGGCTCCGCGACATGGCGCTTCTTGAGATGGGCTGTGCCCGGGCAATGAACCTCGCAGCCTACACGGATGCTGACTTTGCAGAGATCGCGGCAGCCTATGCTTTCGGACTAGTGAAAGCCCACGCCTTCGTGGACGGAAACAAGCGGACGGCCTTCGTGACGGCGGGCACCTTCCTCCGCCTGAACGGCTACGCTTTTCGCCCGGATCCGGTGATCGGTGTTAGGATGATGGAAGACCTGTCCACCGGACGCGTTGGCGAATCTGATTTTGCCGATTGGCTTCGTGTGGACTGGAAGGAGATCTGAAACGCGATAATCCCCTTGCGAGTGGGAACTCTGTTCTCCAGCACGTCAATCCGCTTTGGTCTTCAGGCTCAGACACATGCAAAGAAGTGATCCGTTTAGGTCTCCAATTTCAAACATGTCCGGATGTTCGATCCGCGTAGGTCCGCGAGCGAAAACTGTTCAGTGGGTTCGTCCGCTTAGGTCGCGGGCTTGAGAGGGAAGGAAACCCCTTCAACCACGAAGCCCTACGAACTCGCCTGATATGGCGCGCAAGGCTCCGAATGAGGGGTTAAATCCGTCTTATTAAAAAGAAGCGACCTCCCTGGGAAGGGGACTATCAACGCCTTCGCGCCTTTTTGATCAGTCCTATTAAAAGGGAACGTCGCCCTCGATTGTGCCGTAGCCGTCAGGACGTTCGGAGGGGATATCGCAGATTTAATACGGCGTGGAGGATGTAGTAGCAGGACGTTGCCGGAAGGTTGCCGTGGAAGGTCAGATGCGCCCCGCTTTCATGCCGCTCGCATGGCCTTGTCGTGCCTGTGGGGTAACAAGCACCTGAATGGTCGATGTCGAGCCAGGTTCCGACGGAGAGAGTATCGCACATATGATATCCGGCGGATGCCGACGCGGCGCCAGGCTGAACCGCAAGTCGCTTGATCCCGACCGCAGCGGCATTCACAGAGTACATGCCTGCTCTTTTCCTGCCGATTGTGATGGTGGCCGATATCTTGCCACGCGGCCAACCAGAATTGGAACCGCAAGCGGCGTATCGCATCTATGATATCCGGTGGGGCCGCTGTTGAAGGGAGTCTGAACGGCCCTTCGCTTGGCTCCGGTTAGGGTAGCTGCTGGGCCTCATGTCGCCTGCGAGCTCGATATGCCGCAATGGGGCACGTCCTGGCCCAGACAGGCATCTAGCTGAGGTTTGTCATGCGATTGATATCTCTTGGTGCCGATATGGAAAGCGGGTCCCGTATGCCTGTCGCGGGATGCGGGATGCGGTATGCTCCGTCTCCGGAGGAGCGTGCCCGACCGGGCCCAGCCAATGGGTCTGGTGGGTTAAGTTATGGCGTGCCACCTGCCGGTGCAGGTGTGCATGCCGGCGTATCACATTCATGATATCCCGAAGGTGTCGCATCGGAAGGTGGATGAGAACCGCCTTACGCGGGGCGCCGATCACGCCGGAACTGGCCGGATTTTGCGCCGCCCTGGAGTGCGCCCTTTCGATTGGACACGTCAGGCGGCCTGTTTTGACCGGGCCGGGGCGTTTCTCTCTTCGAACTGATCGGGGCTCAGATATCCGAGCGCCGAGAGCAGCCGAGTCGCGTTGTAGACGTCGTCGATGAAGGCCAGCAAGTCCGCGGCGACATCTTCGAAGGTCGCATACTCAGTGGCGTAGACCGCTTCGACCTTCAGCGTCTTCATGAAGCTCTCCGCCTGCGGATTATCATACGGATTCCCCCTCCGGCTCATCGAGCCCGGGAAACCATGCTCTTTGAGGATGCGTCGGTGCCTCGAGGAAGCTTATTGAGCGCCCCTGTCGCTATGGAAGACACAGCCCGGCAGGGGCCGTCGGGCCGCTATCGCTGCCTTCAGAGCCGCAGTTGTGAGACGGGCGTCGATGTTCCGGCCGAGCCCGTAGCCCACCACCTTGCGCGACCAGGCATCCAGTATCACCGCGAGGTAGACGAAGCCGGTGCCGATCGCGATATAGGTAATGTCTTCCACCCAGAGCTGATCCGGCCCGTGGACCTCGAAGCCCTTCGCGACATTGGGATAGATCGGGCTGTCGTGATTGCTTTCGGTGGTTGCGAAATATCTGCGTTTTCGCGTGGGATTCAGATCGTTCTCTCGCAGGATCCGCCGAACCTTCTTCGAGTTCACGACGTGTCCGCGATGCCGCAGCTCCGCCGTGACACGACGGTAGCCATAGTTCCGGGACGTCGCGCAGATCGATCTGATCAGTTCCACGACCGGGTCCTCGATGGCCTGCGCGGGATTTGCATAGAAACTGGAGCGTGGCAGGTCCATCAATTCGCACCCCGTCCGATCGAGATTCCGGCGGGCCGGTGATCACGCACCCAGGCTCGTTTTTCTGTGACCGTGCGCGCCGCTGAGCCCCCATTAGAAACTCGATCTCGAGAGCCTGGCGCCCGACAAGCCGTTCGAGCGCGGCGATCCGCGCCTCGTATTCCGGGATCAACTCTTCCTCGACGGCGTCGTCATCGAACTCGCCGCGCTCGTACTTGTCGACCCAGATCGGGATCAGCGTGCGGCATACGTCAAATTCCTGGCTGAGCCCGCGCATCGACGCGCCGTTGAGATACGCCTCAACAACCTCGCGTTTCCTCGCTGTGCTATAACGGCGGTGCTTTCTGGTCATGAGGTTCTACTTAGCAGAACCCGGGACCGGTCAATATCTCGGGGCCAAACTGTCCACCGTCGGGGGCGCACTCCACTAGTGCCGGAAATTGCTCCGCCGTTGACACGATCAGCGAGGCTGCGCGGGAACTCTGTCCAGAACGTCTCGGCCTCGGAAGGAGCGGTAGTGACGCACAGAATCTCCCGCTTGCCGTCCTCGTTGACCGCCACCGCGATTTTTCAGGTGCGGCTGACGAGGCGCCCGCCCTCGCGGACCTTCACATAGGTCGCGTCGAGCCAGAGGTCGGGCCATGCGCCCTCCAGCGGCCGGGCCAGGGAGGCATTCACCCGTTCGTCGATCTCGGCACACAGGCGGCTGACCTGGCTCTTGAACATGCCGCCCGCGCCCATGGCCTTCACCAGATGATCGACCGAACGGGTCGAGATGCCATGGACATAAGCTTCCTAGATCACGGCGACCAATGCTTTCTTCGCCGTCCTGCGCGGCTCAAGAAAGCTCAGGGAGTAGCTGCCCTTGCGCAGCTTCGGAATCTCCAGCGCAACCGGCGCGGGTGGTCCAGTCCCGGTCGCGGAAGCAGTAGCGCTGAACCTCCCGCATCTGCGTGCGTGCGTCGTTGGACGCGCTCATTCACACCTCCACCTCGGCCTCTATCATACGCGCGGCCGCAACCGCCAGCATCTCGCGCACGAGGTCGCCATCGGCCTGCTTCTCAACCAGCTAAACCAGCTCAATTAGCGCCATTCTCTCTTCGGTCATCGTCATCTCCATTGTCGGTTCCGGGTGTTGCAACCCGAACCTTCTCCAAAGATCGACGGTAACCGCCAGCGTCACCCGCGGCCGCGAGCTGTGCTACGCCGAAGGATTCGCGCGCGGCCTCCTACACACTCAGCTGGTACACTGCCCAAATCCGCCAAAACCGATACTAATGGGCGGGAACCTTACTGGAGGACTTCACACCCAGGGCCGCACCCTTTAAGGCACAAACCATAGTAGGCACATCCAACTTGGTGAGCCGTGTCTGTTGTTTGTTGCGAGCGGCGTTGTGATAGCCATGGTAATGCGTGATAGCGATACAATAAGACATGATTGCTGCCGTGCTCTCTGTATGTACCGGGACCCGGGCTCACGGCCACCATGGAACCGACCGCCGTGCCATCGCATGACGGGTGGTGTGGCTAATTTGGCCGCAGTGCGAACTTTGGTGCCGGGAGTTTGTGCTGTGAGGCGTTTGAGTAGTGATTATCGTTTTCATCGTTTATGTGGAGAAATGAGCTTTGATGAGAAGATGTGATGATTGAAGTCCCAGATGTTTTTGTATCTTCGATCGCGTTCGGGGAGCGGGACTTTGCCGGACTTGTACACAAGGCACAAAGTTGGGGTGCAAATAAAATCGAGCTAACCCACGGCATTACGCGTGAGGATAAATTGGAGAGTCAGTTGGTGTGTCAATCCCAATTGCAATTCATAGTGCACAACTATTCGCCTCCGCCACCGGAACCCTTTGTGCTGAACTTGGCATCGGAAGATCTATCAACACTCGAAACGAGCCTGGCCCACTGCCGCAGAGCGATTGAACTCAGCCAGAAGCTGCAGGCGCGTTACTTCAGTGTCCACGCCGGTTTTGCGGCAATTGTCAAACCCGAGCATTTAGGAAAGCAGATTCCAGCCGAGAATCGACGCGACAAGGCCGTAGCCAAGGCGATTTTCGAAGCGTCAATACGGGAACTCGTTGATTTCGGCGCAAAGCATGGTGTCGGCATTCTCGTAGAGAACAACGTTGTGGCTGAACCCAATCTCATCGAAGGTCGAAACGATATGCTGTTGTTGGCGACCGGAGAAGAACTCGCAGAGTTCGCTGAAAGGATGGGCGGAGACCACCTTGGCCTCCTGATCGACTTTGGCCATGTAAAGGTTACCGCAGCGACGCTTGGGCTAGACTGCACGGCATTTTTTGATCTGGTGTCTCCGCACACTCGGGCGTTGCACCTTTCGGACAACAATGGGTCGCACGATTCGAACGAACCGTTTAATAGAGACTCGTGGATCACCAACACGCTCGCTAACTTTGCCCCTGAGTACATCGTCGTAGAGACCCGTTGTACTACCCGATCCCAACTCGCCGCCTGCATCGACGCCATTGAGGTTGCATATGGATAGCCCCGAACTCTTGTCTAACCTGTTGATTGATGAGACGACTGAACTTCGGGACGTCCTGCGCGCTCTCGATCAAACAGGCCTTCGTATTGTCTTTGTGACTGATGCTTCCTCTCGTCTGGTTGGAGCGATTTCGGACGGAGACATGCGTCGCGGATTGCTCGCGGGTCATGGGCTCGACGAACCTGCCAGCGCTGTAATGAACAAAAACTTCATCACCCTGCCGGAAAGCCTTCCTGAGAGCGAGGCTCGCGCGCATGTTAGTGATCGAATTACGGTTATTCCGATAGTCGACGGAGTTGGTCGCGCACAGCGGTTCGTTCTTGAGAAAGACCCCGAGTTCATCCCAGCGGCCGAGCCGCTCCTAGGCGGGAACGAAATATCTTACGTCGTCGACTGCTTGAGTTCGGGATGGATTTCGTCTCAGGGTGCATATGTCGCGGCTTTCGAGAATGCTTTCGCGAAGCTCACCGGCGTGCCGGTGGGGCAGGCGATAACGGTATCGAACGGTACCGTCGCCCTCCAACTTGCACTTGCTGCGCTCGATGTCGGGCCGGGTGACGAGGTAATTGTTCCTGACCTTACCTTTGCCGCGACTTTGAATGCAGTCCTGCACGTCGGAGCAAGTCCAGTCATCGTCGATGTTGATCCGATCCAATTGACAATGGACCCCACGGCAGTGCGTGCCGCGATAACTTCCCGGACACGGGCTATTATGCCAGTGCATCTTTATGGACAGATGAGTGACATGGGAAAGTTGGGCGAAATCGCTCGCGAGCACGGGCTTCTAGTGATCGAAGACGCCGCCGAAGCGTTGGGCTCTCGACTAGGTAGTCGCCACGCTGGCACCCTAGGCGATGCCGGCACTTTCTCGTTCTTCGCAAACAAACTGATAACTACCGGCGAAGGCGGCATGGTTGTGTTCTCTGACCCCGAGGTGGCGGCACGGGCGCGTGTGTTGCGGGACCATGGAATGGATACCAAGAAGCGCTATTGGCATCTAGAGGCTGGGTTCAACTTCCGCCTTACAAATCTCCAGGCGGCGATCGGATTGGCCCAACTCGAAAAGGTCGACGAACTACTAGCTGCCAAAATTCGACTTGCCGGTAGTTACACAGAGCGTTTGGCCGATTTGTCCGAATTAATCATCCTGCCTGAGGTTGATCCCAACAATGTACACAGCTTTTGGAACTTCGTGGTGCTCTTTCGGGATATTTTCGCCGGCGACGTCGCTGACCAAATGCTGCGATTCATGCGTGCACGCAAGATCGATTCTCGAAGGCTTTTTTATCCGATGCATGTCATGCCGCCATACGCAAATCTCAGGCGGATTGGCGACTGCCCCAATAGCGTTTCCGCGTCCCGCACCGGGGTAGCCTTTCCGGCGTCGCCCAAATTGACTGAGAAGCAAATTGACGACATCTGCAAGACCTTCCGGAGTGGTATCGAAATGCTTAATGTGAAACGACTTTCTGCAATCGGCAGGTAGTCGTGAGTCTGAGAATCGCAACTATCTTAGCCCGAGCAGGGTCCAAGGGCCTTCCCGACAAGAACGTACGTCCGTTTCTCGGGGAACCGATGCTTGCCCTTAGCGTACGGCAAGCCCTGCGAACGCGGATTTTCGACTGCGTCGCGGTCAGTTCCGATAGTGAAGCCTATCTTGATATTGCCCGCGATGCAGGGGCACAGGTTTTGGTGCGACGGCCACAGGAGATGGCCAATGATTCGGCAACCAAACTGCCCGGGATCCGCCACGCGGTTGAGATCGCGGAGGCGACGCTTGGGGAGCGTTTCAGTGTTGTGGCGGATTTGGCCGTGACCTCGCCGTTGCGTGGAGATCAAGACGTCGTGGGCGCGGTGCGGCTGCTTGAAGAAAGCGCTGCACCACTTGTGCTTTCGGCCAGCATCGCAAAAGACAACCCGTATTTCAACATGCTGGAAACTAGCGAGACCGACCGTTACGCGCTTTGCAAGGAGCCTTCAGAGCGGGTAAGCGCTCGTCAGGCAGCACCGACGGTCTACGCTCTGAACGGGGCAGTGTACGTCTGGCGCCGCCGCGAGCTAGCACAACCCAACGACCGTGTCGTGCGACCGATGCTCGAACTCTATCTAATGCCTGAAGAACGATCGCTAGATGTCGACAGCACCGTCGACTTTCAGATTGCAGAAATGATGGCCCAAAAGCTGAGGGGCGAAGCACATGACTAAAACCAATCTGTTTGCCGAGGCTTTCGCGGCTAATCGTATCGTGGTGATTGCCGAGATCGGGGTGAACCATAATGGCAGTATGGAACTTGCCCGACAATCAATTGACGCTGCCGTGGGCACAGGTGTGGATGCGGTAAAGTTCCAGATATACCGCACCGATGAATTGGTCACTGCCAAGGCTGAGAAGGCGGAGTATCAAAAGGCAACGACCGGCGCCTTGGAGATCAACCAGCGGGACATGTTAGAGGCTCTTGAGTTGAGCCAGGATCAGCACCGGGAGCTTTCCGACTACTGCACTAAGTCAGGAATCGCCTATGTGTGTACGCCCTACGATACTGAAAGTGCACGTTTCCTTGCCGAAGACCTTCAGGTAACGGCGATTAAAGTGGCGTCATCGGATACCACCAATATCCCGTTCCTAAAAGCAATCGATGGTATGGCCCGTCCTGTAATTTTGTCGACTGGTATGTGCAACATGGACGAAGTCCGCGATGCAGTTGACGCTATGCCAGAGACAAGAAAACGTGGTGAACTCTATCTGTTGCAGTGCACTTCGGAATACCCGGCCCCTGCCGAGGAATCCAACCTCAGGGTAATGCGTACTTTGGCGGATGAGTTTTGCTGTCCGGTGGGCTTTTCCGACCACACTGTTGGAAATGAGGTTTCGGTTCTGGCGGCCGCACATGGTGCACAACTCGTCGAAAAACACTTCACCCTCGATAGAACTCTTCCGGGGCCTGACCATAGAGCATCGTCTGAGCCCGCTGATTTCACGGATCTTGTCCAGCGTATCCGGCGTGTTGAGATTATCCTGGGGTCATCCGAAAAAAGGATCACTGAGGCCGAGCGAGCAAACAAGTCTGCAATGCAGAAATCGATCTATTGGCGCAACGACATGGCTGTCGGAACCACAGTGACGCTTGAGGACCTTGCCTTCAAACGTCCTGCAGTCGGTCTTCGACCGAACGACGTCGCTCAAGTCATCGGCCGGGCCCTTGTTCGCAGAGTTGAGAGTGATCAGGCGGTCAGTCTGGAAGATCTGAGTTGAAGGACGTACCTAGCGAATGAAGTCTATCGTTTTCGGTGCCGGAAGTCATGCCCGGGCGGTGTTGGCCATGTTGAAGGCCATCGGTAGCCACGACTGCGTCGGTGTTATCGACAACGGGCAACTGCGACCTGGAGAGTGTATTCTCGCCGTACCCGTGATTGGAGGAACGGATAGCCTTGCGGCGCTTCGGGCCGAAAATGTCTCAGTGGCGTACGTCGCGCTAGGCGATCCTGTCGCAAGGGCTTCTGCACAGGAAAAACTTACGTCACTGGGTTACATTTTGCCACCGCTTGTTCATCCCACCGCGTACGTCGATCCGAGCGCGAGCCTCGGCGTAGGGGTACAGATCTGTGCGATGGCATTCGTCGGTCCCGAAGCGACGTTGGGTGATGGAGTTATTGTGAATACCCATGCTTCGGTCGATCATGAAACACGTGTAGGCGACTTTTCCACCATCTCGCCAGCGGTGGCTATTGCCGGTCGTTGCATCATTGGAAATGGTGCCTTCTTGGGAATCGGAAGCAAAGTCGGCCACGGCTTAATCATCGGAGACCATGCTCAATTGGGTGCCGGCGCTGTGGCCCTTGATGATGTGCCCCCAAGAGCTCTGGCGGTGGGGATCCCTGCCCGTGTGAAGGCGAGATGATCTCCGGACGCAAATCTCTAATCTATCTTGCCGCCAACCTGATTGCAGCATCGGTACCTTTTCTGCTGTTGCCCATACTGACTCGCCTTCTGGACCAGGCCGAGTACGGGCAAGTCGCGATTTTCCAAGCCTTCGTCAATGTCTCTCTCGCCGTTGTGGGCGTGAATACGGTTGGAGCGATCAAACGAAATTTCTTCACTTTCCGAAACGAAGGGGAGGTGGGGGAGGCTCGTTACGCCAGATTCATCGGAGCGACAATGGTGATCCTCGTTGGCAGCTTAATTCTGTCATTCTCCTTGGTTCTGTTCCTACGTTCCTGGCTGACGATGGGCACGGGGCTTGGCTTCGTGGCAATGGTTCTTGGTCTAGGTGTAGCCTCTGCAAGCTTTCTGGTGAGTGTCCGTCTTGCTGACTATCAAATGCGCGGACAAGCACGGAATTACGGGATCATGCAGATTGGCATGGCATTGACTAACCTCACGGTGTCGCTGACCATTGTTTGGTTCTTCATACGTTCTGCGGAGGGCCGTATCTTGGGTATCACCATTGCAAGTGGGTTCGTGGGAACACTTGCTTTGATCTCACTATTGCGTAACCGCTTGATCGCCTGGACCATCGACCGGGAGGTCATCAAGGAAGCGCTGCAATTCGGCTTGCCGCTAGTTCCGCATGCTTTGGGCGTCTTCTTTCTGGCCTCTGCCGACCGTTTCTTCATCAAGAGCTATTCTGGACTTGAGGCCGTCGGAGTTTATTTCGCGGCCGTTCAGATCACTTTTTTGCTGCGGCTAGTCAACGACGCGATCAACAAGTCGTTCCAGCCTTGGGCCTTTGACCAGCTTTCTATGGACGGAGAAAAGGACCGGCGCGTGATCGGCGTTCTCTACATCGTGGGCCTCATCACTTTCTCGCTCGCGGGCGTACTAGCTTTGGCGGGTCCCTTTCTCGCCACCTCTGTTCTGGGAGAAGACTATAGTCACGCGGGTCGCCTCGTACCCCTCTTGGCATTAGGAACCGCATTCCATGGCGTCTATCTCTATCTGATCAACTTTCTTCTCTATGAGAAGAAGACTAGTGCTCTTGCATCGACCACAATCGTTCTTGGTTTGTTTAATCTCGGGCTCCTGTATTTGCTTGTGCCGCGCTTTGGTATTCAAGGAGCAGCAATGGCCTTCGCAATCGCTTCGTTTTTTAGAGCACTCATTGTTTTACTTCTCTGCGAACGAGTCCGGCCAAGAGATTGGTTCAAGCCGTGTTTTTGATTAGAGTCTGCCCTATGATAGAGATGGCAACGATTTTGAACGATCTTCGACTGTGGGGCGCGAGGTTTTCTCAACAGGCGCGGATGAAACGATTGAGTTCGATGGGGTTCAGCGGGCTTACGCCCAACTTCGATCAAAGTCGACGGGTATTAATCGTTGGCGCAGGGCCATCTGCGACACAAAAAGCTGTCACAAGTGTGCGTGGCGAGTTTGACGCAGTCGTAACCTTGAACTCCGCCTGGCGACACGCTCCAGATGCAGATGTCATTTCTTACGAATTCGCCTTCCGAAATCCAGAGATCTTTGCGCAACAAAAGCGGGAACTCCTTAATTTGCCTATGGAAAGGGTCCTTCTTAAACCTTACGCTCTATTTATGATGCCACGATCAGAGCTGCGCTGGATCATCGAGCGAGTGGGACAAAGGGGTTCGAGCGCTCAACCGCATTTTGTGCCACATCATAACGTATCTGACCTCACATTATTGACCAAACCGGGTGCGCTTTCCCCCAAAAAACGGCTCCCCGTCCAGTGGAAGGGAAGTTTGACCATGTGGCTTGATCTGTGTTGGCTCCAAAAGGTGGAAATAATCGGATTGATCGGAACAGATCTGGGTGAACCTGGGGTTGATGGTAGGTTCGTAGCTCACGGAACCAATGTAACCGGCCGGGGGTCGGCAACGATTATCGAGATGCTAGGACACTTGCGTCGCCAAGGGTATCTTGACGGCTTGTCCTTCCGCCACTTCCACAGTAATACACAATTGCGTGAAGTCTTGCATGGGTGACGTTGATCTTTCTTTTAACCTACTACTGTCGGCGTTTTTGCTGATCGTGATGATTAGATGGAGATCTCCACTGATACTTTTCGGTGCGCAATTTGCGCTGGGATCATTATTTCGATCTGATTCGGATTCAATTATGGTTAATGTGGGTTGGTTTCTGGCGCTCTTGACGATCAGCTTGGCCTATCGGCGAAACGGCATCCGGTTAGATTGCTATCAGATCTCGTATCGACCAGTCCCCAGGATTAGGTGGTTGATTTTTATTGGGTTTTTCTTCGTTCTGATGCTGCTCTGGCTTCAGGAGGCTGGAATTACCGCTTTTGATAGCTCGAAGCGAACCTCTACAGCTGGAGCGTTTACTAACCTTTTCTCTGGGCTGTTGAATCTGTATTTTGCGCTCGCACTTGCCGTTTTAATGTTTTATCGAAGGGGGCAACCAAAGTGGTTGCTTTGGTTTTCGGTTGCCATTTTTTTGGTGTTCGCCCTGAAAGCATATCTGGGCAGCAATCGGGGTGTGGTGGCATTGCCAGTTTTTTTAGTTTTGTTTTGTAGGTTTGCCCAAGTCCGGCGATTTTCTCATTTCGTACGCTTCGTTGCCACAGCGATTGTCTTCGGAGGTTTAGGTCTGCGGATGATCTTGGTCACAACCGCTGAACGAGCTGGCGTTGACCTTCAAACTGGCTTGTTCTTGCTGCGTTCTCAGTTGGCCGGGTATTTGGGAAATGGTTACTCGCCCTTGCGTGATCAAGCTATTCTTGAGTACGTGCAGTCTTTTGGAACTTTCATTCCGCCGATTACGATCTTTGCACCGATTTACGGGTTCATTCCTCGCGTGCTATGGCCGGGCAAGCCGGACGTCGGCGTTGGGCGCATCGTCGGGGAGGATGTATTCAATACGGGTGGTGGCTATAATGATCGAGGCGCAGGTATCCCTATTTCTGTGCCGGCTGAGATGGAGGCAATTTTCGGGCATGGTGGTTTCTGGATTGGCCTTTTCTTTGTCGTTCTATTGATGGTTTTTCTTGGCCGTAAATGTCTTCGTCATCCGGCACTTATTCTTCCTATTATGCTGATTGCGCCTAGCATGATGGGCAGCGATTTTGGTCGGCTCGGTATGCTGTTTATCATTCTGAGCGTGTCTTTGTTGCTGTGTGATAAATTTCTTGGCGTCGGGGTAACCAGTTTTCAACGCAGTGCATCTCAGTTTGGTGGCGCCGGTTGGAAAAGGGGAAAGAGAAGTGTCCGTCTCAGATTCTAACAGAAATACAAGTTCAACGAGCAGACCCGCGTGGTTACTGTTATTTGGCATGCCAAAATGTGGTACGACCAGTCTTGGTGCAATTCTGGATTGTAGTCCTGTTTTGGCTGTGCATTCCCAGAAGGAGCCGAATGACTTCATTGAAAGGTGTCCTGGGGGGCTGCCAAAGATTAGCGGCTATGCAGCAACGGATGCGACCCAATACTTCGTCGATTTCAGTACGCAGTACGGAATGCCTCGACACCGCGATAGGGTGCTGGAGAACCTTTGTAGTCTCGGCCTTCTTCCGACCGCTAAGTTCATCGTTTCGCTGAGGGAGCCGCACGCTCTTGCAAAGAGCTATTTTGGGCATCTAACCTCGCGGTCCGGTCTGAAATCCAAAACCGATGGCGATGAAATTAGGGACAGGATCATTGGAGCAACGGACTTTGTTCCGGTACTCGACACACTGTTGGCCCAGGTCGAGTCCGAGAATGTTTTTGTCGTTAAGTTTGAGGACCTCCTCGGCCTTGAAGCTCAAACGAGAACGTCGCTGGCGCTCAGCAATTGGCTTGATATACCGGCAATTGAGTTTGTTTCAGTAAAGAAGAGCAATGTCGCATCCGACGCGCGCCGGTACCCGGTAGTGATCGAGAAATTGGCAAAGGTCGTTCGAAAGGCCGACATCGTCCGGCGCTTGCCGCCGAATTTCAGGAGACGTGTCAGCCGATCTCTGTCGTACCGAGTATCAAACGATGACACTCACTTCGAACTCGATCGGTGGACCGACGGGAGGATACTGGCTCGTTCCGCTGCGTTCTACGAGCTCTTATCCACAGGACCTTATGACCCGGCAAACAAGCTCGGGACCATTTTCTGAACGGATAATTGAGATGCGGAAACTAGCGGTTCTATCAAGTAGAATTTCGTCTGTGGTCCTTCGCAATTGGCTTAGGTCGGATCAGCGGCGAGCTGGAAATTTCGTAGTCTTAGGTTTCCCCAAAAGTGGCACGACATGGGTCAGCCAGATTATTGCGGAAGCTTGTGGTTTTGACTACCGGCGAGATAGAGTTCGTGTGCAGTTAAGCAACGTACTGTTGCACACTCACTCAATAAACTTTGTGGGCACATCGAACCTTATCTACGTGGTAAGGGACCCGCGTGAGGCTATCTGCTCGGCCGCACGAGCTATTCCTCCCGACCGACGAAGCGAAGCGTTTGACGCGAACGGAAAGATTCGGTTCGATTTTGTCGTGATGGCTATCGAACGCTTACCTGGCGCAACGACGAGCTATGTCAACCACCTAACCACCTGTCAGGAAAAGGGCTGGCGCTTCGTGCGTTTCGAGGATCTCAAGATGGATACAGTAGGGACGATGGCCAAGGTCATCGCGTTAGGCGATCGTCCCGTTGAACAGGAGCAGGTCACTGAGGCGGTGAATAAATTCGACTTTAACATGCTCAAGAAAGAGAGCAACGGTGATCGGTTTCTCGCGCAAAGTAGCTTGGCATCCTGGCAGGACCTACTTTCGCAAGAAGCACTGGAGCTAGTCGCTGAACGGCTCGCCGAACCGGCGGCTGCGTTCGGCTATGATCTAGAGCCAGTGGCGTGACGGAGATCCCGCTTTCCGTCACAATGGTGACAGGCTCGCTCTCCCGAAGGGCCGGCGGGCTGTTCCACTCCGTCCGAAGTCTCTCACAGAACCTGGCGGAGGCGGGAGCGCGGGTGACCGTGATCGGCACACGTGATCCCGATACGGAGGCGGACCTGCCGGCCTGGGCGCCGCTGGTGCCGGTCGTTCTGGAGCCCGGCCGTCTGCCCGGTCTGGGTGGGGCGCGGGGTATAGCAGAGGCGATCGAGGCGAGCCGCCCGGATGTCGTCCACCAGCACGGCATCTGGATGGCGCTGTCGCTCGACACCGCGCGGTGGGCACGGACCGGCGCGACCATGATCTCGCCGCGGGGCATGCTTGACCCTTGGGCGCTCCGCAATTCCGGCTGGAAGAAGCGGATCGCTTGGAGCGCGTGGGAGGCGCAGAACTTGAGGCGCGCGTCCCGGATCCACGCACTAGCCGAGGCGGAGGCGGAGGCAATTCGGTCGGTCCTGCCGGATGTGCGGGTGACGACGATTCCGAATGGCGTGCGGATGCCCGAGGCGCCCTCTAGGTCTAAGAATGACAGCGGTCTGCGCGAGTTGCTCTTCCTCGGGCGCCTGCATCCGAAGAAGGGTCTGCCCGACTTTCTGAAACAGTGGGCGCAGCTTCCACAGACTCTGCGCTCGCGTTGGCGCATCACTGTCGCCGGGCCGGATGAGCGTGGACACCGTGCCGAGTTGGAGAAACTAGCTGCGCGGTTGGATCTCACCACTAACTTGACCTTCACGGGCCCGCTCTCGGGCGCAGCTAAGGAAGAGGCGCTGCAGCGCGCTGATGCGTTCATCTTGCCATCACATTCTGAGGGGCTTCCCATGGCCGTGCTTGAGGCGTGGTCTTTCGGCCTGCCGGTGTTAATGACCACTGCATGTAATCTGCCCGAAGGTTTTTCGGCTGGCGCGGCATTAGAGATTTCCAGTGGCCAAGATCCGTCATCTCTGAGGAGAGCGTTGGAGCGGCGCGATCTGTTCGAGATTGGTCGCTGCGGCAGAGACCTCGTGGAACGACGGTTCGCGTGGCAGTGCATCGCGAACCGCCACCTAGATGAGTATCGCGCCATGGTGGCGGATCATTCGAAAGGAACAGGCGATGCCTGCGCCTGAAATCGACATCGCCGCCAACCGGCGTGCCACCAAGTGGACACGGAAACAACTCATCGTTAGGTTGCTTTGGGATTTATCATGGCCATTGTTTCGGTTCAGTCCGCGTCCTTTGTGGGGGTGGCGATGTTGGCTATTGCGCCTTTTCGGCGCCGCTGTTGGTCGGAACGTACACATCTATCCGACAGCGCGCATAATTATTCCTTGGAACCTTACACTCGGCGATCAATGTGCAATCGGTGATCGAGCAATTCTTTATGCCCTCGGCGAAATCCGTGTTGGTCCAAGAACGACGATCTCGCAGGGGGCGCATCTCTGTGCCGGCACGCATGATTGGCGCGACCCGCATATGGCGCTTCTTAAGACGCCTATTGTGGTGGGACCAGACGCTTGGGTCTGCGCAGACGCCTACATCGGGCCCGGGGTCACGATCGGCGGGCGCGCCATCGTTGGGGCAAGGGCCGTTGCAACGCGCGACGTGGCCGAGAACACGATCGTTGTCGGCAATCCGGCGACCATTCTGCGCAAGCGGGACGAGTAGAATTCCTTCAGACAACCTGACATTCGAGATACACTATGAGAGATAACCTAGATATGCGGGGCAAGCTGCCTGTTACCGTCGCGGTTCCTGTGAAAAATGAAGAGGCAAACCTTGCCAAGTGTTTAAAGCGTTTGAATCGCTTCTCTGAGGTCATTGTAATCGATAGCGGGTCTACGGACCGAACTCAGGAAATTGCGGAGGAGTTCGGTGCACGGGTCGTACAATTCGCCTGGAACGGCAAGTTCCCCAAGAAACGAAACTGGTTTCTAATGAATGATCGGCCAACGCAGCCATGGATACTTTTCCTAGATGCAGACGAGTTCATCGACGATGCGTTTTGCGAAGCGCTTTTCGTAGCTTTGAAGGATGAGACCTTCAACGGCTACTGGTTGAACTATACCAACTACTTCCTTGGAAAGAAACTGAACTACGGGGTTGCGCAGCGCAAGCTGGCATTGTTCCGTTATGGTTGCGGATTATATGAGAGAATTGATGAGGAGGGTTGGAGCACGTTGGATATGGAAATCCATGAGCATCCGATCATCGACGGAGAGATCGGTGAGATCTCCACGCCCATCGATCACCGCGACTACAAAGGCGTCGGCAAGTTTATCGAGCGCCACATGAACTATGCACTGTGGGAGGCTCGAAGATATGCCCTCATCAAAGATGACGAAGATGCTTGGGCGGCATTTACGCCACGCCAGACCTTCAAATACCGTAACGTCTCGAAATGGTGGTACTCCACTTTCTATTTCGTCTTTACCTATGTCTTAAAAGG
Organism: Tropicimonas aquimaris; assembly: GCF_042676185.1. NCBI lineage: Bacteria > Pseudomonadati > Pseudomonadota > Alphaproteobacteria > Rhodobacterales > Roseobacteraceae > Tropicimonas > Tropicimonas aquimaris. Next base: position 8,110 of record NZ_JBHTJT010000060.1, on the reverse strand, counting down.
TGGCTTACTCGATGGGGGCGCGGGCTACCATTATGCAGCTTACAAGGCGTGGTATTTCCGAACAATCAGGTTGCTGATCCGAGAGCAGAGCCAATAACGATCGGTTCATTTCCAAAACAGAAAAGCGAGTAAATCATGGCGAGGCTTTACGACAGCCGAAAGCGGATCCTTGTTACAGGCGGAGCAGGTTTTATTGGGTCACATTTAATCGACAAGCTGCTTGAGCAGGGGCATGAGGTGCTGTGCTTGGATAACCTGTTCACGGGCACTAAGCGCAATATCGATCACCTGCACGGGAATCCGCGCTTTGAGTTCATGCGCCACGATGTGACCTTCCCACTCTACGTTGAGGTGGATGAGATCTATAATCTCGCCTGTCCGGCCTCTCCAATTCACTATCAACACGATCCTGTGCAAACGACCAAGACGTCAGTGCATGGAGCTATTAATATGCTGGGGCTAGCGAAGCGGCTTCGCTGCAAGATTTTTCAAGCCTCGACCAGTGAGGTTTATGGAGATCCTCACGTGCATCCACAGCCTGAGGAGTATTGGGGTAATGTCAACCCAATCGGAACTAGGTCTTGTTATGATGAGGGCAAGCGCTGTGCCGAAACGCTGTTCTTTGACTATCACCGGCAGCACGGCTTGGATATTAAGGTGGCCCGAATCTTCAACACGTACGGGCCGCGCATGCATCATGCCGACGGGCGCGTGGTATCCAATTTCATCGTTCAGGCCCTTTCCGGGCTTCCCATTACAATTTACGGGGATGGCAGCCAAACGCGGTCTTTTTGTTACGTTGATGATCTTGTAGATGGATTTATCAAGTTGATGGATTCAGATGGAAGCATTGTCGGGCCAATCAATCTTGGAAACCCTGGTGAGTTTACAATCTTGGAATTAGCAAAGAAGGTTATCGAGCTAACAGGGCAGGGCTCGGAGCTTGTATTCGAGGAATTGCCGGCTGACGATCCGAGGCAACGCCAGCCAGAGATAGGCCGGGCTAGGACCTTGCTCGACTGGGAACCGAAAATTCCTCTGGAAAAGGGACTGCAGTTCACTGTCGAGTACTTCAACCGGTTGCTGCCCGACCTGGTTCTTCCCTAAATTCAAGATATGCGTTGCGGAAACTTCGCAATACTTTATGGATTTGTCGTGAGGTGCTTAATCGGCCCAATGTTAATTAAGAAATATTTCGCGAACGAACTGAACCGAAGTATGTTCCTCATTGGGAAAATACCAAAACGAGTTCTCATCAAACCTCCCTGACGTCGAGGGGCTTCATTGAGTCCGGCGTGGTGTTTGCAACCAAGTCAACGGTCCCAATCCCTAGGCATTGGACCTCCGTGCAATCACCATGCGGATGACCGTGAAATGCTATGGTTTCGCTCGTGCCATACGAATACCGGGTCGATCGTTCAGACTGCCGATGAACTCGATGCCCTCAGCTTCCAAGGTGGATCTGATCGCCATCAGGTTGGGAGCGGTGCTCTTCGGGGCGCCTTCTGTCGCCTCGATGCGTTTGATCGTGCTGCCACTGACCCCGCTTCTCTCCGCAAGGTCTTCGACGCTCCAGCGTAGGGCGCCGCGGGCAGCTCGGATCTGCACACCGCAAAGACTTGACTGGCTGGCGTGAGCCATTTTAGGTCTCAAGACCTGATTTGGGTCTGCGATTCATCTTTGTCCTTCGGTGGGCTCCATCGCACCCGGTCGAGGTTGGGCGAGCCAGGATGGCAACGCCTGCTTCAAGGAGTACTCTTGGATGACTTCTATGAAAACCGGACCTCTGAATCCAGCGCATGCTCTCATCGTCTCAGCGCTAGGCATGGGCGTCCAGGGCGAACTCCGGCGGTTGTTGCTAGAAGCCGAACGTATATCGATTGAAAGCAAGGCAGCTGAGAGCCCGTCCGAAGGCGCCTACCAACGAATTGGACCGGGGAAGGAGCTGGTAGATCCCAACCGCCCAGGCCTGATCCTGCGATGCGGCCAGGCCGCGAGGAAAACCTGGCTGTTCCGGTACCGGCAATCGAGTAGCGGCAAGCAGATCGAGATGGAATTGGGAGACTTCCCAAGGCTTTCGCTTGCAGAAGCGCATGACCTTTGGGACCGGCTGAAGGGGCTTGGCAGCCAGGATAATGAGCCAGCGGCGAATGGAAGGGAAGTAGACTCAGTCGGGGAGGGCGTGACGGTCCGGGCGCTGTGTGACCTGTACCTCGAGCGGTACGCCCGCAAGGTCAAACGCAGCTGGAGAGAGGATGAGCGGATGCTGATACGTCACGTACTTCCGGAGTACGGTCACCTGCCGGCGACAGACTTCACGTTCCGCGAGGCATCTGAACTCCTCGACCGGATTCATTCGTCGGGCACGCCGCGGGAGGCCGAGAAGGTCCGGTCGCTGATCCAGACAATGTACAATGTCGCAGTGGGGCGGACCCGCAAGATATCGACCCTGGGTGGGACCTGGTTGCCTCCGACGACCGACAACCCTGTTCGAAACGTCTTTCTGCCGAACCGAAAGGCGAAGAACCACAAGCCGACCGAGAATGAGCTTCGCAGCTATATGAAGGGGCTCGGCGGCTTGACCAGCGGAGAGGTTCTTCGGCTGCAGGCGCTCACGATGTGCCGGATCTCCGAGGTCACGAGGATGGCTTGGGCCGAGATCGACGTTGCCAATGGTCGATGGATGCTCCCTGCGGAAAGGGCAAAGAACGGTTGCGAACACCTGATCCTGCTTTCGAGGCAGGCGCGCGAGATCCTGCAGGGCCTCAAAGACAGGCAATTCCCGTCAGCCTTCGTCTTTCCCTCTCCGCGCGACTTGGCGCGACCCAGATCCGCTCTGTTCGTGCAGCAACAGCTGGCGTCGAACCGGTCGTTGCTGGGCGTCCCCAAGACCTTCACGTCCCATAGCCTTCGGCACGCGGCATTGACCTGGGCTGCTGAGAACGGGTGTCCGCGCGAGGTCCGGGACCGCCTCACCAATCACGTCGCGGGCGGCGGCGTCGACAGCATCTACAACGCCGCGACCCACAACAAGGCCGCGGGGGAGTGGTGGCAGAAATGGGGTGACTACCTCGAGAGCCTCGCCGCCGAATAGACGGTCGTGCGCCATCGCCGCACGGTTGATGATCGACTTCGGGATCGCGCGTCCCGAGGCCATCACGAAGGTGCGCGTGGCTCGTCTTGGTGCCAACTAGACCTACGCGCAGCTTGACCATGTCCTCGCTCTGCATTCACTCATACGGACAGGCACATGACTTACACCTAAGCGGATTGAAAGACTGCATAGTCTTCGCTCGAGGACCTAAGCGGATATCCTGACTGTGAAGTTCGCAGACATGGTTTGCCGCCGTGCGGTGGGCTCGCCTGCGTCATAAGGGTGTGCTGACCTCGAAGGATCGCGTGCGCCGCCTGATGAGGGAGAACGGCCTCTCGGCGGACACGGGCCGGGCAACCCCTGCGCGGGCCGCGGGCTCACGATGGCACGATCATCCCTGAGACGGTCGACACGATGTGGGGCACCGACATGCCGGCCGCGGTTACGACGGAGCACGGCCAAGTGGCGATGTTTGACGCCGTCGATCATTGCTTGGCCGAGTGCGTCGGCATCCATGCCGCGATGCGCGGCAAACGCTAGGGGGCGCTGGAGCCGGTGCGCCAGGGGGGCGCGGCCCGCTTTCGTGCTATCGGCAAGCATGTCGCCGTCGGGCTGAGCCTGCGCCGCGATCATGGGTCACAGTACAGGTCTCACGACTTTCAAAGCGAGATCCGGTAGCTGGGCATCTCGTTCTCGCCGTCCTTCGTCTGAACCCCAAAGGGCAACGGCTGCGCCAAGCGCTTCATCCGAACCCTCAAGGTGAACCTGCTGTAGGTCAGAACCTTCGACACCGTCGAAGACCTCCGCGAGGCGCTGATCGCATTCCGGAAGACCTGCAACGAGGAATGGCTGATCGAGCGACACGGCCAACGCTCGCCAGCCCAGTTCAGACCTGACCAGACGGACAGCCAGCCCGTGGCCGCGTCGATGCAAACGGGTGTCTCAGAGAACTCTGGGGCGGAGGAGTCTTGAGTCAGGTCGCGTTGGACAAGCCGCTCATCCCGGGTCCAGCAACCATCCGGGTCAGGATCCGGGTCGCTGATGATGCGTCGCCTCGGCCGGTGCTACTCCTGTTCGATCAATGCCCTCATCTTTCTCTTTCTCAGCTTCCTGAGCAGCGAGGCGAGCTGCGGCTCCTGAACCGACTTTTCTGCCCGCTTCACTGGAAATCAGGCGCGCTTTCTATCCTTCTGTTCCTTCCACGACGGGGCTATTCGTGGCAGCAAAGGCCACTGAGCCCGAGTTTGAAACTCCTGCAACGAATGGTCGTTTTGGGCAGAAGTGAAATTCGTCTGCGTTACTGGGCTGCTGGTGCCTCGGCCCCGGCTTCCGGGGCGGGCGCCTCATCTCCGCCACCGCTGAACAAGGAGAACAGAATAATCACGATGAAGACCGCGACCGCAGCGATGACGAGCGTGTTTCGGGACATTACCATGTGCTCCTATCTGCTGTGGATGTGACGCGGGAGAGGATAGCCGCAGTTGCGACTTCACTGAAAGAACTTTCGTGCTTCCACTACAAGTCGGCGGACACGTCCCGCGAGCGCCAGCGACGCTCCTATCGGGAAAGGTCCGCTTTGTCCCGCGACTGAGACATCTGACGGTTGTGCTCAAGTCGCCGGATCGAGTTCGAACCAGACACACCGTGCCTTCGCCGCCTTTTCACGCTGCATGCAGTCAACTTTGAGACCTGCGGTGATGCGCCGGTGATGCTGAACGCCCCAAATATCCTCGCTTCTTCAAAAGCTCAGGCGCCGCCCTCAACCTCTATGTAAATTTCGGTAGGATCGATCACAGTCGGCTCTGGGCATCCCCAAGGCCTTCACGTCCCATAGCCTTCGGCACGCGGCGTTGACCTGGACGGCGGAGAACGGGTGTCCCCGCGAGGTCTGTGACCGCCTCACCAATCACGTCGCGGGCGGCGGCGTCGACAGCATCTACAACGCTGCGACCCATAACAAGGCCGCGGGGGAGTGGTGGCAGAGATGGGGTGACTACCTCGAGAGCCTCGCCGCCGAATAGACGGTCGGGCACCATCGCCTCACGGCTGATGATCGACTTCGGGATCGCGCCCCCCGAGGCCGTCACGAAGGTGCGCGTGGCTCGTCTTGGTGCCATCGAGCCCTCCGCGCAGCTTGACCATGTCCTCGCTTTGCAGCCCGCATCGGGGCCTTATCCGGACTCACGCGAAGCGTCGATCCGGGGCAGGGCGGTCGAGGCGACCGGCTAGGAATTCGAACCAAAGACTGATGGCTTGGCGTTGACGGCGGCGTTTCGTTGTTGATCGGATTTGCTGATCAAGGACCCATCAAAGAGCGGCCGCAGTGCCAGACAAGTCCCTTTGAAGCAACAGGTTTGGGCCCAGTATTCGTGGCTGACTGGAGCGGCTTCCGTTCATGGCAAAGCGTAATACCTCTCCGTCGGCAGCCTACCCAATTGAAATCATGAAACTGGAAGATCTTTCCCAAGCCTTCGAAGCCTTCATCAAGGGCGATGGACTTTGGCTGCTTCTGGTACTCTTCGTGGCGGGGCTAGTGGGTTTTTTGCGGACACGAGATCAGAGCCGACAGGTCGGGTTCACCGGATGCTCACTCTGATCCGGAGGTCCCCGGCTGGGCGCTTTGACATAGTCTCTAAATCAGGCCTTCGGCGCGATACCAGTCGATCGTGCGGGCCACCCCCGCCCGGTGGTCCCATTTCGAGACATAGCCGAGCTTCTGCCGCGCCTTGGTCAGGTCGAAGGCCCGGTTATGGGTGAAAAAGCCGATCCGGCGGCGGGACAGCGGCGGGCGGGACCCGAACGGCGCCCAAAGCGCCTCGCAGAGCCACCCGGCGGCCCAGAGCGGCGCCACCGGGATCTTCCATTTCGGCACGGAGACGCCGCCGTACTCCGCGATCATCTGCACCAGATCGTCGAGCATGATCGGGTCGTCGGAGGCGATGTTGAACACCTCGCAATGCACCTGGTCGCGCGGCGCCACCGCGCAATCGAGGAAACTGTCGACCTGGTCGTCGATGAACCCCAGATGGGCGAGGGTCTTGCCGTCGCCGATCATCACGAATTTCCCGTCCAGAACCCTCTTGAACAGCTTCAGCATCCGTGTGTCGGTGGGACCGTAGACCATCGCCGGGCGATCCACCGTCACCACCATGCCGTCTTCGGGCAGGCCGCGGGCGAAGTCGAGGATCGCCAGTTCGCCGGCCAGCTTGGTGCGGTGATAGCCGTCCATCGGGTTGAAGGGCGAGGTCTCCTTGCAGGGGATCTCCTGGACATGGCCATGCACGCCGACGGTCGAGCATTGCACGAAGCGCGTCACCCCGGCCGCGGCGGCGGCCTGGCAGAGCTTCAGCGCCCCGTCCGCGTTGACTTTCTGGTACATCGCCTCGTCGAATTCGGTCTCCTGGAACATCGCGGCGATGTTGAAGACGATGTCGATGTCCGCGACATGCGGCTCAAACGGCGCGTCGGACGCCAGATCCAGCACCTCGGCCTTGAGCCCCTCGGCCCGCAGCGCCTCCGCCTCCGGCGCGTGCCAGGTGGTACCGGTGACGTCGAGACCGTATCCGGCAAGGCGGTGCAGCAGGGCGCCGCCGATGAAGCCGGCGGCCCCGGTGACCAGGATCCGGCAACCGCGGAGAGATTGGTATTTGGGCGGAATAGTCAGGGGTTCCATTGCGGACACAACCTTTCAAGTTCACCGACCCGGGCCGGCAGGCGACCCGAGTCCCGCACAACCCAAAAGACAACCAGCATAGACCGACATTCCCCAAGTAGAACGCCTCGTCCTGCATAATGTTGCTGTTCAGCGGCTCGATCAAGCCTTCTGTTCGAGATGTCCCGTGGTTGGGCATCTGACGCGTGAACTGAGTACGATTTCTGGTCACGACGGTGGGGTTGCTCCGGAATTTGGTCTGATCGATACCCGTTTGGACAGCCCGGTCGAGCCTCTTTCCCCGCGGTTCTGCTGCTTTGGTCCTCATCCGGGAACCGGCGGCTCACGCAGCCGATGGATGGCCGCGAGTATGCGGGTGAACAGATCACCGCTGACAGACACCTCGGCCAGTTGGAACGTGATGGCACGGGCATGGCGGACAACCCGCGCACCAATCTTGATCAGCCGGGTCTGGAGGCTCGTCAACGACCAATCGGCTATCTCCTCGGGAAGGTCTGTGTCTTGCAAGAAGATGCCGAGATTGTACGCCAATGCATGAAGCTGAAGCCGCACCTCATTCTGTGCCATGCCTTTGCAGGACAGTCGCGTCCAGTTGATCGCCTGCTTGCCTTCCTTGATGTGCTGCTCAGCGGTGCCACGCTGATTGTAAAAGCGGATGATCCAGTCTGGGTCCATCGGCAGGTTGGTCACGACAAAGCCGACCCTCGGGAACAGCTCGCCCGGATGCCACTCGACCTTGGCTATGACCCGCCGGGGGTTGTCCCACGATGACGCCTGATACTCAAAGTCGCTGTAGAAGCGCCGCACATGGTTCGGCGGTCGTCCCACGGGCCTATTGAGCAGATGCGCGATCCTGCCTTGCAGAACACGGTTGGCACGCAGCCGGATGGCATAGAAGTAATCCTCGGCTTCCAGCATCTCGCAGAGGCCCGGAATGCCAAATGCGGCATCAGCCCGAAAGAACCGCATCAGGTGACGATCCGCATATCGCGCGATGACGGGCTTTAGAACCTCTTCCCATCCGTCGGCGCTGTGCACATTGCCGGGGCGCAGAGCGCAACGTTCAAGATGGCCGAACTGATTGAAGACGAACAGCGGGTGATAGCACATGCAGCCTAAATGCCCGTTCCACGCGGTGCCCTCTTGCGTGCCGTGGGTCGGGCTGACCGAGCTGTCCATGTCCAGCGTGATCCATTTGGGCGGGGCAGATGCATGAACCCGGTCGATCCATTGCCCCGACAAATCAGTCAGTGCTGTGCGATTGTCAGCCGTCGCCAGGGACTTCACCCCGTTTCTGGTCCGGTCGTCATGCGACCTTTCGGGTTGGTTGAAGTTGGGCTGCA